>CANBRQ010000004.1 GCA_947371955.1 Paracoccaceae bacterium | reverse complement strand
GTCGTGCGTCAGGTCCGCACTCATCCCGGCAGGCTATCCTGCGGAAAGTCATTGTCGCGCAGGACGGCCTGGGCCACAAAGTGGTCGCGGTCTGCCACCATCAACCGTCGCGGCAGCAGAAAGCTCGATCCCTCAAGGACGCTCATGTGGACGTCCATTTCAAACGCCGCTATACCCTCGCCCGCAAGCAAGGCTTGGGCGAAGGCGATCAGGGTCGGGTCATTGGTGCGTAACAACAGGCGCATGGGCCAGACTTACGGAAGCCGGGGGGCCAAGTCCAGAAGGATTGGTTCCACGCGCCGGGGCAAGATCCGGGCGCAGGAACGGTAAGGAAAGCGATGAACGCGATGGACAAGAAGGTGCCACTCAGGCCGCAAGACGACCTCGCGGACGCCTTGGCCGGGGATATGGCCGCCGTCAATGTGCTGATCCGCGAGCGGATGGCCTCGAAACACGCGCCGCGCATCCCCGAGGTGACGGCCCATCTGGTCGAGGCGGGCGGCAAGCGTCTGCGCCCGATGCTGACTTTGGCTGCTGCCCGGATCTGCGGTTACACGGGCGACCACCACATCAAACTGGCTGCAACGGTGGAGTTCATCCACACGGCGACCCTGCTTCATGACGATGTCGTTGACGAAAGCAGCCAGCGCCGGGGCCGCCCGACGGCTAACCTTTTGTGGGACAACAAATCCTCGGTTCTGGTCGGCGACTACCTCTTCTCGCGCAGCTTCCAACTGATGGTGGAAACCGGAACCCTGCGGGTGCTGGATATCCTCGCCAATGCCTCGGCCACGATTGCCGAGGGTGAGGTTCTGCAACTCACCGCCGCGCAAGACCTCAAGACGGATGAGGCCATCTACCTGCAAGTGGTGCGCGGCAAGACTGCTGCCCTTTTCGCCGCCGCCTGCGAGGTCGGCGCTGTCATTGCCGGCGCGCCCGAGGATCAGGTCCGCGCCTTCTACAACTATGGCGACGCGCTGGGCATCGCCTTCCAGATTGCCGATGACCTGCTGGATTACAGCGGCACCTCGGCCCAGATCGGCAAGAACATCGGAGACGACTTCCGCGAGCGCAAAGTCACCCTGCCGATGATCAAGGCTGTGGCCAAAGCCACGCCCGAACAGCGCGCCTTCTGGACCCGTGTGATCGAAAAGGGCGACCAGCGCGACGGCGACCTTGATCACGCCATGATGCTCCTCACCGAAACCGGCGGCCTGCAAGCCGCACGGGACGAGGCCTTTGTCTGGGCTGAAAAGGCCCGTCAGGCCCTGACAGTCCTGCCAGACCATCCGCTGCGCCAGACGCTGTCGGACCTCGCGGATTACGTGGTCAGCCGGATCAACTGACCCGCTTCCCTTTCCCCGAGGCGCAAATACTCCACCGGAGGGTGTGAAACCCTCCCGGCGCCGGGCAGAGACGCAACGCTTCAGTCAAACGTCCCGGTCACCCGGCCAAACAGCATGAAGGCCCGCGCGGTGCGGGTGTCGGACAGCAGGCTCAACTCGGCATCGGTTGCGCGGGGTTCGATGGCAGCGACCGCCTTGTCAAAGGACCGCAGGAAATGGTGGGCGGCGTCGCGGAAGACGGCGTCTTCGCGCATCCGCGTGGCGGTCAGGGCGAGGCAGGACCGGTCGCGCACCCCGCCAAGCCCCGCAATGGCGCGGCCACGCTCGCCTGCGGCGAACTGGCGCCATAGCTCGGGGCGGGCGCGGTCGGGGGAGAGGTCATCCATGTAGATGCCCTCCTGCGCCAGCAGGGTCAGCACATCCTGTGCGGCGCGGATCAGCTTGGCTGTGGTTCTGTCGCTGAGTGCCAGCCGAAGGGCCTGAAAGCCGGCTTTGTCCTCTGGGCCTTCCGGGAAATGGATCGCGCGCAAGAAATCCGGCACCTGCAACGGAGCGTGCTGGTCGTCAATCGGCGTGCCAAGTGCCAGACCGGGCTGCTCTTCGCTTGGCAAGGCGGGACGGGGCGGCAACATGGCGGCCTTGCGGTCGGCCGAGGGCACCGTCAGGCCGCCATCGCGACGCGAGGCGAAGGGCACTGACGCGGGCTCGCCGCTTGTCTCGTCGGCCTTGCGCTCGCCCGATCGCTCTGCCGGGCGTTCGACCGGGCGCAGGGCGCTTGCGGCCAGTACCTGCTGCTGGGTCGATGCGTAAGACACCCGCATGGCATCGACGGTGCCCTGCAGCCGGCTCGCCTCGGCCCGCAGGTTGCGGATCGATTTCAGGGTCGAGACGGTGAACCACGCCATGCCCAATGGCAGCGCCACGACCAGCGCCGTCATCGCCATACCCACCAGTCCGGCCGGGCTGAGACCGGACCAGACGTAGATGCCCACGCCCAGCAGCCAGACCGCCGTGAAGAACCCCGCCGCCCAGTCTAGAGCATGGACCTGCGTGCCGCCTTTGGGCGGAGATTTCAGGCTGGCTGCGTCTACAGGTTTCCTGGGCATCCTTGTTCCACTACCGATGTCAGTGACAAGACGGGCTGATCTGCGGTCGACCTTCGCACGTCATGTGCAAAAGCCCAAGGGCATCAGTCCTGCGACGCGGGCTTCTGACCGAAAGGCTCAGACGAAGCGCACACTCAGGATTTCATAGCTTTTCTGGCCGCCGGGGGTCTTCACCTCAACCGAATCGCCCTCTTCCTTGCCGATCAGCGCACGGGCGAGCGGCGAGCGGATGTTGAGCAACCCGCGTTCCAGATCAGCCTCGACCTCGCCCACGATCTGGAAGGTCTTTTCCTCGCCCGAATCCTCATCCGTCACGACAACGGTGGCGCCGAACTTGACGCCGCCGGTGAATTTGGACGGATCGATCACCTCGGCCCGCGACAGGACGGATTCCAGTTCCTTCACCCGGCCCTCGATGAAGCTCTGCTTCTCGCGGGCGGCGTGGTATTCGGCGTTTTCCGAAAGGTCGCCATGTTCTCGTGCTTCCGCAATGGCGCGGATCACGGCGGGGCGTTCCACCGACTTCAACTGCTTCAATTCATCGTCCAGCAGGGTGAACCCTGCGCGGGTTAGCGGAATCTTTTCCATCGGCTCACTCAATCAAATAACAAGGCCACGGCCCTTTTCGGACCATGACCTTGCATGCAGCGTCTAGAAAGCCCGAAGTGGCCGCGATTGCAAGGGGCAGGGCGCGAATTAACGGCGGATCGTCGCCCGGGCGATAGAATCTTGGCGCCGGCCTGCGACGGATAGGTCTTTGGTGCGCCGCAGCGTTGACCCTGACAGTGGCTTAGGGCAAGGAACCGGTACCTATTTGCAGGAGATGGTCATGGCACAGGACATCGTGCGCGAAGAGATGGAATATGACGTGGTCATCGTGGGCGCTGGCCCCTCGGGCCTGTCTGCCGCGATCCGGCTGAAGCAGCTGGATAGCAATCTGTCCGTGGTCGTCCTAGAAAAAGGCTCGGAAGTGGGTGCGCATATCCTGTCGGGCGCTGTGCTGGACCCTTCGGGCCTGAACGCGCTGATCCCGGACTGGAAGGAACGCGGCGCGCCGATCAAGACGGCGGTGACGGAGGATAACTTCTACATCCTCGGGCCGGCAGGCCAAATCCGCATCCCGAACTGGCCGATGCCGCCCTTGATGAACAACCATGGCAACTACATCGTGTCGATGGCGAATGTCTGCCGCTGGATGGCGCAGCAGGCCGAAGCTCTGGGGGTCGAGATTTTCCCGGGCATGTCCTGTTCGGAACTGGTTTACGGTGCCGGCGGCGAAGTGCGCGGCGTGGTGGCCGGTGAGTTCGGCAAGAACCCAGATGGTACGCCCGGCCCGTCCTATGAGCCGGGGCTGGCGCTGATCGGCAAGTATGTCTTCCTGTCCGAAGGCGTGCGCGGCAGCCTGTCGAAAGAGGTGATCGCAAAATATGACCTTTATGCTGGCAAGACCTTCCAGAAATACGGTCTGGGGATGAAGGAAATCTGGCAGATCGACCCTGCCAAACACCACGAGGGCCGCGTGACCCACACGATGGGCTGGCCCCTGGGAAAGAACGCGGGCGGTGGCAGCTTCATTTATCACCTTGAGAACAATCAGGTTTACATCGGACTTGTGGTGCACCTGAACTATGAAAACCCGCACCTCTACCCCTACATGGAATTCCAGCGCTTCAAGCATCACCCGATGGTGGCTGACCTGCTGAAAGGCGGCAAGCGTGTCGCTTACGGCGCGCGGGCGATTTCCGAGGGTGGCTGGCAGTCGATCCCGAAGATGGTCGCACCGGGCGTGGCGCTTCTGGGTTGCTCGGCCGGTCTGGTCAACGTGCCGCGCATCAAGGGCAATCATAACGCCATGCTCTCTGGCAAGGCTGCGGCGGAGGCGGCCTATGCGGCGATCCGCGCCGGGCGTCGTGGCGATGAACTGACCGATTACGAGACCGAGGTGCGGACCGGTGCCGTGGGACACGACCTGAAGAAGGTGCGCAACGTCAAGCCGCTGTGGTCGAACTACGGGCTGATGGCCAGCTTGCTGGGTGGTGGGCTGGACATGTGGCTGAACACCTTCGGCATGACGGTTTTCGGCACCCTGAAGCACAAAAAGACCGACGCGGCCCATACCGGCAAGGCGGCCGATTTCCCGAAGATCGACTATCCCAAGCCCGATGGCGTGCTGTCGTTCGACCGGTTGACCAACATCGCCTATTCGGCCACCAACCATGACCCGGATCAGCCCGCACATCTGAAGCTGAAGGATCCGAACATCCCGATCCTGGTGAACCTGCCGCAATACGACGAACCGGCGCAACGCTATTGCCCGGCGGGCGTCTACGAGGTGGTGCGCGAAGAAGGCAAGGACCCGCGCTTCCAGATCAACTTCCAGAACTGCGTGCACTGCAAGACTTGCGACATCAAGGACCCGTCGCAGAACATCACCTGGACCACGCCGCAGGGCGGTGGTGGGCCAAACTATCCCAATATGTGAGGTTTCTCACTGAAACGTCATAGGCGGCCCGGTGCGAAGGTCATCGGGCCGCATTGCCCTTCGGCCCTTGCCCCTTTAGCGTAGGGCATCGTCCGAGGAGTACTTTATGCCGCGTCCCACCCTGTCCCTGATCCTTGCGTCAAGTCTGGCCTTTGGGCTGGCATGCGGCCCTTTGGCCGCCGGGACGACGGCCACGACACCGCCTCCGGCGGCCAAACCTGCCGATGTGGCGGACCTGCCGGACAGTGCCGGGGCCTATCTTGCGGCGCGGCAAGCCCTCGGATCGCATGATTTCGCTGCGGCGGCCTATTGGTTTGGCGTGGCGCTGCAAGTCGATCCGCAGAACCCCGACCTGCTGGAGGGAGCCGTGACCGCGCTGCTGGCGCAGGGCCATGTGGCCGAGGCGGGCAAGCTGGCCCGCACCTTGTCCGCGCTTGGGTCGAAAAGCCAGATCGGCGCCATGACGATCCTGACCGATGACGCGATCAACGGCGACTTCGCGGGCATTCTGAAGGCGCAGGCCGCTGGCGCCTCGATCGGCCAGTTGATGGACGGGCTGGTCACCGCCTGGGCCGAGGTGGGCACTGGCAAGATGTCTGATGCCTCTGCCGCCTTCGACAAGATCATCGCCACGCCGGGGATGGAGACGTTTGGTCTCTATCACAAGGCCTTGGCGCTGGCCCAGACCGGCGATTTCGAAGGGGCCGAAAAGCTTCTGTCCGATCCCAAGGCCGCCGCGATCAACGGCCTCAGGCGCGGCGTGTTAGCGCATGCCGAAATCCTAAGCCAGCTGGAGCGGGGCAAGGATGCCGTGGCGCTGATTGACAGGGTCTACGGCCCGGTATTGGACGACGGCTTGGCCGACCTGCGCCGCAGGCTGGCCGCCGGCGAGCCCGTGCCCTTCGACGTGGCCCGCACCCCGCAGGAGGGTCTGGCCGAGGCCTTCTTCACCCTCGCCACGGTTCTCGCCGATCAGGCAGACGACACTTTCACCCTGATCAACACCCGCATCTCCACAGCACTCCGCCCCGACCATGTCGAAGCGCAACTGATGACCGCACGCCTTCTGGACAAGCTGCAGCAATACGATCTGGCCGCCGAGGCCTTCGCCAAGGTGCCGGTGGGCGATGCCGCTTATGTCTCGGCCGTGGTGGGGCAGGCGAATGCCAGCATCGAGGCGGGCAAGGTCGATGTGGCCGTGGGTCTTCTGAAGCTGCTGGCCGACACGCATCCAAAGGATTCCGGCGTGCTGACCGCTTACGGCGACACGTTGCGCCGGCAGGGCCATTGCGACACCGCGATTGGCGTCTATTCGCAGGCGATCGGGCTGATAACCAAGCCCTCTGCGGGCGACTGGCCAATCTATTACCGGCGCGGTGGCTGCAACTTCGAGAAGGGCGACTGGCCGGCGGCAGAGGCGGATTACAAGACCGCCCTGGCATTGGCCCCGAACGAGCCGCGTCTGTTGAACGAGTTGGGCTATGGTTATGTCGACCGGGGTGAGAACCTTGATATCGCCTTGGCGATGATTCAGAAGGCCGTCGATGCCGCACCCGATCAGGGCTATATCATCGACAGCCTCGCTTGGGCCTATTTCCGAATGGGCCGCTATGCCGAAGCGGTGGTGCCACAGGAAAAGGCTTCGGTCCTGATGCCGGTCGATCCGGTGGTTACGGACCATTTGGGCGATGTCTACTGGATGGTGGGCCGCAAGCGCGAGGCGCAGTACCAGTGGCACCGCGCCCTGTCTTTCAAGCCGGAAGACAAGGACGTGGCCCGGATCAACCGCAAGCTTGACGTGGGCTTGGATCAGGTGCTGAAGGACGAAAAAGCGGCGGCTGCCAATGGCGGTTGAGCGGATTGCACGGGCCAAGATCAATCTGGCCCTGCATGTGACCGGACGTCGGGCGGATGGCTATCATCTGCTGGACAGTCTGGTGGCCTTCGCTGATTTCGGCGACGTGGTTCGGGTGGAGGTTGCAGACAGCCTTGGTCTGACGGTGACCGGCCCGATGGGGGCAGGGCTTTCGGCGGGACCGGACAATCTTGTGCTGCGGGCGGCCTCGCTTATGGGGCGCGGGGCGGCGATCACTTTGAACAAACGGCTGCCGGTGGCCTCGGGCATCGGGGGCGGGTCGGCGGATGCGGCGGCGACGCTGGCGGCAATGGCGGCTCTTTATGGCTGCGATCTCCCGTCGGCGGCTGAGGTTCTGGCGCTGGGGGCGGATGTGCCCGTCTGCCTGTCAGGCGTGGCCGCACGGATGCAGGGGATTGGTGAGAAGATCACGCCCGTCGCCCTGCCGCCGGGCTATCTGGTGCTGGTCAATCCCGGTTTTGGCCTTGGCACGGCGGATGTGTTCCGCGCCATGGTCAAGCGCGACAATCCTGCTTTGCCAGAGCCGGAGGGCTTGCACGATACCGCCGCACTGGCCGCCTATCTGCACCTTTGCCGCAACGATATGGAGCCTGCGGCTCTTGGCCTCGCCCCGGAAATCGGCACGGTGATCGCAGCTTTGGCGGGGCAAAAGGGCTGTCTTCTGGCGCGGATGTCGGGGTCGGGTGCGACCTGCTTTGGACTTTTCGAAGATTGGGACTTGGCTTTTGCGTCCGTGAAGACGCTGTCCTTGTCCAATCCCAACTATTGGGTGCAAGCGGCGGCCTTGGTGGGCTAAACCTGCCGGATCATCGTCACCGCCGCGCGAAAGCCGAAGATGTGGCGCAGGATTCCGATCTCGGCCCGCTTGGTCACGACGAAGCCCAGGCGGTCATACAGCGCTTGCGCCCTTTTGTTGCTGTCGATCACATCCAGCCTGACCGAGCCATAGCCGCGCAGGCGCGCCTCGGCGGCGATGGCGCCCATCAGGGCCGAGCCTATTCCGTGGCCGCGCTGGTCTGCCACCACGCAAAGGCCGTCGAGCAGAAAGTTCTCATTGTCGATCTCGTCAGACAGATAGCCCAAAAGGCGCGCCCGCCACGTACCGCCGAAGGGGCCGTAGCTTGCGCGCATCTCTGCCGGACTTCCTGCGGCGAAGCTGCCCTGCGGGGTCTTGAACCCTGCGAGGCCAAGCAGTCGCCCGCTGTCGGACAGGGCGATGATGGCGTGATCGGCGCGGATGACCAGATGCAGATAGGCCAGTGCCTTCGGTTCCGGCCCCATGACAAGGCCAAGCTTGCTGCCGAAAGCCTGCCAGTACAACCGCGCCGCCTCGGCCCGCAGGTTGGCGGGCAGGCCGAGTTGCAGGCGGTAGCCTTCCGTCATAGGGCGGCCCGCAGCGTCTCGGCTGCACCTGCGCCCAGAATCCAGCCCTCGTCCTGGCGGGCTTCGGGGGGCGGTGCTGCCAACAAGGGGCCAAGTTGCCCCGCCTGGCCCAACCGCCAGAGCGATTGCGCCAGAAGGCGGACCTGCACCTCGTCCTTGATGACGCCGGGTCCCAGGGCCGCGGTGACGGAAGGGGCGAGGAGCGATGGGTAGATCTCGGCCAGCGTCACCGGGGCAGCTGGGGCGAAGGGCCAGACCGAGGTGCCGGGCAGGTTGGAAAGCCGGTGGATCATCGGCAGGCCCATCAGGCTTTGCCCACCCGCAGCGCCGGTCGTGTAAAGCTTCCAGACCGGTTGTGCGCGCGGCACCAGCTTTTCCACCAGCCGCCGTTCGGCAAGGCCCAGCGCCGGATAGTCGATGGTCTTGCGGCTGGGCAGATGCGAGAAGGGCTGGCTGTCGGGCCTGCCCCAGAACGGACCCTGGCCGCCAAAGCGCTGGTTGATTGCATCGGCCACGGCGAAGCGGTTGTTTCGGTTGTCCGGCCCGTCTTCGATGGCCTCGGACAGCCAGTGCCAGACGGCCGCCGCGCCGGATTTGCCGGTCAGGCGGGTTGCGAAGCCTTCCGGGTAGCCGAAGGGGAAGTCAAAGCCGACCAGCAAGCTTTCGCCCGCCTGCTGCGCCTGAAGGATCAAGGCCTTGATCGCAGCCTCTGCAGCGTGCCGGGAAGGGTGGTAGCTGGTCGCAACTCCAGAGGCCGAGGCCAGCCCGAGCCAGATCGCATCCGCCTGCGGACGCTGTCGGGGCGGGGCGGCAGAGGCCGACCAGTCGACGACGGCGACAAGGTCAAAGCTGCTCATCCCGCGCCCCCCAGACGCGCTTGCAGCCGCGACAGGTCTTCCGGCGTGTTGGCATTGCTGAAGCTGCCGTGCGGGAAGGCGGCTTGTCGCGCGCCGTGGGCATTGGCGAAATCCCGCAGGCGCGGCACGGCGTCCGAGGCGAGGAACGCTGTCAGCGCCGGGATCAGTGATATGGGCCAGATCGCACAGGTCGGATGCAGATCGCCGTCCGAGGTCGCCATGGCGGGTAAGCCACCCTCCGCCGCAAGGCAAAGGCGCGGCACCAGATCGGGCGGCAGGAAAGGACCGTCGCAGGGGACCGAAACAAGCGCGGTAGCACCCAGCGGGGCCGCCCAGCGCAGACCGGACAGAATGCCCGACAGCGGGCCCTTGCGGGCGTCATCCGGCAGCACCGGCAGGCCAAGGAAAGCGAAGCGGGCGGAGTCGCCGTTGGCGGAGAGGGACAGAACCTCGACCTGGGGTGCGAAACGTTCGGCCACCCACTCAATCATCGGACGGCCCGCCAGCGGGACAAGCGCCTTGTCCGCGCCCATCCGACGCGACTCTCCGCCTGCAAGAATCACGCCGAAAATACGCAAGCTTGCCTCATGCCAGTCTGAGCCCGGTCAATCGAGGCCGGGAATGTGCCGGTGTCAGTTCGTCGCCACTGTGGTGCTGCGCAACAGCGATATGCTTTGTCGGCCGCTGATGTCTTCCATCGTTTCTTCCCGCACGCCCGGCACTTGGGCCATTCCATGCGACAAGGCCTTGGGGAAGAACGAACCGGGGACCTTTTCAAACCCCGGCACCTTGTGAAGGATGGTCGAGATCGAGTTGCTGCAGGCCGCCTTCGGCGTGGACCCCTGCGCGATGGCCGCGGCAATCGCGTCATCGGCCACGGATTGCGACACCTCGACGGTTTGCAGGACGACATGGAACACGCCGTCTGACTGGAATTTCAGATAGCTGGCAAGCGCGCCGGGGGTCATGCCATAGTGCAGGTCTGCCCGCTCTGGGGCGCCGCCGTCCAACAGTTCCCACGAACCCGCCGGGTCATAAAGCACCCGCTCGCTGCCGTTGATCAACAGGGCAGAATGCGCGCCCGAACCGCTGCGCCCATTGATCGAGGTGATCAGCGTGATCGACGCCGGGGGGCCCTGAACGTAGCGGGCATTCGCGACCTCGGCATCGGTGGCCCATTTGTGGTCTGCCCCGCAGGCCGACAAAAACACCACGGCCAGAAAGGCAAGAAGGCGGCTCAACATCGGGGCACCTGTTCGCTGATCTATTCAATCGAAAAAAAGGCCGCGACGGGCGCGGCCATAGGCTGTCAGGCGTCGGCCAATGCCATGACGATCAGCACGAGAACCGCAATCACGGCGCCCCATGTGACCATGCGCAGAAAGCTGTTGAAGGTCTTTTCCTGTGCACGGGTGTCCATGCTGCCCGGAACGTGTTCGCTCATGTTTCCAGCCTCCTGATAAGCCAATCTGTTGACGGTCCGCAGGCTTAGCCGCCGACCTTTGGCCAAGCCCTTACCCGATAAGTCCGGGCCTGTCACGAGGGCAAGTGCCCCGATATCGCAGCTTCAGGGCAGGGCCTGCCAAAGCCACGCGCCTTGCCCGGAAAGATGGCGGCGGACGCGGCCTTGGTGCAACAGGCAGTTGAGGTGGGCCACCGTCTCCGCCAAGGCCAGCCCGAATTCGCCGGGGCCAATGGCACGGCGGAACAGCGGTGGGAAACATTGCACTGCTGTGGCGGGGGTGGACAGCTGCGCCTCAAGCCGGGTCAGGGCAGAATCGTGTGAGGCGATGATCTGGTCCAGCCGGGTCGGCAGGCCGGTGAAGGGCAGCTTGTGGCCGGGCAGGACAAGCTGGTCCGGGGTGGCCAGCGTGCGGAAGTGGCGGCACGAGGTCAGCCATTCGCTCAGCGGGTCTGCCTCGGGCTCGGTCGCATAGACGCCGATGTTGGGGGTGATGGTGGCAAGGAACTGGTCGCCACCAAGTATCACGTGGTCGTCAAGGCTCCAGAGCGTGGCGTGGTCGGGCGCGTGGCCCTGACCCAGATGCACCGCCCAGCGACGGCCCCCGGCGGTCAGGGTCTGGCCTTCGTTCAGGCGCGTGAAGCCCAAGGGCATGGGCGCCACCACGTCGCAGAAGTTGAACGGACGCTCTCGGGCGGTGATGTCATCGGGGTCGATGCCGGCACGGGTCTGGAACAGCAGGGACTCCGGGACGTGCTCGCGCTGTTCGTCCAGCGTCAGCATGCGGGCGTAAAGCCACGCGGTGCGCGGGATCAAAAGCTCCACGCCCTGACCCTGAAACCAGCCGGCAAGGCCCACATGATCGGGATGGTGGTGGGTGACGATCAGCCTTGTGACAGGCTTGCCCGCCAACGGCACGGTCATCAGCCCCTGCCAGATTGCCTTGGTGCGTTTGGAGGACATGCCGGTGTCGACGATGGTCCAGCCGTCGCCATCGTCCAGTGCATAGACATTGACATGATCCAGCGCCATCGGCAGCGGCAAACGCAGCCAAAGGATGCCGGGGGCGACCTTCACGGCGGCGAATTCGCCCGGAGCGTCGGGGAAGGGATGCTGCAAGGCTTCGGTCACGCCGAAAGCGCCTCGGCTGTCAGGTCATACAGGCCGGACGCCCCGGCGCTGGCCTCGGCAACCCAACCGGCGTGGCGCGGCAGCAGGCGGGTGAGGGCGAAGCGGGCGAGCGGCAGGCGCAAAGGGTCGGCCTGCGCGGCCAGCACATGGAAATGCGCGCCCAGCACCTGCGCGAAGGCCCGCTGATAGGCGACGGCAGCCCCCGCCCGGTCTTGCGCGCCTTGCGCCAGCAGGAGCGCGGTTGCGGCGCGCAGGCCTGCTACCGCCTGCCGCAGGGGTTCCGCAAGGTCGGATTCCGCCAGCTCGGCCGTGCCGGCCATTTCGTCCAGCAGGCCATGCGCCACAGCCCCGTCGTCCATCATCTTGCGCCCTACCAGGTCCAGCGCCTGAATGCCGTTGGTGCCTTCGTAGATCGACGTCACCCGGACATCCCGGGCGAATTGCGCCGCCCCTGAGTCTTCAATGAAGCCCATGCCGCCATGCACCTGAATGCCCAGTTGCGCGACGTTGTGCCCGGTATCCGTGCCATAAGCCTTGGCAATCGGCGTCAGGAATGCCGCCCGCGCCAGCCACGCGGCATCGCCGGTTGCGCGCCCCATGTCGATGGCCACCGCACAGGCCAGCGCAATCGCCCGCGCGGCAAAGGTTTCGGCCTTCATCTCCATCAGCATCCGGCGCACATCGGCGTGGCCGATGATGCCAGCCTCTCCACTGGCCGTACGGCCCTGCTTGCGGTCTTGCGCATAGGTCAGGGCCTGCTGAAACGCCGCTTCCGCCACCGACACGCCCTGCACGCCGACGCCCAGCCGTGCGTTGTTCATCATGGTGAACATGGCGGCCATGCCCTTGTGCGGCTCTCCGATCATCCAGCCCACAGCGCCTTCGAAGGCCATGACGGCGGTGGGGGACCCGTGCAGGCCCAGCTTATGCTCCAGCCGCACGACCTTCAGACTGTTGCGCGCCCCCAAGGTGCCATCGGGGTTGGGCAGGAACTTCGGCACCATGAACAGGCTGATCCCCTTGGTGCCGGGTGCTGCATCGGGCATGCGGGCCAGCACCAGATGGCAGGTGTTCGCGCAAAAATCACTGTCCGCCCAAGAGATATAGATCTTCTCCCCGGTCACGGCATAGCTGCCATCCGGGTTCGGCACGGCGGTGCTGCGCAGCGCGCCCACGTCCGATCCGGCCTGCGGCTCTGTCAGGTTCATCGTGCCATGCCACTCGCCCGAGGTCAGCTTGGGAATATAAAGCGCACGGATCTCGGGGCCGGCGTGATGCTCCAGCGCCTCGATCTGGCCTTGGGTCAGCAGCGGGTTCAGTTGCAGCGCCAAGCAGGCAGACCCCGTCATCTCGTTCACACAACTCGCCAGCGTGATCGGCAGCCCCATGCCGCCATACTCGGGCGAGGCTGACATGCCGATCCAGCCGCCCTCGGCCATCGCGCGGAAACCCTCGGCAAAACCGGGCGAGGTGCGGACCGTGCCGTTCTCCAGCCGCGCCGGGTGCAGATCGCCTGCCCGGTTCAGCGGTGCCAGCACGGTAGAAGACAGGCGGGCGGCTTCCAGAAGCATCGCCTCGACCGTGTCCGGGGTGGCATCGGCGAAGCGGGACGTGGCGGTAACCTTGTCGAAGCCCAGCAGAGGCAGAAGCAGGCGGTAGTCCGACAGGGGGGCTTGGTAGGGCATCAGGGCTCCATCCGAAGGGCTGCTTCACAAGGGGGGCGGCGCGGGGTAAGGCTGCGCCGATCTACGCCTATCCCTATCCCGGTTTCCAGCAAGAAAGACGCTGCGTCATAATGGCCATGACTGAAATCCTGCCGCCCACTTCCGACGGTATCGCGAAGGCGGCCGCCCTGTTGAGGCAGGGGCTGCTGGTGGCTTTCCCGACCGAAACCGTCTATGGTTTGGGCGGCGATGCAAGGTCAGACCTTGCCGTGGCGCGGATCTATGAGGCCAAGGGCCGACCCCGCTTCAACCCGCTGATCGCCCATGTGTCCGACATGGACATGGCGCGCCGTCTGGCGGTGTTCGATGACCGGGCCGAGGCTTTGGCCGCCCGCTTCTGGCCCGGCCCCCTGACCTTGGTCCTGCCCCTGCGGGAGGATGCGGGCCTCTCACCCTATGTCACCGCCGAACTGCCCACGGTCGCTATCCGCCTGCCCGCCCATCCCGTGGCCCGCGCCCTGATCGCGACCTTTGGCGGACCCTTGGCGGCCCCTTCGGCCAATCCCTCGGGCCGGGTCTCGCCGACCCGTGCCGCGCATGTGATGGACGGGCTAGCGGGCCGGATCGCCGCCGTGATCGACGGTGGTGCCTGCGCGGTGGGCGTGGAGTCAACGATCCTCGGCCTTTTTGAGGCGACAGAACTCCTCCGCCCCGGTGGCGTGGCGGCTGAAGAGATCGAGGCGCTGACCGGCCCGCTGGCCCTTGGCGGCCACGGCCCGCGCCCCAATGCGCCCGGCCAACTGGCCAGCCATTACGCGCCTGCGTCTCCTGTCCGGCTGGAGGCGTCAGACCGCCGCGCGGGCGAGGTGCGTCTGGGCTTTGGTCCGGGAGAGGCTGACCTGTCCCTTTCGCCCTCAGGTGATCTGGTGGAGGCTGCGGCCAACCTGTTTCACCTGCTGCGCGAGGCGGACAGTCTGGCGCAAGGCCGCCCGATTGCCGTAGCGCCTATCCCCGAAACCGGCCTTGGCCGCGCCATCAATGACCGTTTGCGCCGGGCTGCCGCCCCAAGGTAATGCCGCTCCGCGACCTGTTGCGTCGCGGCTGGACCTGTACCTTGGCGCGCTTCGCCTTATCTAGACCCCGAACAAAAGACTGGAATGCGCGAATGGCCTATCTTCTGGGCGTCGATACCGGCGGCACCTACACCGATGCGGTGATCCTTGACGAGGCGGCGGATGCCGTGATCGGCAAGGCGAAATCGCTGACCACGCGGGCCGATCTGGCCTTGGGCATCGGGCGGGCGGTGGACGCGGCGCTGGCGGGGGCAGGCGTGGCGCCGTCGCAGATCGCCATGGTCTCGCTGTCAACCACCTTGGCCACCAATGCGCTGGTCGAAGGGCAGGGCGGCCGCGTCGCGCTGATCTTCATAGGCTTTGACGCCGATGACCTTGAACGCGGCGGCTTGATCGAGGCCTTGAAGGGCGACCCCGTGGTGCGCCTGTCCGGTGGCCACAACCATGCCGGTGGCGAGGCGGCACCTCTCGACATGGCGGTGCTGGAACGCGCTGTGCTGGACCTGTCGGGCGATGTCATGGGCTTTGCCGTCGCCGCCCGTTTTGCCACCCGCAACCCCGCGCATGAGATTGCCGCCCGCGACCTGATCCGTCGTCTATCGGGCCGCCCGGTGACCTGCAGCCATGAACTGTCGGCCAAGCTGAACGGCCCCAAGCGCGCCCTGACCGCAGTGCTGAACGCCCGCCTGATCGGCATGATCGACCGTCTGGTTGCCGCCTGTGAACGCCACCTGCAGGCCGTGGGCATCACCGCCCCCCTGATGGTGGTGCGCGGCGACGGTGCCCTCATCTCTGCCGCCATGGTGCGCGAACGGCCGATCGAGACGATCCTCTCTGGCCCCGCCGCCTCCATCGTCGGCGCGCGCTGGCTGACTGGGGCATCTGACGCTTTGGTCAGCGACATTGGCGGCACCACAACCGACGTGGCCCTGCTGCGGAACGGATTGCCCGAGATTGACCCCGAAGGCGCCCGCGTCGGCGGCTTGCGCACCATGGTGGAAGCCGTGGCGATGCGCACCTCGGGTCTTGGCGGCGATTCCGAGGTGCATCTGGTGACCTCCGGCTTAACCGGCGGCCTCCGCCTCGGCCCCCGCCGCCTGATCCCAGTGTCGCTGCTGGCCGTGGATCACGGCCCCATGGTCCACGCCGCCCTGGACCGCTGGCTGTCCTCCGACACCGCTGGCGAGTTCGACGGCCGCTTCGTCATCCCGATGCACGGCCAGACCGGCGGCCTGACCCCGCGAGAGGCGACCGTTCTGGCGAGGGTCAAAGACGCTATGCCTCTTGCCCAAGCCCTCTCCTCTCGCCTTGAGGTGGCCGCGATGGAGCGGCTGGTGGCGCGCGGGCTGGTGATGATTTCCGGTGTCACCCCCTCGGACGCGAGCCACGTCTTGGGGCGGTTGGAGGCCTGGGATGGCACGGCATCGGACAAGGCGCTGAAACTGCTGGCCAAACGCCGCAACGGCTCGGGCGACCGGATCGCGCCCGATGGTGCCACATTGGCTCAGGCGATTGTCGACCAACTGACCACGCAGACGGTGGCCTGCCTGCTGGAGGCCGCCTTTGACGAGGACGGCGGGTTTGACGAACCCTCCGAAACGCTCGCCCGTCATGCGCTGACGACGGCCGGCCTCAGCCGCTATCGCGGTGTGGTGGAAGTGACGCTGCGGCTTGGCGTCCCCGTCATTGGCCTTGGCGCATCGGCCCCCAGCTACTATGGTGCCGTGGGCGAGCGTCTCGGCTGCGAGATGATCCTGCCCGAACATGCCGGTGTCGCCAATGCCATCGGTGCGGTGGTCGGCCAAATCAGCCAGCGCGCCTCTGGCCTCGTCTCCAGCCCCGGCGAGGGCCGCTTCACCGCCCATCTGCCCGAGGGGCTGCAGACCTTCAACGACCGTGACGAAGCCCTTGCCGCGCTGGAAACCGCCCTGCGGCATGAGGCTGGCACCCGCGCCCGCCAAGCCGGGGCAGAGGATCTGCACGTCACCGCCACCCGTGATATTCGCGAGGCCAACGTCGAAGGCCGCCCGATGTTCATCGAGGCAACCGTGACCGTCACGGCATCAGGACGGCCAAGGGTGGCGCACTGACCCGGAACCGGGGGCTTGAAATCGCTGGCTGCCCTGTCATCCTGCCACGATGACTGCCCGTCGCATTCATGTCCTCGGCGCTTCCGGCACCGGCACTTCGACCCTTGGCCGGGCGCTGGCGAACGCATGGTCGGTGCCCTTCCACGACACGGATGATTACTACTGGCAGCCGACCGAGCCACCCTATACCCAAGCCGGCCCCCCTGCCGAGCGTCTTGCCCTGATGCAGGCGATGTTCCTGCCGCGTCGGGCCTGGGTCCTGTCGGGTAGCTTGATGAGTTGGGGCCAGCCGATCCTGCCGCAACTGGACCTTGCCGTTTTCCTGACCCTGGACCCCGCGACCCGCCTGTCCCGCCTGCGCCTGCGCGAAGCCAACCGCTACGGCGCCGCTGCCATAGCGCCCGGCGGTCCCTATCACGAGGGGTTCAAGACCTTCATGGCCTGGGCCGCTCATTATGACCAAGCCGACCCGGCCTTCACCGGCCGCAACCTGACGCGTCACCGGGCCTGGCTTGCCACTTTGCCGTGTCCGGTGCTGGAACTGGACAGCGCCGCCCCGTTGCCAGACCTTGTCGCCCGGGTGCTGGACCATTGCCGCGACACATCCCTGTCGATTTCGCCTTGACGCTCCGGACCGGCTCCAGTACCTCCCGCCCCAGTGGCTAGGTAGCTCAGTTGGTTAGAGCATGCGACTCATAATCGCAGGGTCGAGGGTTCGAGTCCCTCCCTCGCCACCACTTTCACATCCGATATGATCAAGTGACATGCGAAAACCCCTGTAATATTAGGGTTTCCAGTGATCTGGTTTGTCCGACGTCATCCAACATCATCTAGTGGGATACCACCAAAGTGGGGGTGTTGTTGGGGGTATCCGGTAGACCCTGAAAAGGTGATACCCCCACGATGCCTTTGTCCGATGCTGCGATTCGTGTTCTGAAGCCAAAAGAGAAGCCTTACAAGGTTTCGGACTTTGAAGGACTGTTCCTGACGGTCAAGCCGACTGGATCAAGGCTGTGGCACTTCAAGTACCGGATTGATGGGAAAGAAAAGCTGCTCTCCATCGGCATGTATCCGGAAGTCACTCTGGCGCAGGCCCGTGGGAAGAAGGATGAAGCCCGCGCTCTGCTGGCTGCTGGCAAAGATCCTGGAGAAGCGAAAAAAGATCAGCAACGTCAGGACCGTGCCCGTCGTGGCAATACATTTGAAGCCATGGCGAGGGACTTTATGGCCAAGGCGGCGGCCGAAGGCAGAGCGCCCGCAACGCAAGCAATGACCGAGTGGTTGCTTGCAACGGCCATCGCAAGCTTTGGCAGTCGCCCCATTTCTGAGGTTACGGCACCCATGATCTTGGTCTGCCTTCGCAAGATCGAAGCGAAGGGAAACTATGAGACGGCCAAACGTCTGCGCGCAAAGATCGGGGCCGTCTTCAAGTACGCCGTCGCTGTTGGCCTTGCCGAGACTGATCCGACATTTTCGCTGCAAGCTGCCTTGATCCGACCGACGGCAAAGCCACGGGCAGCAATTACTGACGAGAAGAAGCTGGGCGGTCTATTGCGGGCTGTTGAACCGCTCCGGGTTTGCCGAAGGCTCCAACTCCTGAGTAGGATGGAGCATCATGAGCAAGACAACGAACAAGTTTTCCCCGGAAGTGCGCGAACGCTCCGTGCGGCTGGTCCTCGACAATGCGGGGCAGCATGGCTCACGTTGGCAGGCGATCATGTCGATTTCCGCGCAGATCGGCTGATCGGGGCACACCCTGAATGAGTGGGTCAAGAAGGCCGAGGTCGACAGCGGTAAGCGGGCGGGCGTCTCCAGCGAGATGGCCGAGCGCATGAAGGCGTTGGAACGCGAGAACCGCGAGTTGCGCCAGGCGAACGAGATTCTTCGCAAAGCCAGCGCGTATTTTGCGATGGCGGAGCTCGACCGCCGGTCGAAGTGATGGTGGATTTCATCGATGCGCATCGCAATGCGCACGGGGGTCCGAAGGGTCCTGCCAACGATCCAGTGGATCGTTGGCCCTGAAGGACGCCGATCTGCGAAGTTCTGCCGATCGCCCCGTCCAGCTTTTACGACCACCTCGCAAAGCGTGCCGATCCGGCGCGGCTGTCAGGTCGTGCCAAGTGGGATGAGGCGCTTCGGCCCGAGATCCGAGCCGCGTTTTCGACGCCAACTGGCAGGTCTACGGCGCCCGCAAGGTCTGGCGGCAGTTGCGACGCGAAGGCTTCGATGTGGCGCGCTGCACCGTAGCCAGGCTGATGAATGCCATGAATATCCAGGGCATTATCCGGGGCAAGCCGCAGAAGACGACGGTCCCCGACAAGAAACTGCCCTGCCCGCTGGACCGCGTGAACCGCCAGTTCCGCGTGCCCGCGCCGAACATGCTTTGGGTTTCAGACTTCACCTATGTCGCAACCTGGAAAGGGTTCGCCTATGTGGCATTCGTTATCGACGCCTATGCCCGCAAGATCGTCGGCTGGCGCGTCAGCACCTCACCTCATGCCGGGTTCGTTCTGGATGCCCTCGAACAGGCGGTCCATGAAAGCCGACCAACCAAGGGCATGGGCCTTGTCCACCATTCGGACCGCGGATCGCCCAATATCTGTCCAACAAATACACCGAGCGGCTGGCCGAGGCAGGCATCGAACCGTCCGAGGGCAGCGTTGGTGACAGCTATGACAACGCGTTTGCCTAGACGATCAACGGTCTGTTCAAGGCAGAGGTCATCCACCGCCGTGGTCCGTGACGCAGCTTCGAAGCCGTCGAATATGGAACCCTCGAATGAATCGACTGGTTCAACAACCGCCGCCTCCTCGAGCCCATCGGGAACAGCCCGCCCGCAGAAGCCGAAGCAAACCACTACGCAGCACTGGAAACTGAAGCCATGGCCGCGTAACTAAGATCAATCAGCACCCGGCAAACCCGGCGCGGTTCAGTTGGCCGGGCACCGGGCGCACCGGTACGGAGCCTCGTGCGAGACCGCCGAGCAACTGCAACTGGCCCTCGAGACGAGCGAGATAGCCGCCGCGGCGATGACCGCGCGGATGAAGCTGCCGGACATCGGGGAGAAGGACAAACCCAAGCGCCGCCCGATTCCCGATCATATCCCGCGGATGGAGGTTGAGCTCAGCCCGCCGCAGATGCCTGTGCCGATTGCGGCGGGCGCCTGCGCCGGATCGGGGAGGATGTCACCGAAGAACTGGAATACGCTCCGGGACGCTTCGTCGTGAACCGCATCGTCCGTCCCCGGCTGACCTGCGCCTGCTGCGAACGCTTCGTGCAAGCCCCGCTGCCCTCACGCCCAATCGAACGCGGTCGCCCGGGGCCGGGCCTTCTCGCCCATGTGCTGGTCAGCACGTATGCCGATCATTTGCCGCTATATCGCCAGAGCCAGATCTTTGACCGCGAGGGGCTCGACCTCGACCGGTCCACCCTGACCGACTGGTCAGGCCAAGACCACCGCCCTGCCGGAACCCTTGGCCGACGCCATCGGTCGACATGTTCTGTCAGCCGAGGCGATCTTCGCCGATGACACACCCATCAGCATGCTCGCACCCAGCACCGGCAAAACCCAGACGGCACGGCTTTGGACCTATGCCCGCGACGAACGCCCCTGGGGCGGGGACGCTCCACCAGCGGCATGGTATCGGTTCTCCGGCGACCGCAAGGGCCAGCACCCGAAGGATCACCTTGCCCGCTATCGCGGATGGATGCATGCCGACGGCTATGCCGGGTTCGAAGACCTCTATCGAACCGGGGCGATCCGCGAGGTCGCCTGCATGGCCCATGTCAGGCGCAAGTTCGTCGGCATCCATCGGTCCCAAGGCTCCCCGATCGCCGAAGGGGCTATCGGCAGGATCGCGCATCTCTATGCCGTCGAGAAGGACGCACGCGGCTCCCCGCCGGATCGCCGTGTCGAACTTCGACAAGCCCACGCCGCCTCGGTCTTCGACGACCTGAAGGTCTGGCTGGCCAAGCAACTCACCACGATCTCGGCAAAATCTCCGCTGGCCGGAATAATCCGATACCCTCTCACCCGAATGGAGCGCCTGCGCCCATACCTCGACCATGGCATCCTGGAACTCGACAACAACGCCGCCGAACGCGGCATGCGTGCCATCGCCTTGGGCCGCAAGAACTACCTCTTCGTCGGCTCCGAAGCTGGCGGCAAGGCTGAAGCCATCGCCTACACCCTGATCGAAACGGCCAAGGTCAACGCCGTCGACCCCCACGCATGGCTTGCCGACACCCTCCCACGCATCCCGGACTGCAAAATCACCAATGTCGATGACCTGCTGCCCTAGCGCCGGAACCGGTAGCGGTCAGGCCGGACGGTTACAATCCAACGGCCTCGCTTGGGGCAAGAAGCTGCGCGACCGGCGCGGCGAGGTGCTCTTCATCGACGCCCGCAAACTGGGCGCGATGATCGACCGCACCCGGAAAGAGTTCATCGAGGCTGACATGGCCCAGATCGCCGAGACCTACCACGCGTGGCGTCTGGGCGAGGGCTACGCCGACATCCCCGGCTTCTGCAAATCCGCCAGCCTTGACGAAATCCGCGCCCACGGGCACGTCCTGACCCCGGGCCGCTATGTCGGGGCTCAGGCGGCAGAGGAGGACGATGTGCCCTTCATCGACCGCTTCCCCCTCCCTGTGGGGTCAAGATGAGCCACAAACATTCCGTTACGCAATCGAGCCACGCTGTTCCATGGGTGGTGATGACCTATAGCAACACACACCCGGCTTGCGCGCGGCGCGTCAGGTCATTTTCAGATCAGGCACCCCACGGCTCATTTTCTCTGGTTCGCGTGAGGATAGACTTTCGCTGCCTTGGGCCGGCCTGCAAATTCCGATAGCTTGCTGGCTTTTTCCGAGTCCGGCATTTCTAGCGGCAAAAGCAGATGCGGATGGTTGTCATTTGCGAAAGATTGCGTCCAGTCAGTGTGATAATCATATGCCTCCCGCAGATTCCGGAAACGGAAATACAGTTCAATGTGGATCGATGTCCATTGTTGGCCAAACCGGAATTGCTCTCCGCTTAGAACCAAATCACGCATCGTGTCGAAGGTAGCCGGCTGCTGCACGAACAGATTTGAGCCAAAATGGCTGTAAAACGACTTTGACCAAGAGTTGAAGTCGCGTGTGGTGGTAATGATGCGGCGCCCTGCTGGAACACCGTTGACGCGGGCCAGATGGACGATGGAGGTGTCAGAGACAACGTCAAACAGATCGGCATCCTCACTGCCCAAAAGCGCGCGCGTCACGGGATTGACCCAATGCGCACCCAACATACCCAGACTGACACAGTAATCGTTCATGCTGGTCGTGCCAGTTTTTGACAGACCGACCCCCCAGATACGGTTCACTGGCGGCCCACCGGCCTGTGCGGCCAAAAGCCTGCGGAAGTACTCTCTCGGCCCGGCGGGCAGGCCGGGCGCAAGGTCATTGCAAGCGTCGGCCAGCCGGGTTTTCTCGCCCAAAAGGTGGAGCAATGACAGGTAGACTGCAGCATAGTGGCCAGTTTGCACGCTATTTTCGACGCATGTCAGAAGTTTGCGCAGGAAGTGCCGACGCGTTGGGACATCCGGGATAACATTGATCCGTAGCAACTGCATCGGGTTTGCCCGCAGGTCAGGCGCATTCAGCAGGTCTTCCATCACGTCATTGTGTTGCGCCCAATCGCGGACACCAGCCAACAAGTGCAGATGATTGTAGACGGACCCATCGTCCAGACTGGGCGTGAAGCCTTTCAGAGCGCCGAAGCTTGCAACCCTGTCACCCTGCATGACCAACAAATTCAACCGCCGCCGCGCAACTTCTGGATCATCCGGATTGGCTTGATTGACGGCATTCAGCAGCAAGAGGGCAAGATTTGGCTTGAAGGCCAGTGCGTCGGCAATCTCACAAAGGGCTGCCACGGATACAGATGCGCCGGCCTTCGCGATGGCGCGAAGTGTTGCGGCCATCGTCCGGTCAACCGCTTTCCGTCGACCCCAGATTGCCGCCGAGAACAAAACCATGGCCCGGGCCACCTCTTGCAGCCCGATCCGTTCAAGCTGGGCTGTCAGTAAACGCCGGAAAACATCTCTGTTCCCAACTTTTGACAGATACTCCAGCGCTATCAGAACGTCCGGCAGGGGTTCATTCATCAAGGGAAAATTGACCAGCTCTGGGACAAACCGTATCGACATGTCGTGCCGCAAACGGGCGGCAGGGGTCCGGCGGTCGGCGGGCAATGGCGCCGGGAGCCCTTCTCGCCAGTCCGCATCAGCCAGACAATAGCCAAGTCTCAGCAAACGCTTCATCGAAAACTCAGCGAGGGTGCTACGTTCGAAGATGCTTTCGTTGCCAATACCTGCCAGGTCCACATGGCGGCCGACACACGTAACCCCGCGCCCGCGCACTCTGGGATGATCCATCACCTCAGCCATCGTTTTGTTGATCAACTCACGGTCGCGCAACAGCTTCAGATGACGAAAAACCCCCGAGGTTTCCGCAGGCGTGCAAGAGGTGACATAGTGATTGTTGGTGTATCGCAACCCGGCCGAGCCCTTGACCAGCGGCGTCTTGTTCGGGTCATGGCTGACGATGCCCGGTGCCGGATAGCCGTCATGCCTGCGTTGCCAACGCGAAAAGACGCCGCCGTTCCTGTTGTGGTTGGCCGAGAAGAGGGTGTGATCTTCAGGATTGCTTGAAACTGTCCCGTCTTGAACCATGCCGGGATCAAAGACATCGACCATTAGAGCCGTCATGGCCGTTTCACCGCGACGATCGAAATGATCCAGCAATTGCGGCAGTTTGACCTCGTCTTCGCCAGGATATACCAGCAACTCGTCCGAGTCTGCGAACAGCAGCCAGTCACACAGGCCAAGCTCCAGGATCTCATTGATCCAAGCCATGCCATGCCGCGCAGCCCGGAACGAGAACGGTGCCTCGACATAGGTGATCTCTGCATCGCAACCGGTCAGCACTTCGGATGGGTGTCGGGCGGAGCCGTTGTTGATAATGATGAAGCTTTCCACCCCAAGCTTGCAGTAGTGGTCCATGAAAAGCGGCAAGAGTTCGTCTTCGTCGCACACCATCACGGCGCAGACCAGTCGCCGCCAAGGTCGCCCTGCCAGTTGACCAGCAATGGAAATCTCAGGTTGCGGCAAGATGTTTCGCCAGCGTTGGGCGAAAACCTGATCGGGCTCGCTCGCCGCGATGGTCCTGCAGTTCAACGTTGTTTCCAGCAGGATGCGCGACCGGGACGCCGGGAACCGACGGCAGGCCAATTGCAAGAGTCGTGTCAGATTGGTCCGGTCAAACATCATCAGCGCAGAGAGGACCACCGCATCAAAACGGGCACAGGTCCTTTCGCGGGCCAACGACCGAAGCCGGCGACGCATCTCCAAAGCCGTGTCGACACGAGCGGGGATGCGCCGCCCCTGTCGGTCCGGTGCTGCAAGGCGATCCACACTAGGTGCTTCCAGATCATAGGATGCCGCGATCTGACGCTCGGCCTCCGTCTCCCCAATCCACGGTGCAAGCACAGACAGCGCAGCGTCGCGTTCCACACCCGCGTTGAAGACAACTGTCGCCATTTTCGACGCCGGAAATGCATCGAAAAAAGCGGGATGGCCAGACAGGTCCTGCAACTCGCGTAGCGCACCTCGCGCGTCTCCCTCAGCGATCAACAATTCCAGCCGAAGCACAAGCCAGTCTTTGTTCTTCTGGTCCAGTGCCCGTAATTTGGCGATCCAGATCGCCGCCTCTGGCATCCGTCCTGCCCGGATCAACGCATTGCTGTATCTTGTCAGAAAAAGCGCATCCTTGTGCAAATCAAACCGCTTGAGGCAATTATCCCATTGACGGGCCGCTTCGGGCCAGTTGCCTTTTCTACTGCTGGCAAGGGCCAATTCAAACCAAGTCGATGGATGATCAGGCCACCGCGTCCGGATTGCGGCTCTCGTTTGCGCCAAGGCGTCGACCTGTTCCAATCGGCTTTGCGCAAGTGCAAGCGCCAACCACCACGAGACGGTGTGAAGTTCAGGAAACCGTTCGATACAATCCGCCCAAGCTTGGGCCGCGCCCGGCCAATCTTGTGCATCACTTAAGAATTGGGCGGCAAGGCGCCAGCCGGAGGGGTCGTCGGGCCAACGAGTGCGCAAGGTGGCGCAGGCTTCTGCGGCGTCGGCCGCGCGGCCCAGTTTGTGCAAGACCTGGGCAAAGCGTGACCACCAGATCGGTATTTGCAGGTCAGGAAACCGATCGAAGCACGCTTGCCAATTCCGCGCGGCGGTTTCAAGATCTACAGCAATTTCGGCGCAGAGTTGCCAGCCGGCCGGTTCGTTAGGCCAGCGGTCCCGCAGCGCGGCAGCGGCTTGTCTGGCCGCCGCCAGATCGCCTTGTCGCCGCAAGGCCCCGATAAGGCCAAGCCGCCATCCCACAACTTCCTGATCGGGAAAACGAGCGATAAACTCCCGCCAGCCTTGGGCAACCGCGGGCCAATCCGCCCGTGCTTTGGCAACAGAGATGCGGCCCCACCAACCTGCCAACCGATCGGACCACTGGTCACACAGCTTGCCGTAGATGCCGTCCGCCTCGTCCAGCCGCCCCAAGTGTTGCAGGGCAGTTGCCAGATGCAAGTAAGCGGCTAAAGGCCAAGCCTGCTGTGGATGCTCGTGAACGCAAGCCAGCAGGGTTGTCACCCGTTGCCAATCCAAGGTTTCATTTGCCGAAAGGACCGCTGGTTCCAACGCCTTGTAGCTGGGAGCTTTGGTCAAAACGGCCCCGTCACCCATTCCAATTTCCCCGACTACCACGCACGAACGTGCTAACTTCTGACGCTGGAGCGATGTGCCATTTGAGCCGCCAGAAGGTAGCTTTCGAACACCCAAGCCATGCCTGCAAGTGTGCTTTCCTTAAAAAGATCGATATCTTCCAACGACACTTCCTGACGCTCGGCAAAGCCGGCGGCCACGGAAACGAGATCCATCGAGTCCCCTCCCAAGTCGAAGAAATCGTCATCGCGCCCGATGGCATCCATCTCAAGGATCTCGCTCCAGACCTCTGCCAGAACCGATTCAGGTCCGGGCTTGGGTGCCACGAAGGGCGGCATCCACAGAGCGCGTTGCCGACTGGGCTTTGGCAGATCACGGCGCGCTACTTTACCGCCGGCGGTCAACGGGAATTCGTCCAGTTTGACGACCTTCCACGGTACCATGAAATTCGGCAAAGCCGCGCTCAAGCGCCGGCGCAGATCAATTTCAGTGCCCTCTGCCCCGGATTCCAGCTTCACGTAGCCCACCAGCCGAGAGGTTCCCCCACCGTCCTTGACCGCCGTGATCGCGGTTTCGGCAATTCCATCCATGCCGCGTAACACGGTTTCGACATAGGCAAGGTTCAGACTGTTGCCCCTTATCTTGATCAGGTGATCCTTGCGACCATGCAGTTCAAGCAGCCCGTCGGGCCGTACAAGGCCAAGATCGCCCGTCCGGAAAGACCGGCCTTTCGCCACGTGATCCCGAAACCGATCCGCCGTCAGATCAGGGCGCTGCCAATAGCCCAGCGCCATATGGCTTCCCGACACGACAGTTTCGCCGTAGTCGCCTGCGGGAAGTTCGACCTGATCATCGTCGACGATCGTAATGGTTTGACCTGCAACCGGGAACCCCACCGGCACCACGCCATCTTCGTCCAGCAGCAGCAGATCGACCGCCCATTTCGTCACGATGCCAGCTTCGGCGCTGCCCATCATGTTGATCAGGACGCATGTCCAGCCAAGCCGATCGCGGACCTTGCGCAGATCCCCGAACGCAATAGCTTCTCCGCCGAAGATCACCTGCCGTGGCTCCCAGTTTGACTGGCTCGTGTCGAGGACTTGAATCAACTCTCTCAGCACGGCGGTGGGCACCTGCAGGACGGTGATCCTCCTCGCGGCGGCCCAAAGCCCCATCGAGGTCAATCCCCTTCCGCGCATCTCGAACAGTTCCACAGTCGCACCGTTCAAAAGCGCGCCAAGAATGAACACCCCCGAAAGAACATGCGCGATCGAAGAAAAGACCGAAGCGCGGTCGCCCGCGACGATGCCGTGGTCGCGCGACCTTTGCCAGCCGAACCGGCAAAGATTGCGCTGGGAATGGACCACCCCTTTCGCCAGGCCTGTCGTGGCCGAGGTCAGATAGATCATCGCGGCGTCACGGGGTTCCGGTTCGTGCCATTCGGTCCTTTGCGCGTCAAATTCGGTCATCACCGGCACGCCGGGCGCCTTCTCGCGACACCAGTCGATGAACTGCAGTTCGGTGAGGATGACTTGCGCTTGCGCCAATGCCTGTTCAACCCCTTCGGGGGCGGCCTTCGGGTCAACCGGCAATCCGGTCACACCGGATTTCAAAACCCCGATGAAAGCAACGATAGAAGCGATCTCATGCGCCATAACGATCGCCACGGGCCTGGCACGGTCCAGCCCTGCCAACGCAGCTGCGACCTGATCGGTTCGCGCATCCAGTTCGGCAAATGTCAGAGTGGACTTTCCATCCGACACGGCAGGCGTGTCCGGCATAGCAGTTGCGACCTTGCGAAACCGTGCTGCTACCGTGCCTTCGGTTTCTTCCACGTCGAACGGAACGTCTGCTGTATTCATGATACCGCCCTTTGTGCCATCATCGGCGTGTCGCCCAACATTTCCCGAAACAGCGGAACCAAGCGTTTGTTGGCAATCGACCAGCGCATGATCGAATGGTCGCCATATCCTGCGATGGGCATCAAGGTGACGCCAGGCACATGGCGCATCCTTTGTGCGTCAGTCACATCGACCTTGTGCTCCGCTCCATAAATCAGCGTCACCAAGGGCCGGACTTCGGCATTCAGATACAGTTCAGCGGCATCTATCACCAGATCCGGTTGTTCGCGCCGAATACGCTCCAGAAGCTGGCGCTGAAAGTGATCCAGCTTCTGTCGTCTTGGATCTGTGATTGCCCCGAACCCCAGAACTGCCTTTGCCCCCAGTTCCAGTCCAAACCTCAACGCCGCATAGCCACCAAAGGAAGTGCCGGCGCAATAGATCTGAGTGGCCCCGAGAGACGCGGCGATTTCGCGCAATTGGTTGCCCAGTGCGTGGCTTTCGTCGGCAGAGGGAGGCAGGTATATTGACCGACTTTCGTCCATCAGGAATACAAGTTGACACCCCAATTGACGCAAGAAACCGTGCAGCGTCCGCATCGCGATCCAGAAGGCATCCCCACCACCGGGAAACAGGAAAATGGCCCGGTCAGACCCTTCCGGGCAGCGCCAAACTTGCGCTGATGGCCAGCTTTCAAATCCTCGATCCCCAAGACCCGCAGAACGTTCTGGGCCATAGCCCTCGCCGAGGTCCATCATCTCGCGAGCGACGATACGTGATTCTTCGGCTTTGACCGACAAGTTAATGTCCGCGGGAAAGCCTTCAAGAATTCTATGCGCTCTAGCAGGCTCTCCGTTCTTGAGGCTGAATTGCGCCTGCCACAGCCAGACCCTTAGCGCCATCTGGGCCTTGGGTCCGCCGCGCAACTCAGGGTCAAGCGCCAAAGCCCGGGGCCACAACTTGCCCACCCGCTCGACCAGTTCTGGCAGTTCGTCCCGTCGGTTGGCTTTGACCACAAGGGTCGCGTAACTGAAGAATTGATCTGGCGTCGCGGCACCAGGAAAACGCGCGAAGAACGTCTTCCACAAATCTGCAGCGGATGACCAATCTGATCGCGCTGCAGCCACTTCGGCTGCAACGCGCAAAGAGGCCGGTTCGTCCGGCCAGCCAGCCTGCAAGGAGGCGCAGGCCTGTACTGCTTCGTCCAGCCGGTCAAGTTTTTGCAAGGTGCTTGCAAATTGCGCCCACCAAGCTGGCTTCTGTTGTGATGGAAATTGATTCAGGCAGGCCTGCCAGTCCACCGCCGCCGCCTCAAGATCGCCAGCTTGCTGGGCCAGTTCCGCGCCAAACTGCCAGCCTGCCGGATCATTCGGCCAGCGATCCCGCAACTCTGTCGCGGCTGATCTTGCTGCCGCGACATCGCCAAGCTTGCGCAGCGCCGCGACAAGACCAATACGCCACCATGCGACTTCCTGAGCGGGAAAACGGGCAAGGCAATCACGCCAGCCCTCGACCACGGCAGGCCAATCTTCCCGCAGTCGGGCGATGGACGAGCGTCCCGACCAGCCGATCGCGCGCCCAGGCCACCGTTCGCGCAGCGTCGCATACAGACTGTCAGCCTCTTCCAGCTGCCCCAGATTTTGCAGTGCTGTTGCTAGATCCGATAAGGCCGATTGCGGCCATGGGTGATCGGGTTGCGTTCGAACCTCTGCCAGCAGCGCCGCGACCCCTTGCCAGTCTCCAGCCACCTTCGCGACTGCAACGTCAGATTGAATTTTGTTGAAATCTTGCGATATATCTTGCGCATTGTCTTGCGCGCTGTCGGGAATGCGAACCACGTCATCCTCAGGCATTGGATATTTGATCTCATTTTCTAAGTGGTCGGCCATTTGACTGCAAGAGGGCCCAGTTTTGCCCATCTCTCACGTGTGCTAGACGGCGCGCCGCGTTCATAAGCCCGCCATTATTCTTCCGGATCAACTGGCGTCTTGGTCCTGCGGCTGCGTCTTTCAGCACAACCGATAGAATTGTCTTGCCGGATTCGTTCGGTTTTCGTCAATTTCGGGGCCACAGGCATGAAGGTGGCGCTGCCAATCGACGGATCGCGGCGAGGACAGCCCGGACGATAGCACAAATGCCCGCGACTTTGGGCAGTTGGAAGATGATGGCGCGGACTTGCCACACGACACGGGCGCCGATCTTGATCAACGATGCACCTATTGTTGATGGGGACTGCGCTACTCCCCGACAATCGGACAGTGACGAAAGCTACGATGTGAAGTCTGCTGGTCTCCGAGCATGAGGAGAACAGAGCTGCCGAAACGCAGGAACCATGACGCGGCGTTCAAGGCCCGCGTCGCGTTGAAAGCGCTGAAGGGCGAGCGCACGGTGTCGGATCTGGCGGCCGCTTATGAGGTCCATCCGACGATGATCCATCAATGGAAGAAGGCGCTGCTCGAGGGGGCTGCGGGCATCTTTGAGCGTTGCGCCAAGGCGGCCAGCGCCGAAATCGCCGAGGACACGTTCGGTGATCTGCATGCCAAGATCGGAGAGTTGGCAGTCGCCAACGATTTTTTGGCAAGAAACCTCAAACCTTGGACCGGGAAGTGAGGCGGGGCATGATCGAACGCAACCATCCCGTTCTGTCGGTTGGCGCGCAGGGCCACCTGCTGTCGATCTCGCGGTCATCATTCCATTATGCGCCGCAGGGCGAGACCGCATTGAACCTCGACCGGAAGCTGCGCGTGGACACCCAAATGCCCTCCTGCGCGCCCTCCGCCCCCGGGCTAGAGACGACGGGGTTCGAGATCGGCCCTGACGACGTGGCCGAGGCGATGGGCTGGCCGGGCATCATTGGTCTGGGTGAGATGATGAACTTTCCCGATGTGATCAATGGCAGCCAGCAGATGCTGGAGGAGATTGCCCCGACGATGCGCGCCGGCAAGGTGGTGGGCGGGCATTTCGCCAGCCCAGACCGAGGCATTCCCTTCCACGCCTATGTCGCGGGCGGCCCCTCGGACGACCATGAGGGCACGCGGGAAAGCGATGCCATCGACCGGGTGCGGCAGGGTATGCGGTCAATGCTGCGGCTGGGATCGGCGTGGTATGACATCAAGAGCCAGATCACGTCGATCACGCAAAAGGGCCTTGATCCGCGCAATTTTCTGCTGTGCACCGATGATTGCCATTCTGGCACGCTGATGCATGAAGGGCATATGAACCGGGCCGTCCGCCACGCCATAGCCTGTGGCTGCGATCCGTTGATTGCGCTTCAGATGGCCACAATCAACACTGCCACCCATTTCGGGCTGGAGCGGGAACTGGGCTCCGTCACAGCTGGATGGCGGGCTGATCTGATCCTGACCTCGGACCTGCGCGCCTTGCCGATCGAGCGGGTTTTTGCGCGGGGGATCTCCGTGGCCGAGGCTGGACGCCTGACCGTGACCTGCCCGCATTACGACTGGCCGGCAGACGCTCGCGCCACTGTTCGGATGGGTGCGGCCAAAACAGCCGAGGATTTCGCCATTCCAGCCCCAAATGGGGCGACACAGGTAACGGCCCGCGTCATCGGCATCGTGGAAAATCAGGCCCCGACCCGCGCATTGACCGCCGATCTGTCCGTGACGGACGGCAAGGTCGGGGGGCAGGGCGAGGTCGCGCAGATCGCCTTGGTCGAAAGGCACCGGGCCACGGGAGATGTGGTCAACGCTTTCGTCTCGGACTTTGGCTACACGGGGCGGATGGCCATAGCGTCCACGGTTGCGCATGATTGCCACCACATGATCGTGGTGGGCACAGACCGCCACCAGATGGCACTGGCCGCGAACCGCCTGGCCGAGGTCGGTGGCGGCGTGACCCTGTGGCGTGACGGGCAGGAACTGGCACTGGTCGAACTGCCCATCGCGGGCCTAATGTCGGACCGCCCGGCGCATGCGGTGGCCGACAAGGCCCAAGCCCTCGTCGCGGCAATGGCCGACTGCGGCTGCACTTTGAACAATGCCTACATGCAGCACTCCCTGCTGGCCTTGGTGGTGATCCCCGAACTGCGCATCTCGGACAAGGGCCTGATTGACGTGTCCCGGTTTGCCGTGACAGACCTGTTTGCACCCACAGCCTGATCCGGCTATTGAACTCTCGGGGAAGTCGACATCATTAATGTCCCTGATTAAAGCCGGCACCGCAGCTTAAACGCATTGAATCGGCCGCCGATGAAGCTCAAAACAGGTGGCAGTTTGTGATAGAAGCATGGCATGTTCGCGATTTGTGGGTATCGATGGGGTATCCGCCAAGAGATGCATTACTATATCATTCTAAAACAATGGGTTAAAGAATGGATGCGAGTGCCCCCTCTTCGATATGATCTAGTGACATGCTGGAACCCTTGTTTTGCGAGGGTTCCAGCGGTCTGGTTTGTCCAATGTGATCCTCACACAACCCCATCCGCTGTAAACTCTGGTTCGGGTTGTTACTTGAGTGGCTTTGTTCGGGCCGTTTGGTCTTGGCATCCGGTTCCGGGTTTCCGTGTCAGAGGGTGGTGAGTACTTTTGCCACCGCTGCAGGCCTGACCCCCTGCAACGGCGGGATGAGGCTGAGGTGTTTTCTCGGCTTGACGCCCGTCGTCTCCGACGACCCAGCGGGCGCCCCTCATCTGTTCAATCTAAACCCCAAAGCGAATTGAATTTGCGTCAGCGGCGTTCTATACACCCGACCCATGGCAAACTCCCAAAACTCCATGACGCGGCAGTCTCGCCGAACGTCCTCCGGCGAAAGCGCAGCGCCTTTCTTGCCGATGAGCCGTGCCGAAATGTCGGCTCTTGGCTGGAATGAATGCGACATCGTTCTTGTGACCGGTGACGCCTATGTCGATCATCCCAGCTTCGGCATGGCGATCATCGGCCGCCTGCTGGAGGCACAAGGCTTCCGCGTCGGCATCATCTCGCAGCCCGACTGGCTGTCGGCGGAGCCGTTCAAAGCGCTTGGGCGGCCGCGGCTGTTCTTTGGCGTCACCGGCGGCAATATGGATTCGATGGTCAACCGCTATACGTCGGACCGCCGTCTGCGCCATGACGACGCCTATACGCCGAACGGCGATGGCAGCAAGCGGCCGGACCGCTGCACCATTGTCTACACCCAGCGCTGCCGCGAAGCCTTCAAGGACGTGCCGGTGATCCTGGGCGGCATCGAAGCCTCGCTGCGCCGGATTGCCCATTACGACTACTGGTCCGACAAGGTGCGCCGCTCGATCCTCGCGGATGCCAAGGCCGATCTGCTGCTGTACGGCAATGCCGAGCGCGCCGTGGTCGAGGTGGCCCTGCGGATGGCTGCGGGCGAGAAGGCCCGCGAGATCAAGGACGTCCGGGGCGTGGCCCTGTTCCGTCCGGTGCCGGAAGACTACACCGAACTGCCAGCCGATGATCTGGATTCCGCCGACGAAGCCGCCGCCCGGGTTCCGGGCAAGACGGTCATCCGCCTGCCCTCCTTTGAAACGGTCGAGCACGACAAGGACGCTTATGCCCGCGCCTCCCGCGTGCTGCACCGCGAGGCCAATCCCGGCAACGCAAGGCCGTTGGTCCAGCGCCATGGCGACCGCGATCTTTGGCTCAATGCACCACCCATCCCGCTGACCTCGCCCGAAATGGACGCGGTTTACGACCTGCCCTATGCCCGCGCACCGCACCCGTCTTATGGCGATGCGAAAATCCCGGCATGGGAGATGATCAAGACCTCGGTCACGGTGATGCGCGGCTGCTTTGGCGGCTGCACCTTCTGTTCGATCACGGAACACGAGGGCCGGATCATCCAGAGCCGCTCGGAAGCTTCCATCCTGCGCGAGATCGAGTTGATCCGTGACAAGACACCGGGCTTTGCCGGGGTGATCTCGGACATCGGCGGACCCACGGCCAACATGTACCGCATGGCCTGCAAGGACCCCAACATCGAGAAGGCCTGCCGTTTGCCATCGTGTGTCTTCCCGGACATCTGCCCGAACCTGAATACCAGCCATGACGCCCTGATCAGCCTGTACCGCAAGGTGCGTGAGGTGAAGGGGATCAAGAAGGTCATGGTCGCCTCGGGCGTGCGCTATGACCTTGCGGTCAAGTCCCCGGAATACATCAAGGAACTGGTCACCCACCACGTCGGCGGCTACCTGAAGATAGCACCCGAACATACCGAGCGCGGGCCTTTGGATGTCATGATGAAGCCCGGCATCGGCACCTATGACCGCTTCAAGGAGATGTTCGACGCGGCGGCCAAGGAGGCGGGGAAGAAGTACTACCTGATCCCCTATTTCATCGCAGCCCATCCCGGCACGACCGATGAAGACATGCTGAACCTCGCCCTGTGGCTGAAGAAGAATCGCTACCGTGCTGATCAGGTGCAGACCTTCCTGCCCTCGCCGATGGCGACCGCAACGGCCATGTACCATACCGGCGTAAACACGTTGAAAGGGGTGCGGCGCGGAGGATCGGAAGCGGTCGAGACGGTGCGCGGCGGGCGGCAGCGTCGGCTCCACAAGGCCTTCCTTCGCTATCACGACCCGGAAAATTGGCCGTTCCTGCGAGAGGCCTTGAAGGACATGGGCCGCGCCGACCTGATCGGGCCGCGCCCTGAACAACTGGTGCCGGCCCATCAGCCGAACGGCGGCGGGCAACCCGGCGACAAGAAGCGCCCCGCGCGCCTCAACTTCAAGGGGCAGAAGTTCACGACCAAGGGCGTGCCCATGCCCAAGCCGTAAATCAGGCGCTGTCCTGCGGCAATGCCGGGGCCACGGCCTCGCGCTGCAGGACAGCCGCGAAGAAACCATCAGTCTCGTGGCGCAAGGGCGTCAGCGACAGGTACGCGCCGTCGCCCGCCCACAGTGGCGCGGCCTCGCGCAGCGGCACGACGAAGAAGGCCGGATGTGCGACAAGGAAAGCCGCCACCTGCTCTTCATTTTCTTCGCACAGCATCGAGCAGGTCGCATAGACAAGCCGGCCGCCGGGCTTCACCAAACGCGCGGCGCTCGCAAAGATCCGGGATTGCAGGGCCACAAGCCCGTCCACCCCCAAGTCCGGCGCCCGCCAGCGGGCATCGGGATTGCGCCGCCACGTGCCCGTGCCGCTGCAAGGCGCGTCGATCAGCACACGGTCAAACCCGCCCTTGTGGCGCTTGACCCAGCGGTCGGTCTCCGAGGCCAGCACCCGCGTCTCGGCATTGTGGATGCCCGCGCTGCGCAGCCGTTCGGCACAGCGCTTCAGCCGGGCTTCGTTGATGTCGCAGGCCACGACATGGCCCTTGTTCTTCATCTGGGCCGCGATGGCCAAGGTCTTGCCCCCAGCCCCTGCGCAGAAATCGACGACGCGCTCTCCGGGCTTTGCGTCCAGCAGCAGGGCCACAAGCTGCGAGCCTTCATCCTGAATCTCGATCTCGCCGCTTTTCAGCCCCGGCAGCCTTGCCAACGACAGGCGTTCCGTCAGCCGGATGCCGTAGGGTGAAAGCCTCGTGGCCTCAGCCGGAAGACCAAGCGCTTTCAACTCGCGCACCAGGGCCTCACGGGTCGACTTGATCGGATTGACCCGCAGATCCAGCGGCGGCGGCGTCAGGGTCGCCGCCATCTCATCCCCGAACACCTCGCCAAAACGCCGCCGCAGGGGGGCAAGCGCCCAAGTCGGGCATTCAAGGCGCACCTCTTCGGGCATTGCGGGATGCACCAGCGTGCAGCCCTTCAGTTTGACCAGCAGCGCTTGTTCGGGGTCGGTCAGGGCCTCAGCCTCTTCGAACAGGCGCTTGATCTGGTCGGGCGTCTTGCCCTCGGCCAGCACCATCCACACCAGCAGACGATTGCGGGGGGTGTCACCACGCGCAAGCCGCGCCAGCCACCAGCCCAGCCGCGCCCTGTGCCGAAGCAGCGCATAAAGCTGCACCAGAACTGCGCCCCTGTCGCTGTCGTCAAAATGACGCCGGGCCCGGAAGAAGGCCGAGGTGACGGCATCCGCCGGGCGCTGGGCGCTTTCGACGTCGCTCAAGAGGTCAAGGGTGGCTTGCAGACGCGCAGCTGGGGTCATGTTCGGTCGATCAGGTTGAAAATTCCTCGGGACAGACGGAAGAGGTGGACCTTTTTACGGTTCGCTCTCCTTGGCCCGCACGCACCCATGGCGAATTAACCGGGAACATCCGCCATTGCAAACCGCCATTCTTGACACCAAAGGCCAATCTGGCAGCGCGAGGCAGCACTTTGCTTTGGGCAGGCTGCCGTTGCTGCGCAGCACTCTTGACGTTTTACTTTGTCGGCCATGCAGCAAGGCCCCACAAAGCGCTGTTCGAGTGAGCACGAAACCGGCACCAAGCGGTCAGCTCCGCAAAAAGGATGGCGGCGGTTCCAAAGACCATGACCGCAAGCCGCAGGACGGATCGAAACATCCCAAGCGGCACCGGCTGCCGGTTTGCAAAACGACATCGCCGATCACGATGGCATTTTCCGGGTAGCGGCCTCAAACCTCAAAACGACCGATTGTCCCCCAGCGAAGAGCCATGACCGGCTTTCACGGCAAAACCGCCACGGCTGCGCACCCCCTGCTTGGCCGAGAAATCTGGTGCCCGCCCCACCAGCTGTTTCAAGCATCCCGATCTGCAAATTCCCCGAAAAACAGCAGCCGATTCGCTGTGCCACCCCTGACTGGCAAGTTTCTCGCAACTTTTGCCCCATGCGCAGAATCTGATTCTATAAACACGACCAAACTTGCCGCTATTTTCCACTTGATAATATCTATAAACTCTGTCGTGATATGCGTGTAAAGCGGACCACCACGCGAGTTCAGGAGAAGACCATGTTCAGGACCATCACCATTGCCGGAACCATCTCGGCCCAAGGCACCCATGTGCGTGACCACAGCGACGGCCGCGTGACCATCAACACCGGCGCGCATCTGCTGACCGGTTGGCCGGTCAAGCGGATGATCAAGGGCGCTGTGGCGGCCTTCGTGCTGGGTCTGGGCGTTCTTGCGGCCCAACCGCAGGCGGCCAGCGCGCAGGCGCTGCTCAACGTCAGCTATGACCCGACGCGGGAACTCTACGAAGACATCAACAAGGCCTTCACCGACTATTGGGTCGCCCAAGGCAATGCAGCCCCCGAGCTTCAGGCCTCGCATGGCGGTTCGGGCGCGCAAGCCCGCGCGGTGATCGAGGGGTTGGATGCGCAGGTCGTGACGCTGGCCTTGGCCGCCGACATCGACAAGATTGCCAAAGAGGGCAAGCTGGCCAAGGATTGGCAGATCAAACTGCCGCACAATTCCTCGCCCTATACCTCGACCATCGTGTTCTTGGTCCGCCACGGCAACCCCAAGGGCATCAAGGACTGGGGCGATCTGGTGAAGGATGGCATCGAAGTCATCACGCCGAACCCGAAAACCAGCGGAGGCGCGCGCTGGAACTATCTGGGCGCATGGGCCTGGGCGGAAAAGAACGGAAAGGACCCCAAGGAATTCGTCAAGGCGCTCTATTCCCACGTTCCGGTGCTGGACAAGGGCGCGCGCGACGCAACGACCACCTTCACGCAGCGTGAAATCGGCGACGTCCTCTTGGCTTGGGAGAACGAGGCCTACCTTGCCCAAAAGGAACTGGGTGCCGATCAGTATGACATCGTCGTGCCCTCGATCTCGGTTCTGGCCGAACCGCCGGTGGCCGTGGTCGATGCCAACATCCATGACGATGCCCAGAAAAAGCTGGCCGAGGCTTATCTGAACTTCCTCTATACCCCGGAAGCCCAAGCCATCATCTTCAAGGACTTCTACCGGGGCTGGGACACGTCCAAGGCGGATCCCGCCGATGTGGCGCGCTTCCCCAAGCTGGAACTGGTCGACATCGCCCACTTCGGCGGCTGGGCCAAGGTTCAGAAAGAGCAGTTCGCCGACGGCGGCGTGTTCGACCAGATCTATACGGCCAAGTGAGATCTGATTGATGGGCCAGCCCCTCGTTCACAAATCCCCCATTCCCGGCCTGGGACTCTCGGCCGGGATTACCCTTACAATGCTGAGCCTGATGGTGCTGTTGCCCATCGCGGCCCTGCTGGTCAAGGGTCTGGCACCCGGATTGCCCGCGCTCTTTGCCACGGTGAACACGCCACGGACATGGGCCGCTCTTTATCTGTCATTCCGGCTGGCGCTGGTGGCCGCGGTGTTCAATCTGGTGTTCGGCGTGGTGCTTGCCTGGGTTCTGGTGCGCTACCGTTTCCCGCTGCGCAAACTGCTGGACGCGGCGGTGGACCTGCCTTTCGCCCTGCCCACAGCCGTCGCAGGCATCGCCCTGACGGCACTTTATGCCCCAAACGGTGCCTTCGGCCATATCGCCAAGGACTGGGGTTTCAAGATCGCCTACACGCAATGGGGCATCCTGATCGCCCTGATCTTTGTCGGCCTGCCCTTCGTCACCCGCACCGTCCAGCCGGTGATCGAAGAGATTGAACGCGAGGTTGAGGAAGCCTCTGCCACCCTCGGCGCCACCCGCGCCTACACGCTGCGCCGGGTGATCCTGCCGATGCTGGCCCCCGCAGCCCTGACCGGGTTCGCTCTGTCGCTCGCGCGGGCGGTCGGCGAGTACGGTTCGGTCATCTTCATTGCGGGCAACATTCCCTTGAAGACCGAGATTGCCCCCCTGCTGATCGTCATCAAGCTGGAAGAATACAACGACGCCGGAGCGGCTGCGATTGGCATCGCCATGCTGCTGATTTCCTTCGGGATGCTGTTCGTCATCAACGCGGTTCAGGTCTGGAGCCGCCGGAGGATTGGAAATGTCTGATATTCCCTTGGCCTATGTGCCGAAAGCCTTCAAACCCGTCGCAACCGAGGTGCCATGGGTGCGCTGGCTGCTGATCACACTGGTCTTTCTGGTGCTGGCGGTGCTGCTGTTTGCGCCCCTGATTACCGTCTTCTACGAGGCCCTGCGCGAGGGCGTAGGCGCGGCCCTGACCAGCCTGACCGACAAGGAATCCCTCAGCGCCATCCGCCTGACCCTGCTGGTCGCCGTCTTTGCCGTGCCGCTGAATGCCATCTTCGGGATCGCTGCGGCATGGTTCATCACCAAATACAGCTTTCGCGGCAAGGCAATCCTGATCACGCTGATCGACATTCCCTTCTCGGTCTCTCCGGTTGTGGCGGGCCTTTGCATCGTCCTGACCTTCGGGGCCAATTCCTGGGTCGGGTCGTGGCTGGTGGCGCATGGCATGCCGGTGGTCTTTGCAGTGCCTGGGATCGTGATGGCCTCGATGTTCGTGACCTTCCCCTTCGTCGCCCGCGAGTTGATCCCGGTGATGATCGAACAGGGCAAGGCCGAGGAAGAGGCGGCCCTGACCCTTGGTGCCACGGGCTGGCGGGTGTTCTTCACCGTGACACTGCCCAATATCCGCTGGGCACTGCTGTACGGCGTGCTGCTGTGCAACGCCCGGGCGATGGGTGAATTCGGCGCGGTCGCCGTCGTGTCCGGCAAGATAAGGGGGCTAACCGCCACGATGCCCATCACCATTGAAATGCTGTACAACGAATACTCCTCGGTCGCAGCCTTCTCCCTCGCCGCCGTTCTGGCCCTTCTGGCCCTTGTCACCCTTGTCCTGAAAACCCTGCTGGAATGGCGCTTTGCCGATCAGCTGGCCGCACAACACCGCCATTAGGAGCCACCCGATGCAGATCGAAATCGACGAGATTTCCAAAGAGTTCGGCACCACCGCCGCCCTGTTCCCGGTGTCCCTCTCGCTGCCCTCGGGCGCGCTGGTGGCTTTGCTGGGGCCATCTGGCTCGGGCAAGACGACGCTTCTGCGCATTCTGGGCGGCCTTGAATTCCCCACCTCGGGCCGGGTGCTGTTCGACGGGTCCGACGCCACGGCCTTGACGGTTCAGGAACGCAGGGCAGGCTTTGTGTTCCAAAGCTATGCCCTGTTCCGCCACATGACGGTCTTTGAAAACATCGCCTACGGCCTGCGCGCAAGGCCCCGCGCCACCCGCCCGCCGGAAGCCGAAATCTCGCGCCGCGTGAACAAGCTTCTGGACCTGATCCAACTGCCGCAGATCGGCGCGCGGTATCCCACGCAACTGTCAGGCGGCCAGCGCCAGCGTGTCGCTCTCGCCCGGGCTCTGGCGATTGAACCAAGGATGCTGCTGCTGGATGAACCCTTCGGCGCGCTCGACGCCAAGGTGCGCAAGGAGTTGCGGCAGGGCCTGCGCGACATTCACGACACCACGGGCCTGACCACGGTTTTCGTGACGCATGATCAGGACGAGGCGATGGAACTGGCCGACCTTGTCGTCGTCATGTCGATGGGCCGGATCGAGCAGATCGGCCGCCCGCAAGACATCCGCGCAAGGCCCGCTACGGCCTTCGTGCGCGATTTCATCTCAGCCTGAAGGGGCATATCGGCACATGGACCAGATTGACCGGCGTATCCTGACGGAGTTGCAGCGCGATGCCACGCTGCCCATCGTGGAACTGGCAAGCCGGGTCGGGCTGTCAGCCTCGCCCTGCTGGAAGCGGGTGCAGAAGCTGGAACGGACCGGGGTGATCATCGGCCGCGTGGCCCGCGTCGATGCGCAGAAGCTGGGGCTGAGCCTGACCGTACTGGTGGAGGTGACGGCGATGGACCACTCTGCCGCCTGGCGCGAGGCCTTTCTGGATGGCGTGCGCGCCTCGCCCGAGGTGATGGAGGTGCTGCGGCTGGGCGGGGACTACGACTATATCCTGCGGGTAACGGTTCCCGATACCCAAGCCTACGACGCCTTCTACCGCCGCTTTACGCAAGCCGTGCCGCTGCGCGCGGTGCGGTCCAGCTTCGTGATGGAGACGGTGCATATGAAGGCCAGCCTGCCCCTGCCGGAAGTGGCATGAGCCCAAGGATGGGCGGATCGCCCATCCTACCTTGTTCCTTGGGCCGGTGTGTGGGGCTCAGGTGCTCTCGAACACCACGGCGCGGTGGATGTGCAGGCCGGGCAGGCGGACGGTATAGCTGCCGTTGCCATTGTCGACCCACGCCACCGGCTCTGCCGACATCGCATCAAACACCCGTACCGGTGCCTTGGGCAACCGCAGCGTGGCGCTGACCGGGCCGAGGGCGGGAATATCCTCGATCATCTCCATCAGCCGGGTGGAGCCATTGGCGGGCAGGGCCTTGCCGCGCACCTGTGCAAAGCCGCAGAGCAGATGCAGCACATGCCGCCCGTCCTGCCGGGTCAGGCTGGCCCGGCCAGCCGAGGGCAGGGTGGTCTGCAACACCGGATCAGGCAGCAGACGGCGCAGCAAGCCCCGGATCACGTGGCGGTACAGCGGCTGACCCACCGCGCCGTACATCCGGAAGATCGGATAGGCGACATAGGCCATCCGCCCCTTCAGCGTGACCGCCGCCCCCAAGGGCGCGGCCTTGGGATCATCCGGCGTGTGCTGGTGCGAGGAGAAATGCCGGTAGCTGCGGTTGAAATAGGGCGGGACGATCTGCGCCAGAACCTCGGCCCCGTCCGCCGTCACCTGCAGCGCCCGGTCATAGCAGACAAAGGGGCTGGCAACCAGAGCCGGGTCAAGACCCGGGGCGGCCTGCATGTAGCTGGGGTTGAAACCCACCTCGCCAAGATGGGTCAGCCCGAAATCCAGCACAAAGCCCTCCGCACCAAGACCGGACCGCCACGAGGCGATCAGGCTGCCACCGCCCGCCACATAGGCCTTCAATCGCGCCGCCAGTGCCGGCGCTACCGGAATCTCATCCGGCAGCAGGATCACACGGTAGGCCGAGAAATCGGCCAAAGTGTCGACGATTTCGAAGTTCTGCTGCATCTCCAGCAGCATCTGCGCCGCGCCATCGTCGCTCGGATGGTTGCGGAAGGTGCCGGGGTTCATATGCTCGGCCGACAGGATCGCGATCTGGGTGACCTGTTTGGCCCCTTCCAGATAGGGCTCCATCGCCTTGACCCGAGCATAGGCCGGGGCAATCGACCGGTAAGTGTCCTGATTGATCGCGCCGTTGGGGTGCAACTGATCCCCCACAAGGCACTTCGACCCCAACGCCATCATCTGCGCGCATTCATACTCCAGCGCTTCCGGATGCTTGAAGCCGCCGAATTCCCCCCAAGAGGTGTGGAACTTGCCGGTGTGCGAGACATAGTCCAGCCCCAGCGTCGCCACATAACGCGCCGAAGACGGAAAGTGGTCATAGCCCCAGCCGCCCGTGGGCAGGCTTTCCAGTTCCAGATGGGTGTAATCCTCATACGCCGTGCGGTCGATCTTGGAGATATGGCCGAAGTTGAAATAGAACCGCAGACCGGGGAATTCGGGCCGCAGCGCCGTGGCGATCTCATGCCGGAAGCGGCGGTTGACGGCCACGTCATTGGTGTGGCGATCTGCTTCGGATTCCGGATCGAGATCCTTGGCCAGCATGGTCTCGATACAGGCCGGGCAGACGCAGCCGTGGTTGCCCACGATGTCGAAGAACAGACCCGGCGGCGCATAGCGGCGGGCGATTTCCTGCGCCTGCGCCAGAATACGGGCGCGCAAGGCGGCGTGGTTCAGGCACAGCGTATGCCACGCCGGGCTGAGTTGCTGGGCGGCAGAGGGATCGTGGGGCAAGCCGTTGTGATAGCGGTTGGTGGCCGCCAGCACCCGCCATTCGGGATGCTCGCGCGCGGTCAACTCGTCCCATTGGACGGTCAGATAGACTGGCGCTTCGATATCGGCGGCCTTCAACGCCATCAGCATATCGCCCAGAAGGTCGGGCCGGGTCAGGTGCGGATGCGGCTGGCCGATGTTGGTGGGGTAATAGGACCAGCCGTGATGGCACTTGGCGAAAACGGTCACCGAGTTGACATGCGCCGCCTGCAAGGTCGCGACAAACTCCCCGGCATCAAAGGCAGAGCCGATGCCGGGGACATGTTCAGAGGTGTGAAAGTCGAGGTGGATTTGCCGGTACCGCATCGCCATGGGACTCTCCTTCGTTTGGGTCAGCCCTTCAGATCGGCGGGCAGCAGGGCGTCGGGCAGGTTCTGATAGGCCACCGGACGCAGCCAGCGCCGGATCGACAAGGTACCGACTGAAGTCGCCCCAAAGTTGGTCGAGGCCGGGTAGGGCCCGCCATGCACTTGGGCATCCACCACTTCCACGCCAGTCGGGAAGCCATTGGCCAGAACCCGGCCCGCCTTGCGTTCCAGGATCGGCATCAGGCTCTGGCCCAAAGCGGTGTCGGCATCATCCAGGTGCAGGGTGCAGGTCAACTGGCCCTCAAGGCTTTGCGCCACGGCCAGCATCTGACTGGCATCCTTGACGCGCACGATCAGGCCAAGGGGGCCGAAGACCTCTTCGGACAAAGCATGGTTGCCCAGCCAGTCATCGCCCGACACCTCGAACAGATAGGGTGTCGCATGACGCTGGTCACAGACCGTGGTCAGCACCTCGCGCACGCCGGTCTGGGCCTGCACCCGGTCGCGGCCAGCGCGGTAGGCGGCGGCGATGCCATCGGTCAGCATGGTCTGTGCCGCAACCGGAGCAAGGGCCTCCTTGGCGGCGGCGATGAAGGCTTCCGCCTCCGGCCCGTCGATCACCACGGCAATGCCGGGGTTGGTGCAGAACTGGCCCGCGCCCATGGTCAGCGACCCGGCCCAGCCCTTCGCAATCGCCTCGCCCCGTGCGGCCAAAGCGGCTGGCAGCAGGAACATCGGGTTCACCGAACCCAACTCGCCAAAGAACGGAATCGGTTCGGGCCGACGTGCGCACAGATCAAACAGCGCGCGTCCCCCGCCCAACGACCCGGTGAACCCCACCGCCTTGATCAGCGGATGCTGCACAAGGCTTTCGCCCACATCGCGCTTGCCACCTTGCACAAGGCTGAACACGCCCGGATGCAGGCCACAGGCGAGGATCGCGGTTTCAATCGCCTGCGCCACGATTTCCGCCGTGCCGGGATGCGCCGAATGGCCCTTCACCACCACCGGGCACCCGGCGGCCAGCGCCGAGGCGGTGTCCCCGCCCGCAGTCGAGAAGGCCAGCGGGAAGTTGGAGGCGCCGAACACCGCCACCGGCCCGATCGGACGCTGCACCATCTTGATATCTGGCCGCGCGGCAGGCTTGCGGTCGGGCAGGGCCGCGTCATGGCGGCGGTCGAGGTATTTGCCCTCGCGGATATGCGCCGCGAACAGGCGCAACTGGCCGGTGGTGCGGCCGCGCTCGCCTTCCAGCCGGGCGACCGGCAGGCCGGTTTCACTGGCGCCGATGGCGGTGATCTCAACCCCGCGCGCCTCGATCTCATCTGCGATGCGGTCCATGAAGGTGGCGCGCTGCTCGCGGCTGAGCGCCGAGTAGCTGGGATAGGCGGCCTCGGCGGCCTCGACAGCGGCATTCACATGGGCCGGGGTGCCTATCGAGAAGGTCAGCGCCTCGCCGGACGCCGGAGAGGATTTGAAGGTTGTGTCCCCCGCGACCCAGTTGCCCGCGATGAGGTGTTTTCCGGTCAGCATGTCAGTCTCCTTGATCGGGCCGCCGGGGGTTTCACACCCCCGGACCCCCGTGGGATATTTGGGCCAATATGAAAGGGCAAGGTCAGAGATGGAAGGGGGGCACGGTGTCGCGCCGACCCAAGGTGAGGGCATCGGCGACATGGGTCATGGGGCGCAGGTCGACGTCCGACTGCTTTTGGGCCACAAGTTCGGCCATGCGGGCATAGAGGGCCGGGTATTCCCCCATGATCGAGTTTTCGCCCGCCACTTCGCGGCCACCAATCTCCAGCCGGTTGCCGCCCATGCGCAGGGCGAGGGGGCCTTGCGCCGTCTCGATCTCGATGTCCCAGGTTTGCGGGCCCTCCTGACGCCAATCGAAATCTGCCGTCACTCCGCCGGTGAAGGTCAGGGCGGCGGCGATGGGCGTCTGGCAGTTTTCCGGGAAGGTCAGGGTGGCGGCGGTGAGATGCACCGGTTTGGGCAGGATCTCGGTCATCACCGACAGGGCGTTGATGCCGGGGTCGAAGACGCCCATGCCACCGGGTTCAAAGACCCAGTTCTGCCCCGGATGCCAGCGGCGCACATCCTCGCGCCAGGTGATGTGGCATTTGGTGACGGTTTTCTCCGCAAGCCACGCCTTGGCGGGCGCCACGGCATAGGCCATCCGGCTGTGCCAGGTGGTGTAAAGCGTCAGACCCTTTTCGGCGGCCAGCGCCGTCAGGGCGTGGACTTCGGCCAAAGTCGCCCCCGGCGGCTTTTCCAGCATGACATGGCGTCCCGCCAGCAGCGCCGCCTCGGCATAGGCATAGCGCGGGACGGGGGGCATGCAGAGCGATACCACCGTCACATCAGGACGGGCGGCAAGGAAGGTGGCGAAGTCGGTGAAGGCCTCGATGCCCTCCACCGTCCCCTTGCGGCTGACGGTAGCGGCGAGGTCCCAATCCGCTGAGGCGGCAATCGCCGGAACGTGCTGGGCCAGCGCGATCTTGCCAATTCCGACGAGTGCTATTTTCATCAGTGCGAGTTCTTTCCGACCTTGGCGCCACGGAAGCCGTTCAGGAAATCCAGATCCGCTCCGGTGTCCGCGCCCTGCACGTGGTTGTGGTGCAACAGCGCATAGCCCGATTCCGGCGGCTGGATGCGATTTTCCCATTTGGCGAGCCGCCCCGCAAGCTCGGCATCGGAAATCTCCAGATGCAACCGACGGTTCGGCACGTCAAGCGTGATGAAATCGCCGTTCTGCACCACGGCCAGCGGGCCACCGGCAGCAGCCTCCGGCGAGGTGTGCAGCACCACGGTGCCATAAGCCGTGCCCGACATCCGCGCATCGGAAATCCGCACCATATCGGTGATGCCCTTGCGCAGCACCTTGGGCGGCAGGCCCATGTTGCCCACCTCGGCCATGCCCGGATAGCCCTTCGGACCGCAGTTCTTCAGGACCATCACGCAGGTCTCGTCAATGTCCAAAGCCTCGTCATTGATCTTGGCCTTGTAGTCGTCGATGTCTTCGAAAACCACAGCGCGGCCCCGGTGGGTCAAGAGGGCAGGGGTCGAGGCCGAGGGCTTCAGAACCGCGCCCTTCGGGGCCAGATTGCCCTTCACCACCACGATGCCGCCTGACTGGGTCAAAGCCCTTTCGACCGGCAGGATCACGTCGTCATTGTGGTTGACCACGTCCTTGACCTGATCCCAAGCCGTCTGACCCGACACGGTCAGCGCATCCTTGTGCAGAACGCCCGCTTCACCCAGCCGCTTGATCACCACGGGCAGGCCACCGGCGTAGAAGAACTCTTCCATCAGGTACTTGCCCGAGGGCATCAGGTTCACGATCGTCGGCACATCGCGCCCGCAGCGGTCCCAGTCCTCCAGCGTCAGATCCACACCAACCCGGCCAGCAATCGCCAACAGGTGGATGACGGCATTGGTCGACCCGCCAATCGCCGCATTGGTGCGGATGGCGTTCTCGAACGCCTCTTTCTTCATGATATCCGACGGCTTCAGGTCATCCTTGACCATCTGCACAATCCGCCGCCCGGTTAGCTGCGCCATCACCCGGCGCCGCGAATCCACCGCCGGAATAGCCGCATTGCCCGACAAGGCCATGCCCAAAGCCTCGGCCATGGAAGCCATCGTCGAGGCCGTCCCCATCGTGTTGCACGACCCCGGAGAGCGGCTCATCGACTGTTCCGCCTCCTGGAACTCCTCGATCGTCATGGTCCCGGCCTTCACGGCCTCCGAGAATTTCCACAGATGCGTGCCAGAGCCCACCCGTTCATTCTTGTAATAGCCGTTCAGCATCGGCCCGCCGGTCACGATGATCGACGGCAGGTCGGTCGACGCCGCCGCCATCAGAAGGCTCGGCGTGGTCTTGTCGCAGCCCACCATCAGCACGCAGCCATCCATCGGCAGCCCGCGCATCTGCTCTTCCACCGCCATCGCGGCGAGGTTGCGGAACATCATCGCGGTCGGGCGCAACGCCGACTCGGACGTGGAGAACACCGGCACTTCGACCGGAAAGCCGCCCGCCTCGAAGATCCCGTGCTTCACGCGCTGGGCCAGATCATTCAGATGCGCGTTGCAGGGCGTCATCTCGGACCATGTGTTCAGGATGCCGATCACCGGGCGGCCATCGAACATATCCGCCGGGTGGCCCTGATTCTTCATCCAGGCGCGGTAGTAGATATTGTCCTTCGAGGTGCCGCCGAACCATTCCTGCGAGCGCAGTTTGCGGGGCCAAGGGGCGGGGGTGAATGTCATCTTACAGGGCTTTCACGGTTTGCGCGCCAGCGGTGGCCGGGGCGAAGGCGAGGGGGTTGGTCAGCGGCAGTCCAAAGTCTGGCGCTTCAATTTCAAAGACATCGCCCGCTTGGGTCTTGATGCCGTCGGCAAAGGACAGCGTGGCCGTGCCGAAGAAATGCACATGCAGATCGCCGGGCTGGCAGAAGATGTCATACTTGAAGTGGTGATGCTCCAGATTGGCGATGGTGTGGGACATGTTCGCCTCTCCCGACAGGAAAGGCTTCTCCCAGATCACAGCACCTTCGCGGCGGATGCGCGAGGTGCCGCGAATATCCGCAGGCAGATCGCCCACCAGAATCTCCGGCCCGTAAGATGCGACCCGCAACTTGGAATGTGCCAGCCACAGGTAATTCACCCGCTCGGTCACATGGTCCGAGAATTCATTGCCCAAGGCCCAGCCGATCCGGTGCACCGTGCCATCGGGGCCCACGATATAGACCCCGGCAATCTCGGGTTCCTCGCCGCCATCCTCGGCAAACCCGGGTGCCAACAGGGCCGCCCCCGGCGCCACAGCGGCAAACCCGTTGCCCTTGTAGAACCACTCCGGCTGCGCCCCGACCTCGCCCGCCGCAGGCCGCCCGGCCTCCAGCCCCATGCGGAACATCTTCATGCTGTCGGTCAGCGTCTCCGCCCCCAGCTTCACATGCATCGCATCGCGGGCCGCAGCGGACCCCAAGTGCGTCAACCCGGTGCCGGTCAGATGCAGATGCGCCGGATCAGGATGCGTCACCGGCAGCGCCAGCCGCCCCTCGGCCGCCGCTTGGGCCAAGTCCACCGCCTCGCCCAAACCGCGTGCCGCCACTTCCGCAGCCAGCCCATGCCCGGCCGCAATCGCAGCCAGCGCCAGATCATAGACCGAGGATACCCCCGTCACGACCCGCGCCAGATCGCCCTCACGCGCCACCACCAAGGTCCCGTCCGGACCCTTCACCTGCGACAGAAGCATCGCATTCCTCCCTGAGCTTTCTGAATCTTAGCTGGCCTGCGACAAGTTGTCCTCGACTTTGTCTGCGCGGCCTTTATCCACGCAGACTTGCAACGCCGCCGTATATCAGTCAAATGATGATTAAGCATGGAAACATGACGTGATCGGTATGCTGCAACCTCATCGCTCTGACACGCTCCTGCGCAGAGGCCTGAAACTCAGCCACCTGCGCCTTTTGGCGGCCCTGGCCGAGGCCGAACACCTGACTCAAGCCGCCGCCGCCATCGGCGTGACCCAGCCCGCCGCCTCCCGCCTGATTGCCGAGATTGAGCGCATCATCGGGGCCCCCGTCCACGAACGCACCGGTCGCGGCATCGTCCTGACCGCCCTCGGCCGCGCGCTTGCCCTGCGCTCCCAACGCATTCGCCTCGAACTCGATGACGCTGCCCGCGACCTCGCCGAAATCGCCGGGGGCGGCGTAGGCGATGTCCGCATCGGCGCCGTCTCCGGCCCCGCCCTTGACCGTGTCCTGCCCGCCTTGCAATCCGAACGCCTCCTGCACCCCAATGTCTCGGTCGAGGTTGACGTCTCCCCCTCTGACATCCTGTGCGAACACCTCCTCGCCGGTCGCCTCGACTTCGCCGTGGGCCGCCTGCCGGAAGGCCCCCGCGCCGAGCCGCTCACCTTCCTGCCCATCGCGACCGAGCCTGTCGTCCTGATCGCCCGCCGCGGCCACCCCCTTCTCAGCCGTCCCGCCCCCCTGCACGCCGAGGAAACCCTCGCCTTCGACTGGGTCATGCCCGGCCCCGATTCCCTTCTGACCCGCACCGTCATTGCCCGCCTGCAGGCCTTGGGCCTGTCCCGACCCACCCAGCGCCTGCTGACCGCGTCGTTCCTTCTGACCATCGCCGTCCTGCAAAAGTCCGACGCCATCGCCGCCGTCTCCCGCGCCAGTGCCGAGCAATTCGCCACCGGCGACGGCGCGGCCTTCGACCTCCTGCCGGTCGACCTTCAGATCGAGGTGGAACCCTTCGGCCTCATCACCCGAGAGCGCGTCTCCCTCACCCCCGCCTCGCAACGTCTCGCCGACCTGATCCTGAAACCGGCAAACTAGATCAGATTGCCACGTCCGAACCATCGGTCGCTCTTGGCAGATTTGTCCGGCGACAAATCTGCCCGCGCCTGCCTGCCCCGGGCAGGCGCGTTTCCCGCGCCCACCCAGTCAGGCGCGGGCAGATTTCCAACCTTGGCTCTGCTGCCCTACCCCTTTTGCCGTCGCCTTGCGGCTCTCGGCAAGAAACCGATGGAGGCTCCGCAGGAGCCTCCATCAAACGGTTTCAAGGCGGTCCCTGACCCGTCGCCCGCTACCGGAACCGGGCCGGGGAAAGCTGCGCCACCAACCCTTCATCAATCTCCGGCGTCCGTCCCAACACCAGATCCGCCACCAACTGACTGGCCGCCGGAGAGCTTTGGAACCCATACCCGCCCTGTCCCGCCACCCAGACAAAGCTCGCCTCGTCCGGATCGCGCCCGATCACCAAGGACCGGTCCGGCGAAAACGTCCGCAGGCCCGCCCAGGAGGTGATCAGCCTAGTCACCGGCTCGGTCACCATCTCCTCATACCTTGCCAGCCCCTCGGCCAGCACCATGTCATCGGCCCAGGCGTCATGCGGCTCCATCGGATGCTCCTCCGCTGGCGACACGATCAGCGCCCCGGCATCCGGCTTGGCGTACCATGTCTCGCCACAGCCAAAGATCATCGGCCACTTGCTGACATCATGCCCGCCCGGTGCGGGAATGCGGGCCATCGATCGCCGGTTCGGCTGAAAGCCAATAGGCGTCACCCCCGCCAGCTTGGCCACCTCATCCACCCAGGCCCCCGCCGCATTGATCAGCAACCGGCCCGTGATTTCGACCCCGCCCGCCGTCACCCGCCAGCCGCCATCAATCCTGGCAATCGAAGTAACCTTGGCTCCCAGCCGATACTCTGCCCCATTGGCCTTCGCCACCCGCGCAAAGCCCTGCAACAACAGATCGGTGTCGATATCCCAGGCATGCTCCGCCCAGGCCGCATAGGCCACCGTCTGCGGGTTCAGGATCGGCACCATGGCCCGCGCCTCGTCGACCGAGATGCCCTCAACCCCCAAATCCTTGGCCTCCGCCGCAAATTCTTCGGCCTGATCCGCGCGGCCCAGCACCAAAAGCCCCCTTGGGCTCAGCACCCCCGGCTGCGCGCGAAAGTATTCACCCGAGGCCATAGACAACCCCACCACCGGCGGCAACCCATACCGCGGCTCGTACAAAGCCGCCGACCGGCCAGAGGCGTGATGCGCCAGCGCGGTCTCAGCCTCCACCAGCACCACGCGGCCAAAGGGCGCCAACCGGGCCGATGCGGAGACACCCGCAATGCCACCACCAATGATCAGGAAATCCGCATCCATCGAAGCCTCCGTTTTCCCGGAACTTTCCACGATCCGACCCAAGGCACAAGGCGATTGACTCCCAAACATATACGTATCAATGTATATACATGGAATCTCACAAATCCCTCCTCCCCCTGCTGGCAGACCCCACAAGGCTCGACATCCTCACCGCCCTGCAAGGCGGTGAGGCCTCGGTCACGGCCATCACCCAGTCCATAGGCATCGCCCAATCCGGCGTCTCACGCCACCTCGCCATCCTGCATCGGGCCGGGGTTGTCACCGTAAGGGCCGAGGGCCAGCGCCGCCTCTATTCCCTCAACCCCGAACCCTTCCAGATACTCGAAGCCTGGCTGCAAGGCTTCCATCCCCTCTGGTCCGCAAGGCTCGACCGTCTCGCCGCAGCCCTGACCGAACGCCAGCTGAAAGGCCCGCCAAATGCCTGACCCCATCGTGATCGAACGCCTCTACCGCGCCTCCCTCGCCGACCTCTGGACGCTCTGGACCACGCCCGAGGGGCTGGAGGCCTGGTGGGGCCCGCCCGGCTTCCGCGTCACCGTGCAGGAAATGTCCCTGACCCCCGGTGGCGCGCTGCGCTACACGATGATCGCCGAAGCGCCCGAGATGGTGGCCTTCATGCAAAAGAACGCCATGCCCACCGCCACCCCATGCCAGGCCATCTACGACACCGTCATCAGGCCCACCTCCGCGACATCGCCCGCCCGCCTGACCTGGCGCAACCTCGTCGACTTCGTCCCCGGCCACGCGCCCTATTACACCAACATGGCCGCAGACTTCGAACCCCAACCTGATGCCACGCTCCTCCGCCTCACCTTCGACCCCCTGCACGACGCCGTGTGGAGCGACCGTCAGCGCATGGGCTGGGAGCAGGAACTCGGCAAACTCGCCACCGCCCTTGGCGACGGCGTCTGACCCCTTGCTCTTTGCCAAATACTCCACGGTGGGGTCCGGGGAGGTGTGAAACCTCCCCGGGGCCCGCCAAAGGCACACCATTGGTGATAGGTAGGATGGGCCGTCGGCCCATGCGCCAGAAACGAAAAAGGCCCGCCGAAGCGGGCCTTTCCCAAACACCAAGCCAGATTACGAAGCGCTTTCGACGCCCTTCACGAACCAGTCCATCACGGCCAGATCGGCATCGGCGATCACGTCGCCTTCCTTGACCTTCAACGCCCCGGTCTGATCATAGATCGGGCCGGTGAAGATGTTGTAGGTCCCGGCCTTGTAGCCCGCCTGCACCTTGTCGGCCTCGGCGGCCGCTTCCGGCGTCACGTCCTTGGAATAGGCCGAGATCACCACCGTGCCCTCCTTGAACCCGTCCCAAGTATCGATCGACTTCCAGGACCCGTCCAGCAGCGCCTTGGTGCGCTCGACGTAATAGGGTCCCCAGATGTCCTCGATGGCGGTCAGGTGCGCGTTCGGGGCGAAGGTCGACATGTCGGCGCCCTGACCGAAGCCATGCAGACCCTTCTGCTCCAGAATCTGCAAGGGCCCGGGCGAGTCGGTGTGGGTCGTGACGATGTCACAGCCGAGGTTGATCAGCGTCTCGGTCGCAGCCGCTTCTTTCGGCGGATCGAACCAGCTGTCGATCATCACCAGCTTCACCGTCGCAGCCGGGTTCTGCTTCTGCGCCGCCAGCGCGAAAGAGTTCACGCCCAAGACGACTTCCGGCACCTTGTAGGACCCCAGATAGCCCAGTACGCCCGACTTCGACAGCTTGCCCGCAATAGTGCCCAGAACCGCACGGCCTTCGTGGAACTTCGAGTTGTAGGTCGCCACGTTGTCGGCGCGCTTGAAGCCGGTGCAATGCTCGAACTTCACATCCGGGAACTCGCCCGCGACCTGAACCGTTTGGTCCATGTAGCCATAGGAGGTCGTGAAGATCAGCTTGCAGCCCTGCTGGGCCAGATCGCGGATCACCGGGATGGCGCTCGCGTCTTCTGCGACGTTCTCGACATAGATCGTCTCAACCTTGTCACCCAGTTCGGTGTCGATCTGCATGCGGCCCTTGTTGTGCGCCCAGGTCCAGCCATAGTCGCCGATCGGGCCAAGGAAGATGAAGCCGACTTTGACTTTGTCTTCAGCCAGCGCGGGCGAGGCCAGGGCAGCCAAAGAGGCAGCACCGGCCCCCTTGAACAGCGTGCGGCGGGAAATCTTCGTCATCAGACTCTCCTGTTGGTTTCTTGTTTGGGTTGAGGGAAGGAAGGGTTTGCGCTCCATCTCAGGACGACGGCAAGAACGGCTTGCCGAGGCAGGCAGGCGCATTTGCCCCCGCCGTGCCGCGCGAAGAGATGAAAGAAAGGGCAACCACCGTCATGGCGTAGGGCATAGCGGCCCAGAATTGGCTCGGCAAGAACGAGAAGCCGGAGGCTTTCGCATAAAGCTCCAGCGCCATCAGAATGCCGAAAAAATAGGCACCCGCCAGAAGCCGCCCGGTGCGCCAGCCGGCAAAGACCACCAGCGCCAGCGCAATCCAGCCGCGCCCCGCCGTCATCTTCTCGGCCCACATCGGCGTGATGACCATGCTGAAGTAGCAGCCGCCAATCCCCGCCATCGCCCCGCCAAAGGCAATCGCCGCATAGCGCACGCCTACCACCGAATAGCCGATCGAATGCGCCGACAGGTCATTCTCGCCCACTGCGCGCAAGATCAGCCCCGCGCGGGTCGACTTCAGGAACCATGACGTCAGCGGGATCATCAGAATGGCAAAGTACACAATCGGCGAATGCCCGAAGAACAGCCGCCACACCGGGTCTTTCGCCAGCCAGTCCGGAAACACCGACAGAAACGGCACAATAATCCGCCCGGTGAACGACAGCCCCAGCAACGAGGACAACCCCGTGCCAAAGATCGTCAAGGCCAGTCCGGTCGCCACCTGATTGGAATTGAGCTGCAACACCAGCACGGCAAAGAGCATCGACGCCGCCGCCCCGCCCGCCGCCGCCCCCAGAACCCCAAGCCACGGGTTGAAGGTGAACACTGTCACCCCAAAGCCGGAAATGGCCCCCACCAGCATCATCCCCTCGACCCCAAGGTTCAGCACGCCCGACTTCTCAACCACCAGTTCCCCAAGCCCTGCCAGCAGGATCGGCGTGGTCAGCCCCACCACCGTGATGATCGCCGCAATGATGAAATCAAGGCTCATTCACGCCACCGCCTTAGCCGAAGGGATGATCCTGACGCGGTAGCGCACCAAAATGTCGCTCGCCAGAATGAAGAACAGCATCATCGCCTGAAAGATGCCCGCCGTTGAGTTCGGGATATGAACCGAAGTCTGCGCCATCTGCCCGCCGACATAAGTCACCGCCAGCACGATCCCGGCAATCAGACATCCAATCGGATTGAGCCTGCCCAGAAACGCCACGATGATCGCCGTGAACCCATAACCGCTCGGAAACCCAAGGTCGATCTTGTGCAAGACGCCCGTGAACTCCAGCGACCCCGCCAGCCCCGCCATCGCCCCACCAATGATCAGCGTGGCCCAGATCGTCCGCCGGCTGTCAAACCCGCCATGCCGCGCCGCCGTGGGCGAGGAGCCCACAACCCGCACCTGATAGCCAAACTCGCTCCGCGCCATGATCACCCAGAACACGAACGGCAGTACCAAAGCCACCAGCACCCCCAGATGCACGGTAGACCCCGGCCAGACCGGCAGCGTCTGCGCGTCAATCAAAGGTGCCGTCGCCGGAAAATTCCGCCCGTTCGGGTCTTTCCAAGGCCCGCCCACCAGATAGCCCAGCACCTGCAAGGCCACATAGGTCAGCATCAGGCTCGACAGGATCTCATTCACATTATACCGCGTGCGCAACACCGCCGGTATCGCCGCCCAGGCCCCGCCGCCGATCATCCCCGCCAGCACCATCAACAGAATGACGAAAAACCCGCCCGCGGCCCCAAACGCAATCCCCACGCCCGCCGAACACAAGGCGCCAATAACATACTGCCCCTCGGCCCCGATGTTCCAGACCTGCGCCCGGTTCCCCATCGACAGCCCCAAGGCGATGATGATCAGCGGAGCCGCCTTCAGCGCCACATCCTGCCACTTGTAGCTGGCGAGCAGCGGCGACAGGAAGATATCCACCACCGCCTTGAACCCCTTGATCCCGATCAGATCAAACACCACGATCCCGATCAGCATCGTCAACAGCACCGAGGCCACCGGCGTGATCACCAGCATCGCCATGCTCGGCTCGCGCCGCTTTTCCAGCTTAATGCGCATGGGCCGGCTCCTCTCCGTGAATGCCGCCCATCAACAGGCCAATCTCGTCAATCTTCGCCTCTGAGACCTTCATCGGCTTGGACAACCGCCCGCCATTGATCACCGCCAGCGTGTCACACAGCGACAAGAGTTCATCCAGATCCTGCGAAATCACCACAATCGCCGACCCGGTCGCCGCCAGATCGACCAGCGCCTGATGGATCGCCGCCGCCGCCCCCGCATCCACACCCCATGTCGGCTGGCTCACCACCAGCACGGAAGGCTTCTGCAAGATCTCCCGCCCCATGATGTACTTCTGCAAATTCCCGCCCGACAGGCTTTCGGCCATAGCTCCCGGCCCGGTGGCCTTCACCGCAAAAGCCTCGATCACCTCGCCGGCATAGGTCCGCGCCGCCTTCGGATCAATCAACCCCGCCCGCACCATCCCCAACCGGTCCCGCGCCGTCAAAATCGCATTATCGGCCAAGGAAAAGATCGGCACCGCCGCATGCCCGTTCCGCTCCTCGGGGACCGAGGCGACACCTTGCCCCCGCCGCGCCCGCGCATGCATCTGCCCGACCTGAACGCCATCCACCGTCACGGAAGCATGGTCCAGATTGGGCTCCTCGCCCGACAAGGCCAGCAAGAGCGCATTCTGCCCATTGCCCGCCACACCTGCGATCCCGAAAATCTCCCCCGCCCGCACGGTGAAGGAAATATCCTTCAAAGCCGTCCCAAACGGCCCGTCCGCCGCAAGGCTCAGGCTCTGAACCTTCAACTTCTCCGCCCCGAACCCGCGCGAGGCGCCGCGCTGGATATCCTTCAAACTCCCGCCGATCATCTTCTCGGCCATCGACCGGCTGGTTTCCACCTTCGGATCACAGGTATCCACCAGCTTGCCGCCGCGCAAAATCGTCGCCGTATCGCACAGCGCTTTGATCTCATGCAGTTTATGAGAGATATACAGGATCGAACACCCCTCCGCCGCCAGCTTGCGCAAGACAACGAACAACTGCTCCACCTCCTGCGGCGTCAAGACGCTCGTCGGCTCGTCCATGATCAACAAGCTGGGGTTCAACAACAACGCCCGCACAATCTCGATCCGCTGCCGCTCCCCCACCGAAAGCGTGGACACAATCCGCTGCGGCTCCAGCTTCAGCCCATACTGGCTCATCACCGCCGTAATGCGCCCCTCCAACTCCCGCTGCGGAATCTTCGCATCCATCCCAAGCGCGATATTCTCCAGCACCGTCATCGCCTCAAAGAGCGAGAAATGCTGAAACACCATCCCAATCCCAAGCTTCCGGGCCGCCTTCGGATTGGCCACCGTGATCCGCTGCCCGTTCCAGCGGATTTCGCCCTCATCCGGCTGCATGATCCCATAGATCATCTTCACCAGCGTCGACTTGCCCGCGCCATTTTCCCCCAGCAGCGCATGGATTTCCCCCGGCCGGACCGAGAACCCAACATGGTCATTCGCCAGCACGCCCGGAAAGCGCTTGGTGATCCCCGTCAGCTGCAGGCGAGCGGTTTCAGAAGTGGCGGACATCGGCGCTCCGTTCATCTTTGCGGCCAGCAGAAGTGATGACCTTGCGCCCCTGCCTTGTATATGTCGCCAGAGTTTGAAGCAGCTTCAAAAAACTGACACAAACCCCCGGCGAAGCATGACATGCCCCCGGTTTGCGCGCCGCAAAGCCGCGAAATCCCCAAAATCGACCCCCAGTTTCCCGGTTCCGGCCATCTGCTGCGGCCGTTTTCCAAGACAAAGGCTAGACCGGAACCTTGGCCCGAAACAAGGGATTCCCTTGGGCCACAGGCCCGGTTTGCCCAAGATCAAGGCATCTGCCCGCCCTTCAGGCAAAACGCCAAGCGGTGCAGCCTTGCCAGTCGCCCCATTCCCGGCAACTCTGGCTCAAACCCAGCCCTGGAGCCTGTCATGCCCCTAGACCACGAAGCCCTCCTCCGCCGTGCCATCGCGGAAAGCCGCAAAGCGCGCGAAGCTGGCAACCACCCCTTCGCCTGCATCCTCGTCGGTCCGGATGGCGAAGTCCTGATGACCCAGCACAACGCCTATATGCCCGACCACGACATGACCGGCCACGCCGAGCGCGTCCTGATGACCCGCGCCTCCACCACTCTGCCGAAAGCCCTGCTGGCCGAGTGCACCATCTACACCTCCGCCGAACCCTGTGCCATGTGCGCCGGCGCCATCTACTGGACCGGCCTGAAGCGCGTGGTTTTCGGGCTGACCGAGAAAGACCTCAAGAAAATCACCGGCGACCACCCCGAAAACCCCACCCTCGACCTGCCCTGTCACGTGGTCTTCGAAGCCGGCCAACGCCAGGTGGAGGTCATCGGCCCCATGCTGGAAGCCGAAGCCGCCGCCGTCCACGAGGGCGCCTGGGGCTGACCCCGCACCCAAGAATTTTCGCCGAAAATTCTTGGGCTCCCCCGTCACGGCCCTGTGCCGGAAGTTCGCCCACCCGTCACACCTCTTTTGTGTTCCCAATCAACCCCTTGCCCGCCGTTCTTCGCGCAAGCCGTGGCCGCGCCACTTTTGAGTCGCCAAATCATGGTTAACGCCACCTTCCCGCCCAGCGCGTAGAGACGGAAGGAAGACAGAAAGAAGAAGCAAGCAAGACCACCACTTTCGCCCCAAACCCAAGGATTAATCCAGCGCCCGCAAGCCCTTAGTAGTCCGGCGCGAAGCCCTGCGAGGCATCCACCGCTTCCGGTCTTCCGTCCAGAAACAACTGCCCCACCCGCGCCGGAGTGCGGGCGATGACGCGGCCGCGCCGGATCACCGCCAGCTTGACCGCCTTCAACCGCAAGGCCTCGGCCGGGTCACGGGCCTGCAGAAGGACCAGATCGGCGTTGCAGCCCACCTCCAGCCCATAGCCCTCCAGCCCCATCGTCTTGGCCGAATTCACCGTAAGCGCTTGAAAGATCGCGGCTTTCTCGTCCAGTGACGCCATCTGCGCCACATGGATCGCCATATGCCCGACCTCCAGCATGTCGCCTGATCCCATGGAATACCAAGGGTCCATCACGCAATCATGCCCGAAAGAGACATTCAGCCCCGCCGCCATCAATTCGCGCACCCGCGTCATCCCCCGCCGCTTGGGGTAAGCATCATGCCGCCCCTGAAGCATGATGTTTATCAATGGGTTAGGGATCACACTCATCTGTGCTTCCGCCATCAAGGGGATCAGCTTCGAGACGTAATAATTGTCCATCGAGTGCATCGAGGTCAGATGCGACCCCGCCACGCGGCCCTGCAACCCAAACCGTACCGTCTCGGCGGCCAAAGTCTCCACATGCCGCGACAGGGGGTCATCCGTCTCATCGCAATGCATGTCCACCGGCAGCCCGCGATCCGCCGCAATGCGGCACAAAGCCTCGACCGAAGCCCGTCCTTCGTCCATCGTCCGCTCGAAATGCGGGATGCCGCCAACGATGTCGACCCCCATATCCAGTGCCCGGTTGAGGGACGACACACCATCCTTGGCACGGTAATAGCCATCCTGCGGGAAGGCGACCAGTTGCAGGTCAAGGTAGGGGGCCACCAGCCGCTTGACCTCCAGCATCGCCTCCACCGTCACCAGACGCGGGTCAGAGGTGTCGACATGGGTGCGCACGGCCAGCAGCCCCTGTGTCACCGCAAGATCGCAGTATTTCAACGCGCGGGACACCAAGGCATCAACAGTTAGTGTCGGCCGCAGTTCGCCCCACAAGGCAATGCCCTCCAGCAAGGTGCCCGAGCGGTTCATCCTTGGCAGGCCAAGCGAAAGTGTGGCGTCCATGTGAAAGTGCGGGTCGATGAAGGGCGGGGTAACCAGACGGTCAGTGGCGTCAATCTCTTCGCGGGCACGGGCCTCGATCCTGGGCGCGATCTCACTGATCTTGCTGCCGGAAATGGCGATGTCGAGGCCTTTACGACCGTCGGGCAAGTTGGCTTGGCGCAGGATCAGGTCGAACATGGCGGGCTCCTTTTCGGGGAAGTTAGGGGTGGTGGCGCGGGCCCGTCAAGGCCGGAATTCCGGTAAGCGGTTGATATTGCTGCGTCAGATCCCGGTGCCCCGTAGGGTGGGGTTAAACCCCACCCTACTTTGCCGTCACAGGATGTGACGCCGCAGAACGGGTTGGGATTGGCGCAGAAAGCCGGTGGCCACGCCAAGGGCAATGGCTTGCGGATGCTTGCCAAGCGTCGGATCGCCAATCGGGCAGGTGATCCGGCCAATCTCCGCCGCATTATGGCCAAGGGCCGACAGACGGCTGCGGAACCGCGCCCATTTCGTAGCGCTTCCGATCAGGCCACATCGGGAAAAGCCATGGATCAGCAGTCTGTGGCAGAGTTCGAGGTCGAGTTGGTGGGAAAATGTAAGGATCAGATGCTCCGCATCCGAAGGGGAAAGGGTCACGGCGGCTTCGGGGGCGGCGGCAGGAAGCATGGTGACGCTGTCCGGCACCCTGTCGGGGAAACGGTCGGGGGCGATGTCGACCCATGTAATCTGCACATCCGGCAGGGGGGCCATGACCGATGCTATTGCCCGGCCAACATGGCCCGCACCCCAGAGCCAGAGGTGGCGCGTGGGGCTGGAGACAGGCTCGATCAGCCAGCCCTGGATAAGCTCCAACTGCGGGATTGTACCCTGATTTCTGGCGCTTGCCAGCAGGCGCTTCACCGCCAGCGGCAGGGGCGATCCGTCCAGACTGCGGGCCACGACGGGGCCTTCGGGCAAGGTCGCCTCGGTGAAAACCTCTGTCACCAGCGTCACTGCACCGCCGCAGCACTGGCCCAGGGCGGGGCCAAGCGGGATGCGCGCCACCGTCGCCCTTTCCGTCTGTGCACGGGCGGCCAATGTCGCCTGATGCTCCAGCGCGCCGCCACCGATCGTGCCGGCCTGGCCCATGGCCCAGACCAGCATCGCCGCCCCCGTCTCTCGTGGGGCGGAGCCGTCATGGCCAGCGATCACCACGCGCGCCACGCGTCCATGGGCGCGAACGGCTTGCGTCAGAGTGGTCAGGTCAAACATGCCGGACCCGGGTCACGGCCATCAGCACCCGTTCGGCCGTCGCGGGGGCGTTCAAGGCGGGGTACGCTTCTCCGCAAGAGGCCACGGCATGCGACAGGGCGAAGAAGGCCGACATGCCCAAGTTGAAGGGCGGCTCTCCCACCGCCTTGGATTTGCCGACCGTGTCTTCCCTGTTGGGATCGGTCCAGAGCGCAACGTTGAAGACCGTCGGGCGGTCCGAGACAGCGGGGATCTTGTAAGTCGAGGGGGCGTGGGTGGTTAAGGTGCCCTTGGCGTCCCAGACCAGTTCCTCAGTCGTCAGCCAACCCGCACCCTGCACATAGGCGCCCTCGACCTGACCAATGTCGAGCGCGGGGTTCAGCGAGTTGCCGCAATCGTGCAGGATATCGGCGCGCAGGATGCGGTTTTCGCCGGTCAAGGTGTCGATCACCACCTCGGTTACTGCGGCGCCGTAAGCGAAGTAAAGGAAGGGGCGGCCCTGGCCCCGGATACGGTCCCAGTTGATCTTCGGGGTGGCATAAAACCCTGTTGAGGAAAGGGAAATCCGCGCCTGATAGACCCAGTTCACCACGCGGGCGAAGTCGTAACTCTCACCCCCGACCCGGATCATGCCGTCCTTGAAGCGGACGGTTTCCGGCTGGACCTGATGCTTTTCGGCGATGAAGGCGGCGATGCGGTCGCGGATCGTCAGAGCGGCGTTTTCGGCGGCCTTGCCGTTGAGATCGCTGCCGGAACTCGCGGCGGTGGCCGAGGTGTTGGGCACTTTGGCGGTGTCTGCGGCAGTGATCTTGACCTGCGCTGCGGTCAGGCCGAAGACCGCCGCTGTGACCTGGGCGACCTTCTGGTTCAGCCCTTGACCCATCTCTGTCCCGCCATGGTTCACGATGACGGAGCCGTCCTGATAGACATGGACGAGTGCGCCGGCCTGATTGAGGAAGGTCAGGGTGAAAGATATGCCGAACTTTACAGGGGTGACGCCGATGCCCTTCTTCAGGATGGGCGAGGAGGTATTGAAGGCCTCGATCTGCGCCTTGCGGGCGTGGTAGTCTGAGGATTTGATGACTGTATTCAGTATCTTGTCGGTGATGGAATCCTCGACCTCCATGCCATAGGGCGTGGTTTGTGGCGGGGCTCCCATGGGTGCATAGAGGTTGCGGTGCATGACCTCGACCGGGTCGAGGTATAGGGTATGGGCCAGATGGTCGATGACCCGCTCGATGCCGATGATGCCTTGCGGGCCGCCAAAGCCGCGATAAGCGGTGGCGGAGCAGGTGTTGGTCTTCAGCCGGTGGCTTTCGATACGGATGTTGGGGATCCAGTAGCAGTTGTCGGCATGCAACATGGCGCGGTCTGCGACGGCGAGCGACAGGTCCTGACTCCACCCGCAGCGGATGAGGTGCTGGAAATCGACGGCGATCAGGCGGCCTTCCGCGTCGGCGCCGGCCTTGTAGCGGATCTTCAGGTCGTGGCGCTTGCCGGTGATGATCATGTCATCGTCGCGGTCATAGCGCATCTTGCAGGGCTTGCCGGTGGCATGGGCGGCCAAGGCGCAGGCGACAGCAAGGGCGTTGCCTTGGCTTTCCTTGCCGCCAAAACCGCCGCCCATCCGGCGCATTTCCACCCGCACGGCGGACATCGGCAGGTGCAGGGCATGGGCGACTTTGTGTTGGATTTCCGTGGGATGCTGGGTGGAGGAGATGATGTGCATGCCATCCTCCTGCGGGATGGCGGCAGCGATCTGGCCTTCGAGGTAGAAGTGTTCCTGCCCGCCGACTTCGAACTCGCCTTCGATGACGGTATGGGCGGTGGACATCATGGCGACATCGCCGCGTGTCCAAAGGATGGGACCCTGTTCGAAGCGGGAATTGGCGGCGAGCGCCTCTTCGACAGTCAGGAGGGCGGGCAGGTCGTTGTAGGTGATCTTGGCCAGACGGGCGGCCTTGCGGGCTTGCAGGTGGGTTTCGGCCACGACAAGGAAAATCGCCTGACCGGCGTAATGGACTTTTCCCTGCGCCAGCAAGGGCTCGTCCTGCACGGTGGGGGAAAGGTCGGGCATGTCGGGCAGGTCAGAGGCCTCAAGGACAAGGACGACGCCGGGCGCGCGGCGGACGGCGGAAAGGTCAAAGGCCGTGATCTCGGCATGGGCGCGGGTCGAGAGGCCGAAGGCGAGGTGGAGCGCGTTGCCAGGCAGGGGCACGTCGTCGACATAACGGGCCTGCCCCGTGACGTGGAGCGGCGCGGAGTCGTGCGGGAGGGGGGCGCCGATGGTCATGGCTGAACCTCCAAAACGTTGACGGGGACGCCGTTCAGGTCGTGGAAGTAACGGGTCAGCAGGTTCTGCGCCGTCATGAGGCGGTAAGCTGCGGAGGCGCGCATGTCGGTCAGGGGTTGGAAATCCTGCGCGAAGGCCGGAAGGGCGGCGGTAATGGTCGCCTCACGCCACGGTTGACCGGTCAGGGCAGCTTCGACAGCGCTGGCGCGTTTGGGGATGCCAGCCATGCCGCCGAAGGCGATGCGGGCTTGGGTGACGGTGCCCTCGTCGATGGTCAGGTTGAAACAGCCGAGAACGGCAGAGATGTCTTGATCGAAGCGCTTGGAGATCTTGTAGCAGCGCAGGGCGGGGGCCGCGTCCGGGATCGAGAGGCCGGCCACGAATTCGGACGGGCGGCGGTCTTGCTTACGGTAGTCGAGGAAGAAATCCTCAAGCGGCATCGAGCGCATCTCGTCGCCCCGACGCAGGTGCAGGGTGCAGCCCATGGCGATCAGTGGGGGCGGGCCGTCACCGATGGGCGAGCCATTGGCGATGTTGCCACCGATGGTTGCGGCATTGCGGACTTGGGTTGAGGCGTAGCGGCGCAGAAGCTCGGCGAAGGAAGGGTGATGCGGGGCAAGGGCTTTGCGAAGGGTCTCGATCGTGACACCGGCGCCGACGTGGAACTGGCCGCCCTGGTGTTCAATGTGCTGCAGGTCGGTGATGCCGTTCAGGAAGGCCACCGGGGAGAGTTGGCGCAGCTGCTTGGTGACCCAAAGGCCGACATCGGTGGCGCCGGCGATCAGGGTGGCTTGCGGGTTCTGCAGATACCAGTCGGCGAGGTCATCGCTGTTGGTGGGCCGGAAGATGGGGGGGCTGCTCGCCCCCCCAACCCCCTCGCCATGGGGGCTTTCCGCCCCCTTGGTATCCCCCGAGGATATTTCTGCAAATGTGAAAGGGGAAGAGAGCCACGCGGGGATGGGCTCGGCCACGGCGGCTTGCGCTGCGCGGATGATCGGGGCGTAGCCGGTGCAGCGGCAGAGATTGCCGGCAAGGGTGGTGTCGTGGTCCGTGTCGCCGTTCAGGTGTGCTGTGGCCATCGAGACGATGAAGCCGGGGGTGCAGAAGCCGCATTGGCTGCCATGGTGGGCGATCATCGCGGTTTGCACGGGGTGGGGTTCGTCTTGCGGGCCGCTGAAACCTTCGACTGTGCGGACGGCTTTGCCGTGGAGTTGTGGCAAGAAAAGGATGCAGGAATTCAGGGCCTTGGCCCCGGTCTCGTCGCGGACCATGACGGTGCAGGCGCCGCAGTCGCCCTCGTTGCAGCCCTCTTTGGTGCCTTTGAGGCCTGCGGTATCACGCAGATAGTCCAGCAGGGTTTGGGTGGGGTTCACGTCCGATAGGTGAACGGGGGTTCCGTTCAGAAGAAACGCAACCTGAGCCATGATCTGTCCTGCCGCGTTCTGTGGGTCTTGCGCCGGGCCCCCCGATGCGGCGGAAAGGGGCGGGGCTTTGAGGCGATTGAACGGGACAAGGCGGCGGGTGTCCAGTGTTTCCTTTGGCAAATGGTCGAAAGGTCTTTCCGGCTTTGGGAAAGAATGGCGGGAAATCGGGCGCTTTCGCGCGGGTTGCGGGGCGCGAGAATTTTCGGCGAAAACTCTTGGGAGCGGCGGCAGGGCGTTTCCTTGGGCACGCGATGGGGCTAGGTTCGGCGCATGACCCAAACCCGATTCATTCACCTGCGCGTGCACACGGAACATTCCCTGCTGGAGGGCGCGGTTCCGGTCAAGAAACTGATCAAGCTGGCCAAGGCGGCGGAGATGCCCGCAGTTGCCGTGACTGACACCAACAACATGTTTGCGGCATTGGAGTTTTCGGTCAGCGCCTTGGGCGAGGGGGTACAGCCGATCGTAGGCTGTCAAATTTCAGTGGCTTATGAAGCATTCGTGGCTGGTGAGAAGGTCAAGCCTGCTGCCCCGATTGTTCTGCTGGCGCAGAACGAGGCGGGGTATCTCAACCTGATGAAGCTGAACTCCTGCCTTTACATCGACAAGGCGGGCGCGCTGCCACAGGTGACTTTGGCTGAACTGGAAGCGCATGCGGCGGGGTTGATCTGCCTGACCGGGGGTGCGGGCGGGCCTTTGGGGCGCACGGTGCTGGCGGGACATCTGCCCAAGGCGCGCGCGCTTCTGGAGCGGTTGTCCATGGCCTATCCGGACCGGCTATATGTCGAATTGCAGCGCCATCCGGGCGAGGGCGGAGCTTTGCCTGAGGGCGAGGCCGCCTCGGAAGCTGTCATGGTGGATCTGGCCTATGACCTTGGCCTGCCGCTGGTCGCCACCAATGACGTCTATTTCCCCAAGGCTGACATGTACCAGGCGCATGATGCGATGATCTGCATTGCCGAGGGCGCCTATGTCGACCAGAGCCAGCCACGCAGGCGCTTGACCGCGCAGCATTATTTCAAGTCGGAAGCCGAGATGGCGACCCTGTTTGCCGACCTGCCGGAGGCATTGGCGAACACCGTGGAGATTGCGAGGCGCTGTGCTTTTGCGGTCTACAAGCGCAAGCCGATCCTGCCCAAGTTCGCCGATGACGAGGTGAATGAGTTGCGACGTCAGGCCAATGAAGGTCTTGCGGCGCGGTTGGCAGTGATCCCCCATGCGGTGCCGGTGGAGGAGTATCAGGCGCGGCTCGACTTCGAGTTGAACATCATCGAGAAGATGGGGTTTCCGGGCTATTTCCTGATCGTGGCCGATTTCATCAAATGGGCCAAGGAACAAGGGATTCCTGTGGGGCCGGGACGCGGCTCGGGTGCCGGGTCTTTGGTGGCCTATGCGCTGACGATCACGGGTCTGGACCCGTTGCGCTATGCCCTGCTGTTCGAACGGTTCCTAAACCCCGAGCGGGTCTCGATGCCCGACTTCGACATCGACTTCTGTATGGATCGTCGGGAAGAGGTGATCCAGTACGTCCAGAAGAAATACGGGCGCGAGAAGGTGGCGCAGATCATCACCTTCGGCGCCTTGCTGTCCAAAGCCGCCGTGCGAGACGTGGGCCGGGTCTTGCAGATGTCCTACGGGCAGGTCGACCGGCTGTCGAAGATGATCCCGGTGGAAGGGGTCAAACCCGTCTCCATCACCAAGGCGCTGGCCGATGAGCCTCGGCTGCGGGAGGCGGCCAAGGAAGAGGTGGTGGCGCGTTTGCTGGGCTTTGCCGAGCAGATTGAGGGTTTGTACCGCAACGCCAGCACCCATGCCGCCGGGGTGGTGATCGGCGACAGGCCGCTGGACGAACTTGTGCCTTTGTATCAGGACCCGCGCTCGGATATGCCGGCCACGCAGTTCAACATGAAATGGGTGGAAGCGGCCGGGCTGGTGAAGTTTGACTTTCTGGGCCTGAAGACCCTGACGGTGATCCAGAACTGTCTGGAACTGCTGAAGCTGCGCGGGGTTGCGTTTGACATCGACCTGATCCCGCTGGATGACAAGCCGAGCTATGACCTTTACGCCAGCGCCAAGACGGTCGCGGTGTTTCAGGTGGAAAGCAGCGGCATGATGGACGCGCTGCGCCGCATGAAGCCGACCTGCATCGAGGATATTGTGGCCTTGGTGGCTTT
>CANBRQ010000003.1 GCA_947371955.1 Paracoccaceae bacterium | reverse complement strand
GCGTTGTCCCTGCAGCTGGGTGGCAAAGGCCATGTGACGATCGGGGCAACCGGGACCTTTGTGGGGAATGACACGGTCGGGGGCGGGGCGGCCATCATGGTGGGCCTGAACTCGCTGGACACGCTGATCTAGGGAGACAACCATTTCCTGAACCAGGGAACCATCCGCGCCGCGTCGGGCGGGCTCTTGGTCTACGGCAACGAAAACAGCATCATCAACTCTGGCACCATCCTCGCCGTCAAGGATGCCATTGCGACCGTTCTCGACGTGGTGAGCGCGACGGGGTCGACCGTGGTGAACAGCGGCACGGTGCAATCGCAGACCCTTTCCGCGGTATATCTGGCCAATGATCTCGACAGCCTGACCAACACGGGCACCTTGATCTCTGCAAAGGATGTTGCGGTGGTTCTGGACGGGCCGGGCCAATATGTCTCGAACGACGGTTTTATCCGGGGCGAGTTGGGCGGCATTGAAGTGACTGGCGGCGCAGGCGAGATCTGGAACAAGGGTGAGATCGTCGCGAGTGGCATGGTTTATGCGGGCCCGGTGTTTTCCGCTGGCTTCGGCGTCAGTTTCTCAACCGGTTCATAAGGAATACTTACGAACGAAGGCACCATCCGGGGAAGCATTGCTGGCGTCACGTCTGACGGCGGAACCGCGCTCTTTGTCTCGAACTCCGGGAACATCAGCGGGGTCTACCTGGGCATCGGGGTGGATACCGGACTGAGTACTTCGACCGTGATCACCAATTCAGGCACCATTTCCGGCTTTTTGGGGGCGATTTCATCGGGTGATGGCAACGATGCGATCTTGAATACTGGAACCCTGATCGGCGCTGTCGACATGGGGGCTGGCAATGATGTGATCGACACCCGCCATGGCGATGTCATTGACACTGCCCTGGTCAGTGGCGTTCCGGGGGTGGGCACGATCCTGGGTGGCGATGGCAGCGACACCTATCTGATCGGGGATGCCGATATTAACCTTGTGGAAGATGTGGGCGTCGTGGGGGATGTTGACACGGTCAAGACCCTCGTCTCGTATCAGCTTGAGACCAATTTCGAGGACCTCAAGCTGCTGGGCAACCGTTCGATCAACGGGATGGGAAACTCGGCCAATAACAATATCACTGGAAATTCCGGAGAGAACCGGCTGTACGGCTTTAATGGCTTTGACCACATGTACGGCGGGCTTGGCGATGACGTGCTTTATGGCGGCGCGGGCTATGCCGACCTGCTGTACGGCGGGGCCGGAGAGGATGTGCTGATCGGTGGCGCGGGCCGCGACTGGATGTTCGGCGGCGCGGATTCGGACCGGTTCGTCTATCTGGCCGCCTCCAACACGGGTGCAACCGAGAACACCTCTGACTCGCTGTGGGATTTCGTTTCGGGCGAAGACCTTGTCGACCTGAGCCGCATCGACGCCATTCTGGGCAACGGCGCCGTCAATGACGCTTTCACCTTCATTGACGGCAACGCCTTCAGCGGCGTGGCCGGAGAGTTGCGCTTTACCAGTTCCCTGACCAACACGCTGATCGAGTGGGACCGGAACGGCGACTCGGTGGCGGATGGGACGATCAAGGTGTTCGGGACGGTGGTGTTTACCGTTCTTGACTTCGTTCTGTAGGCGACACCGGGTTTTGCCCTGCTGCCAATCTGCCGCAGGGCAAAGATTCTGGCTATACAGACCGGGCCTTTGCCTGTAAGGCCTGCCGGTCGGCCCAAGGGTTCCAGGGTGCACGACGGCGGGGAGGCCGGTGCATTATAGGGAATAGAGGTGCCGTCATAGGTACTTCACGGGCTATAAGCCCCCCTCTTTGGGAAAAGACATGACCAATATCGCAATTGCGGCGCCCTTGGCGCTGGCTTTGGCGTCGAAAGGCTATGAAGCCTTGACGCCCGTTCAAGACGCTATGCTGACCGAAAACGTGGTGGGTCGCGACCTGCTGGTTTCGGCACAAACCGGGTCCGGCAAGACCGTGGCCTTTGGTCTGGCGATTGCGCCGGAACTGCTGGCAGGCTCTGACCAACTGCTCTACGCCGATGTCCCCTCGGCCCTGATCATCGCCCCAACCCGCGAACTGGCCCTGCAAGTGGCCCGCGAGTTCGAATGGCTCTATGAGTCGGCGAACGCCAAGATCGCAACCTGCGTCGGCGGCATGGACTACCGCACCGAAAAGCGTGTACTGGACCGGGGCGTTCACGTCGTTGTCGGCACGCCGGGTCGGTTGCGTGACCATATCGAGCGGGGCAGCCTGAAGCTGGACCAGATCAGCGCCGTCGTGCTGGACGAAGCGGACGAAATGCTGGATCTGGGCTTTGAGGAAGATCTGGCCTTCATCCTCGGCGCTTGCCCGGTGGAACGCCGCACGCTGATGTTTTCGGCCACCGTGCCGAAAGAGATTGAAGCGCTGGCGCGGACCTATCAGCAAAACGCGCTGCGCATCGAAGTGAAGTCCGATAAGGCGCAACACGCCGACATCGAATACCAGGGCATCTCGGTCGCCGTGCGGGATCGCGAACATGCGATCTTCAACCTGCTGCGTTTCCATGAAGCCCGCGCCTCGATCATCTTCTGCAAGACGCGCGCCAACGTGAACCACCTGTTTGCCCGTCTGATCGACCGTGGCCTGTCGGCTGTTGCCTTGTCTGGCGAACTGTCGCAGACCGAGCGGACCCATGCTTTGCAAGCGCTGCGCGATGGCCGCGCACGGGTTTGCGTCGCGACCGACGTGGCTGCACGGGGCATCGACTTGCCGGGTCTGGAACTGGTGATTCATGCCGATCTGCCGGGCTCGTCCGAAACCCTGCTGCACCGTTCGGGCCGGACCGGCCGTGCGGGCAAGAAGGGCATTTCGGCACTGATCGTCGCCCCGGCCGAGTTCAAGAAGGCCCAGCGTCTGCTCCAGGGTGCCAAGGTCGTCGCCGAATGGATCAAGCCGCCGTCGGCGGATGACGTGCAGGGCCGCGATGATCAGCGTCTGCTGGACCACCCGGCGCTGAGCCAGGCTCCGGGCGAGGATGCCGAACTGTCGCAGACCCTGCTGGACACCTATGGCCCCGTCAACGTCGGTGCCGCCTTCATCCGCCTGTGGCGCGAAGGTCGGGCTGCACCCGAGGTTCTGTCGGCCGATCTGCCGCCGCCCGCGCCCTATACGCCGCGCGACCGTGCGGAGTTTGGCCCCTCGGTCTGGTTCGAACTGCCGGTTGGCCATCAGGACCGGGCCGAAGCGCGCTGGCTGCTGCCCAAGATCTGTGACGCCGCTGGCATCACCAAGGACGGCATCGGCGCCATCCGCGTGCAGACGGACCGCACCTATGTGCAGATCCTGACGACGCTGGCGGGCCGCTTCAATGACGTGACAGAGATCGACACCAACCTGTCGATGACCAAGCTGGCCGTGGCGCCGGTGGACCTCGACAAGCCGCGTGTGTCCTCGACCACGCGTCCGGAACGTCCCGTGCGTACCCCGAAGCCGGAGAGCGAATACGCGACCCGCGCGCCGCGTGTGGTCCGCGAAAAGCCGGCCTATGAAAAGCCGGCCTATGCCGAGAAGCCCAGCTATGCCGAGAAGCCAGCCTACGCGGAAAAGCCCGCCTATGTGTCGGCCAAGCCGGCCCGGGTTGTGGAAGAGGGTGCGCCCGAGGCTCCGGTCGCTGACCTGACCGAAGCCAAGTCGCGTTGGAGTGCTGAAGAGAAGTCGAAGCGGGCCGAGGATCGTCCGGCCAAGACCGGCTATCCGAAGACCGATGCGGCCAAATCCTACGACAAGGCCCCGCGCAAGACCTATGACAAACCGGCAGGCGACCGTCCGGCCTATGAAAAGCCCGCTTACGACCGTCACGCCTCGGACCGTCCGGCTTATGAAAAGCCCGCCTATTCCAAGCCCGCGTCGGACCGTCCGGCTTACGGTGCCAAGCCCGCCTATGCCAAGCCCGCCTATGCCAAGACCGAGCGGTCGGGTGCTGAGCCCGAGCGCAAGACCTGGACCCCGCTGCCGACCGACGGCGCGCCGCGTGAAGCCCGCTCGCCCTACATGGGCAAGTCGGCGGATGGCGTGCGCAAGCCCTACCTGAAGCGTGCGGAAGGCGATGCAAAGCCCTACGAGCGCAAGGCTTACGGCGACAAGGAAGGCTTCAAGCCGCGCTCGGCGGGTTACAAGTCGCAAGGCGGGGCTGAAGGCGGTCCGGCGCGCGCTTCGGGTTACAAGAGCCATGCGGCAGGCGATGCGGCCAAACCGGCGCGTGCGCCCTATGCCGGCGACAAGCCGCGCTATGAGCCGCGTTCGGAGGGTGCTCCGTCCAAGTCGTTCGGCGCCAAGCCCTATGCGGCCAAGTCGTTCGGTGACAAGCCGGCGCGGTCGGGTGGTTTCAAGTCGCACGCGGCGGGTGATGCGCCCAAGTCCTATGCCAAGCCGGCTGCGGCGCGGGATGCGGGTGATACGTCCAAGCGTTTCGTGCCGCCGCGCAAGCCCAAGATGTAAGGATCTGACATAAAAGGAAAAGGGCGCGGATCACTCCGCGCCCTTTTTCATTTCGGGGTCAATTCCGCTGCCAGCAGCCGGGCGATCAGTTCGGTGTGCAGGTCTGGTGAGGCCACGATCACCCCCGCACTGCGCGGATCGGCTGCGTTGAAGTGCAGCGGCGCGCCCCGGCGGTCCGTCACCCGCGCCCCGGCGCGCGCGGCGATCAGGCTGCCTGCTGCGATGTCCCATTCCCACGAGGGGCGCAGGGTCAGCATGGCATCAAACGCGCCCTCGGCCACCAGACACAGCCGCCACGCCATTGAGGAGCGGAAGTGCCGGCTGATCGTCGGTACGCCGCCTGGCCATTGGTCCGGTGACAATGCGCCTTTGCCCGTCAGAACGCGGGCGTCGATGGAGGTTGTGGGGGTCGTGGCCCGGATCTCGACCCCGTTCAGGGTGGCGGGGCCGTCAATTGTGGCCGCGTAAAGCTTGTCTTGCGCAGGAAGGTAGACAACCCCGGCGGTGACCTGCCCGTTCTTCACAACGGCCAGCGAATGGGAAAACGCCGTCTCGCCCTTCAAGAACGTGCGGGTGCCGTCGATCGGGTCAAGGACGAACTGGCTTTCGGTCGACAGACGGGCGGTGTCGTCCTCGGATTCCTCGGACAGCCAGCCGTAGGTCGGGCGCAGGCTGCGCAGGTAGGCGGCCAGCGCCTCGTTCACCTCGATGTCGGCGGCGGACACCGGGCCCTGACCGTCGGGCTTTTCCCAGACCTGCGGAGCCTGCCGCCAGTGGCGCAGGGCGATGGCCCCGGCCAGTCTGGCGGCATCAATCAGCAGGGCAAGATCATGCTCCGGCAAGCATCAATCCCTCGATCAGCAGGCTGGGCACGCGGGTGGAGTAATGCGCCCGAGCGTCGTTGGCGGGCGTCAGGCGCAGCAGCATGTCCAAGAGGTTGCCGGCGATGGTGCATTCGTTGACGGGGTATTTGATCTGGCCATTCTCGACCCAGAAGCCCGAAGCGCCCCGGGAATAGTCGCCCGTGGTGGGGTTGATGGTCGAACCGATCAGCGAGGTGACAAGAAGCCCGGTGCCCATCTGGGCAAGAAGGTCCTCGCGCGTGACGGAGCCTTGGGTCAGGTCGATGTTCGTCGTGGAAGGCGAGGGCGGTGCCCCCGTGCCGCGTGCGGCGTTGCCGGTGGATTGCAGGCCAAGCTTGCGGGCATTGGCAAGGTCCAGCGTCCAGCCCATCAGCACGCCATCTTCAACCAAGGCGCGCCGCTGGGTCGACAGCCCCTCGCCATCAAAAGGGCGAGAGCCCGAGATGCGGGCGCGGTGCGGGTCCTCGATGATCGACAGGCCCTTGGGCAGGATCTGCTCGCCCAGTTTGTTGCGCGCCCACGATGTGCCGCGCACGATGGAGGCACCGTTCACCGCCATCAGCACATGGCCGATGATCGAAGAGGCAATGCGTTCGTCAAACAGCACCGGATAGGCGCCGGTCGGCGGCTTGACCGAGCCTGCGCGCTGCAGGGCGCGTTCGCCGGCTAGCTGGCCGATGCCCTCGGGGTCAGGCATGTCGGCGGCGAAGATGCGACCCTCGGCGGCCCAGTCCCGCTCCATCGCGGTGCCCGATCCGGTGAAGGCCACGGCGGACACGGAATGCGAAGTGCGGCCGTAGCCGCCGGAAAAGCCGTTGGAAGTGGCAAGATGCAAGGCGCGGCTGGAATAGGCGGCGGAGGCTTCGACCTGCGTGATCGCGCCAGCGGTCAAGGCGGCAGCTTCAGCGCGGCGGGCGGCTTCTTCCAGCGCTTTCGCCGAAGGTTCCGCGCCGGGATCGGCCATTTCAAGGGCTGCGACGTCCCAGCTTTTGGCCAGTTGATCGGGTGATGCCAGGCCCACGGTGTCATCCTCGGGCGCTTCCTGCGCCATCGCCACGGCGCGTTCTGCCAAGCGTGCGAAGGTGGCCGGGGAAATATCCGACGCCGAGACGCAGGCCTGACGGTGGCCCATCATCACGCGCAGGCCAACCTCCACGCCCTCGGCACGTTCGGCCTGTTCCAGCTTGCCTTGGCGGATGTCGATGGACAGGGATTGACCGCCCACGGCTAAGGCATCGGCACTGTCGGCCCCGGCGGCTTTGGCGGCGGCGAGCAGGGCTTGGGTCAGGTGGTTCAGATCATGCGGCATTCAGGGTCCCCTTTGGAGCAGATATGGGGGAAAGCCGGGCCGCAGACAAGGTCGGCACGCGCCCTGCACCGCGCACAGACGGGTGATGAAGGGGGCCACGCCGGGCGGCCCCCTGCGCGCTGGTTATTGCAGTTGCTGGCCGTTGGCGAAGAAGTGCTTGTCCTTGAACTCCAGCGTCGAGGTCATCTCATCCGCCGTGGTCGAGGTGTTGGCGAACATCGACAGCATCATGCGGCCCTGCATGGCCTGATCCTGCGGCACGAGGCCCATTTTGACCAGAGTATCGATCACCGCATTCACCCCGGTGGCCTTGATGTCGATCTTGCCGGTCGGGGCCGGCACGCCGGAATAGGTGGTCATATCGGTATTGTCGAAGGTAAAGGACCCTGACGACACGATCTCCGCCCCCAAGGCCTTGAGGTTGAATTTGGTCAGGTCCAGCGCGTTCAAAAGGCCCGGCGCATCCTTGTTGCCGCCTTCGATGGCTGCGGCATCGGCGAAGATGTCGCGGGTCATCGTGGCCTTGCCTTTGGTGTCGATGATCAGCGAGGCCGGGTCATGTTTCAGCATCTTGGTCGAGTCGGCCATGCCCCAGATCGCCTCGGACGGCGCAAGGTCCACGAGGTTGAGCGAGAAAGCGAAATCAGCCGGGGTGTCGGATTTCGCGACTGGCATCACCAGATGCACCCCGGCCTCTCCGTAGGTGAACGAGGCATCCGGCAGCGGCACGGTCGGCGAAACGACTTTGAAGGCAGCGCCCTTGCTGTCGTTTGAATAGTCGAACTTCGATCCGTCCAGCGTCAGGTTCTGCGAACCACTGGCCAGGCCGCCAATGACCTCGGTCGGCACGCCAGTGGCGTCCGTGCTGTTGATATCAAACGAGGAGGTGCCAAAGCCGAAGCTGCCCGTGACGGAAAAGCCCTTCGCCATTGCCGTGGTCAGATCGACCTTGTCGAAGTCCTTCGGGGCCTTGATCTCGAACTTGCTGGTCAGGTCCGCAACGCTGGCCTTGACGTCGCCCGTGGAGCCGTCGGTATCGTTTTTGCCCTTTGCGGTCAGCGAGATCGATTTCGCAGCGAGGTCCTCCGACAGGACGGCCACATCGCCTCCCGTCAGGGAATAGGTGCTGGCGAGGCCCTCCAGAACCAGTTCGAAGGCAGCATTCTTGTCGGCGGCCGGAGCCCCGTCGATCGTGTCAACGGTCAGGGTCAGCTTGTCAGCATCGGCCTTGTAGCTGATCGCCTCTGGTGTCCCGGATGCGGTGATTTCGGCCTTGGGCGCTGCAAAGTTGAACACGACCTCGCTGGGTTTCGAAGCCGGGTCCGCCGGATCGGCAGGCTTGTTGAAGGTCACCGGGAAGGAGTCGTTCAGCAGCACGGCAACGGTGCCATCGCCCAGATCCTGAAAATCAAGCCGGTCCAGCATCATCGTGCCCTTGGCGTCATCGCCGATGGTGATGTTGATCACCTCCAGCACGTCGCCGTTGCGCGTGGCGCTTTCGGCGGTGACCTTGTTGCCCATCGAGGCGATGCCATCCTGCCAGCTTTGCCAGACCTGCTCGGGTGTCACGTCGGCCATAAGGGCCGGTGTACTCATCAACAGAACAAGGGCCGAGGTTCCGGCCAGGGTGCGGATTGTCATGTCAAACTGTCCTTGGTGCAAAGAAAAGGGTGTCGGACGCCCAACGGGGCGGTGCTGGATTAGGCCGCAGCATCAGCCTGCGCCGCCCTTGGGTCAAGCGATTTGAAGCGTCAAGTTTATGGTAAGTCGGTGGGGAAAGACGGGAAGCGTCTGTCTGCGGGGCCAGCGGCCGGGAGTGTTTCACACCCTCCCGGACCCTCCCGTGGGATACTTGTGAACAAATGAAAAGGGATGAAAGGACCGGGTCACTCGCCGTAGGGCACCCAGACGGTCTTGACGGCGGTGGCGTGACGCAGGAATTCGCGGCCTTCACCTTCGGGGCCGTACCAGTCACGCGCTCGGGCATGGTTGACCCAGGTGCGCTTGAGGTTGCCGGTCGATTCCTTCTCGATTTGGGTCGAGAGCGGGGTGGAGGAGAAGGACCAGACGGCATCAACGTCCATATGGGAGGCAAGGGGTTTGGCCAGTTCGGCATGGGCGCCGGTGACGATGTTGACGACACCGCCGGGCAGGTCGGAGGTTTCAAGGATCTGGTAGAAGTCGGTCGCCGCAAGGGGGGCGGCTTCGGACGGGATCAGGATCGTGGTGTTGCCCATGGCGATGGCGGGTGCCATGGTCGAGATGAGGCCGAGAAGCGGCGCCTCATCCGGGCAGATTATGCCGATGACGCCGGTGGGTTCGTTCATCGCAAGCGCAATGCCGCGCATCGGAACGGCTTTGGCGGCCCCGTCGTATTTGTCGGCCCAGGCGGCATAGGTGAAGAGGCGCTGGATGGACGCCTCGACCTCGGCCTCGCCGGGTTTGCCGGTGAGGTCTTTCAGGCGGCTGGCGAATTCGGCGGCGCGGGCCGAAAGGTTTTCGGCGATGTAGAACAGGATTTGCGCGCGGTTGTGGCCGGTGGCCTTGCCCCAGCCTTTGGCGGCATGGGCAGCCTCGACCGCGTTGCGGATGTCCTTGCGATTGCCAAGGCCGATCTGGCCGAGCAGCTTGCCTTTGGGCGAGACCACGGCGCGGGAATAGCCGCCATCGGGGCGCGCCTGCTTGCCGCCGATGAAGAGTTTGGCGGTGCGGTCCAGACCCTCGACCTGAAGGTCATCGGGCTCTGGAAGGGGCTTCAGTTGCCCAAGGGGTTTGGTTTTGCGGGAGGGCTTGAGGTAGGCGAGCAGGCCCTCCCAACCGCCCTCACGCCCGAAGCCGCTTTCACGTACGCCGCCGAAACCGGCTGCCGCGTCGAAGAGGTTGGTGGCGTTGACCCAGACGACCCCCGCCTTGATCTTGGGGGCCATGTCGAGGGCGAGGTTGATGTTCTCTGTCCAGACGCTTGCCGCGAGGCCATAGCGGGTGTTGTTGGCAAGCTCGACGGCTTCGGTGGGCGTGCGGAAGGTCATCGACACCAGAACCGGGCCGAAGATTTCCTCTTGCATTAGCGGCGAGGCGGCCGAGAGGCCGGTGATCAGGGTCGGCGGATAGTAGCAGCCGACCGGGACCGGCGTGGCGGCGCGGTAGACTTGGCCATCCTTGCAGGCATCGACCAGCTTGGTGATGGTGTCCAGTTGCACCGGGTCGACGATGGCGCCAACGTCGATGCATTTGTCCAACGGGTCGCCAAGGCGCAGGCCGTCCATCCTGCGTTTCAGCTTGGCGTGGAAGCGGTCGGCGACACCTTCCTGCACCAGAAGCCGCGATCCGGCGCAGCAGACCTGGCCCTGGTTGAACCAGATGGCATCCACCAGACCCTCGACAGCCGAGTCCAGATCGGCGTCGTCGAACACGATGTAGGGGGATTTGCCGCCAAGCTCCAAGGTCAGCGCCGTGCCCGAGCCTGCGGTGGCCTCACGGATTTTGCGGCCGACCGAGGTGGAGCCGGTGAAGGCGATCTTGTCGAGGCCGGGATGGGCGACCAGCGCCGCACCGGTCTCACCGTCTCCTGTGACGATGTTGAGGACGCCTTTCGGGAGGCCTGCCTCACGGGAGAGTTCGGCGAAGAGGAGGGCGGTGAGGGGGGTGTATTCGGCAGGTTTCAGGATGATCGTGTTGCCGGCGGCCAAGGCGGGGGCGACTTTCCATGCCAGCATCAGAAGGGGGAAGTTCCACGGGATGACCGCGCCGCAGACGCCCAGAGGCTCCAGCCCCGGCTGCTCCGACGAAAGAAGCTGGGCGAGGCCGGCGTGGTAGTAGAAGTGGCGGGCGACCAGCGGAATGTCGATGTCACGCGACTCGCGGATCGGTTTGCCGTTGTCCATCGTCTCCAGCACGGCCAACAGGCGGGAATGCTTCTGGACGAGGCGGGCGAGGGCATAGAGGTATTTGGCGCGCTGGTGGCCAGATAGCTTTGCCCATTTCGGCTGGGCGCGGCGGGCGGCGGCCACGGCGGCCTCAAGATCAGCGGCGCTGCCTTGGGTCACCTCAGACAGGATATCGCCAGTTGCAGGGTTGCGGGTGGCGAAGGTCTGGCCCGGCGCGGTGAAGGCCCCGTCGATCCAGTGGCCGAACTGGCCCTTGTGCTTGGCGAGCCATGCGAGCGCCTCGGCATTGGACTCGGGCGCGGGGCCGTAGGACATGGTGTCGAAGATATCGCGGACGGTCATGACAGGCTCCATGTCAGAAGGGGCGCTTGGGGCAGGCATGTGCCTCCGGCGGGGATATTTGGGCAAGTATGAAAGGCGTTTTCATACTTGTGGAAATATCCCGGGGTGAGGGCTTTGCCCGAGGGGCAGCGCCCCTGCGACGGTGGGAACAGGCGCATCGTCAGCCCATCGCATGGCGGTTGGCGGCGGAGTAGCGGCCGGTGAGATGGTGTTCCAGCTGGCGCTCGATATCGCCGAGGAGCGAGGAGGCGCCGAAGCGGAAGAGGTCGGGTTGCAGCCAGGGCAGGCCCAGTTCGTCTTTCAGGAGCGACAGGTAGACGAGCGCGTCTTTGGCCTTGGAGATGCCGCCTGCGGGTTTGTAGCCGACCTTGAAGCCGGTGCGTTCGTCATACTCGCGGATGCAGCGCAGCATGGTCAGGGTAACGGGCAGAGTGGCGTTCACCGTCTCTTTGCCGGTCGAGGTCTTGATGAAATCGGCGCCGCCCATCATGCAGACAAGGCTGGCGCGGGCGACGTTGCGCAGGGTGCCGAGTTCGCCGGTGGCGAGGATGGTTTTCATGTGGGCATCCCCGCAGGCGGCGCGCATCTCGCGGGTTTCGTCGTAGAGGGCTTGCCAGTTTTGGGTGAGGACATGGCGGCGGGAGATGACGATGTCGATCTCCTGCGCGCCGGCTTTCACCGACTCGCCGATTTCGGCAATGCGGAGATGGTAGGGGGACAGGCCCGCCGGGAAGCCGGTGGAGACGGCGGCGACGGGGATGCCCGAACCTTCCAGCGCTTTGACGGCGGTTTCCACCATGTCGTGATAGACGCAGACGGCGCCGACTTTGAGGTCGGGCATGCCCAAAGCCTCCAGCATCTCGGCGCGGACGGGTTGGCGGGCTTTGGCGCAAAGACGCTCGACTCGGCCTTCGGTGTCGTCGCCGGACAGCGTGGTGAGGTCGATGACGGAGATGGCTTTCAGCAGCCATGCCGCCTGAAAGTCTTTCTTCACGCTGCGCCGTCCGCCCAGGGTGGCACAGCGGCGTTCGATGGCGGAGGTGTTGGCTTGAACGCTGGCCACCCAGTCCAGATCCAGCGCCATGCCGGGGTTGCGGGCATGGCTCAGTTGGGGAAGTTGGTGCCCGGTGGTCTGGGCGGTGAGCGTGGCTTCGGGGGTGAGGGTCTGCATCATGGCCTCCGCAAGGTCGGGCCACGTTTGCATGGCGGGCGGCATGCTGGCAAGGTGCGGTTTGGGGCTTTGGGATCAAGTTTTACCAAAAGGTCAAGAATGAGGAGGCCGTGTTGGATCTGACGGGGCATTGGGCGGGGCTGGCCTCGCTGGCGATCTTTGTGGCGGCCTATGGACTGGTCATCCTGGAAGAAGTCACCGGGATGGCGAAATCCAAGCCCGTGCTGATGGCGGCGGGGCTGATCTGGGGGCTGATCGGGCTGGCGTTTACGGCCGCCGGGCAGGGCGAGGCGGCGCATCAGGCGGCGCTGGCGGTGATTGAGGAATACGGCGAGTTGTTCCTGTTCCTGATCGTAGCGATCACCTACGTGAACACGCTGGAGGAGCGACGGGCCTTTGAAGTCCTGCGCGGGGCTTTGGTGCGGATGGGGTTGAGTTACCGGCAATTGTTCGGGCTGACGGGGGTGCTGTCGTTCTTTCTGTCGAGCGTGCTGGACAATATGACGACCGCTTTGGTGATGGGGGCGGTGGTGCTGGCTTTGGGGCGGGACAACCGCAGGTTTGCGGTGCTGGCCTGCATCTCGGTCGTGGCGGCCTCCAATGCCGGGGGGGCGTTTTGTCCGTTTGGCGATATCACCACGCTGATGGTCTGGCAGAAGGGCAAGCTGGAGTTCTTTGAATTCTTTGATCTTTTCCCGCCAGCCTTGGTCAACTGGCTGGTGCCGGCGGCCTTCATGTATCTGGCTGTCCCTGCCGGCAAGCCTGCGGCCCTGCAGGAGCGGGTGGTGGCCAAGCCGGGCATGTGGGGGGTGGTGGCGCTGTTTGCGGCGACGATTGCGACCTCGGTGGCGTTCAAGAACTATCTGAACCTGCCGCCTGCAATGGGCATGATGCTGGGCCTCGGGTATCTGCAGATGCTGGCCTACGGCTTGAGCGTGACGGGCGGACGGCGCGGTGACGAGGACATGGTGCTCGACAGCTTTGCGCAGGTGCAAAGGGTGGAGTGGGACACGCTGTTGTTCTTCTTCGGCATCATCTTTGCGGTCGGGGGCTTGGGGGTGCTGGGCTATCTGGCACTGGCGTCGCAGGCCTTGTACGCGGGTCTGGGGCCCTTGCCGGCGAACGTGATCATTGGGGCGCTGTCGGCGGTGGTGGACAATATTCCGCTGATGTTTGCCGTGCTGACGATGGACCCGGGGATGTCGCAGGGGCACTGGCTGTTGATCACGCTGACCTGCGGGGTGGGTGGGTCAATCCTGTCGATCGGCTCGGCGGCGGGGGTGGCTTTGATGGGGCAGGCGAAGGGGACCTATACCTTTCTGGCACATCTGCGGTGGAGTTGGGCGGTGGGCTTGGGCTATGCGGCCTCGATTGGCGTGCATCTGTGGTGGAATGCGGCGCTGTTCTGATGGGAGCATGGGCAGATTGCCCATCCTACGGGGCAGGGATAGGTTAGCGCAAACTTGGGGGGAGTCGGATGTCATTTTACGAAAGCTATGATGCGCGGTTCGGGCAATATGTGATGTTCAACGCGCCGCTGAAGCGCCTTGCCACCGGGTTTGACTGGGTCGAAGGGCCGGTCTGGATGGGCGACGCCGGGTGCCTTCTGTTCAGCGACATTCCGAACAACAAGATCCTGCGCTGGACACCGGAGGTGGGCTTGTCGACCTATCGGGCGCCTTCGAACTATTCCAACGGCCACACGCGCGACCGGGTCGGTCGGCTGGTGTCCTGTGAACACGGGACAAGGCGCGTCACACGGACCGAATGGGATGGCTCCATCACCTTGATAGCCGACAGCTATCAGGGCAAGCGCTTGAATTCGCCCAATGATGTGGTGGTGAAGTCGGATGGCTCGATCTGGTTCTCCGACCCGCACTACGGCATCGGCACCGACTACGAAGGCTTCAAGTCCGAACAGGAACTGCCGTGCCATGTCTACCGCGTCGATCCGGATGGCACGATCGAGGCCGTGCTGACCGATTTCAACTGCCCGAACGGGCTGTGCTTCAGCCCGGATGAGAGCCTGCTGTACGTGGCCGATACGGGCCGCATGTTCCATTCCGATCCGGCACATATAAGGGTGTTCGACATGGCCTCGGGCCGTCCATCAGGGGGCCGGGTCTTTCATGCGATCAGCCCCGGCGTGGCTGATGGGTTCCGGGCCGACAGCGACGGCAACATCTGGTCCTCGGCCGGCGACGGGGTGCATTGCATCGCCCCGGACGGGACACTTCTGGGTAAAATTCTGGTGCCGGAGATCGTATCCAACCTTTGCTTTGGGGGCCGGGCCAAGCATCAGCTTTACATCACCGCCACAACCAGCCTTTACATGCTGGCTTTGAACCGCAGGGGAGTGCAGCAACCATGAGCACGGCGAACATCGGACTGATCGGCCTTGGAACCATGGGGGCGATGCTGGCCCTGAACATCGCCGAGAAAGGGTTTCCGATTGCGGTCTGGAACCGCACCACCTCGGTGACGCACAAGTTCAAGTCGGAAGCGGGGGATCTGGCCGAGCGGATCATTGCCACCGAGACGCTCGCAGATCTGGTTGCGGCGATTGCGAAACCCCGCTCGATCATACTGATGGTGCCGGCCGGACCGGCAGTGGATCAGCAGATCGAGGCTTTGCGGCCTTTGCTGGACCCGGAAGACCTGATTATCGACGCGGGGAACGCCAATTTCCACGACACCAACCGTCGGGCCGAGGAAGCCAAGGCCAAAGGTCCGCATTTTCTGGGTATGGGCGTGTCGGGCGGCGAAGAAGGCGCGCGGCACGGGCCGTCCATCATGGGCGGCGGCGAGAAGGCGGATTGGGACCGGGTGGCGCCGGTACTAGAGGCGATCTCGGCCAAGTATCAAGGAATTCCTTGCGCGACCTGGATGGGTCCGGGCGGGGCGGGGCATTTCGTCAAGGCCGTGCACAACGGCATCGAATATGCCGACATGCAGATGATTGCGGAAATCTATGGCGTGATGCGCGATGGCCTTGGCCTGTCTGCGCCCGAGATTGGCGCGGTTTTCGACAAGTGGAACGATGGCCCGCTGCAGAGCTATCTGATCGAGATTTCCGCAGCCGTGTCCAAGGCCACTGACGGCGCGCATCCGATGCTGGACGTGATCCTTGACAAGGCGGGGCAGAAGGGCACCGGCCGCTGGACGGTGATCGAGGCGCAGAACCTGGCCGCCCCCATCCCGGTGATCGAGGCGGCGGTGATGGCGCGCAACGTCTCGGCCCGGCTGGACGACCGGCGCAAGGGCGAGGCGGTGTTCGGCGCGGCCCCCATGGCGTTGCCAAAGGGCGCGCTGACGGTCGAGGCGCTGGAACAGGCGATGATCGCAGGGAAAATCCTGTGCTATGCCCAAGGCTTCGATCTGATCGTGGCCGCCTCCAAGGAGTTCGGCTGGGACCTGCCCCTGCCCGCCATTGCCCGGGTCTGGCGCGAGGGCTGCATCATCCGCTCGACCATGCTGAACGACATGGCGACGGCGCTGGAGGAGGATCAGGGCCGCGACCTGATGTTCGCGCCGTTCTTCGCGGACCATCTGCGCGCCTCGACCCCCGGGCTGCGGCAGGCGGTATCAGTGGGTGCTGCGCATGGCCTGCCGCTGCCCGCGCTGGCAGCGGGGCTCGCGTGGTTTGACATGATGCGGACCGGGCGCAGCACCGCCAACATGATTCAGGCGCAGCGCGATTTCTTCGGCGCGCATGGGTTTGAACGGCTGGATCAGCCCGGGACCGGGCTGCACGGGCCCTGGGGCGCGCATATGGTCTGAGGGCGTGAGCAGGGGGTTTCACACCCCCTGCACCCCTGTGGGATATTTATGAACAAATGAAAGGGGGCGCGGGGGACCTGCGCCCTCATCCCATTTTCAGGGCGACGTCGAGCATGCGGTTGGAGAAACCCCATTCGTTGTCGTACCAGCCGAAGACCCGCAGAAGGCCGCCCTTGGTGACGCGGGTTTCGGGAATGGCCATGATGATGCTTTCGGGGCGGGCGCGCAGGTCGGAGGAGACAAGCGGGGCATTTGTGGTGCCGATGACGCCTTTGGCGGCGGTGAGGGCGGCGTTGACCTCGGCTGCCGTCGGGATGGTTTGCAGCATCACCGCAAGATCGACCGCCGAGACGGAAGCGGTGGGGACCCGGACGGCGGAGGCCTCGATGCGGCCGGCGATCTCTGGCAGAACGGTGTCCAGCAGGCGCTGGGCCGAGGTGGTGGTGGGCACCATCGAGAGGGCTGCAGCGCGGGAGCGGGCGTAGTCGGCAGCGGGGGCATCGGTCGTGGGTTGACTGCCTGTGTAGCAGTGGATCGTGGTCATGGAGCCGGTGACCACGCCCCAGTTTGCGTGCAGCACTTTGACCAAGGGCGCCAGCGCGTTGGTGGTGCAGGAGGCGTTGGAAACGATGCGTTGATCTTGCAGCGCGTGGTCGTTTGCGCCCAGCACCACGGTCAGGTCAGCGGCCTTGGAGGGACCAGAGATCAGGATGCGGTGGGCGCCGGCGGTCAGGCCTCGGGCCGCGATGTCAGGGCTGTCGGCGCGGCCCGTGCATTCCAGCACGACATCGACCCCGGACAGGTTCAGGGAGGAGATGTCGGGTGTGCGGTGCAGGGGGATGCTTTGGCCGTCGACCTCCAGCGCGCCAGGGGTGAGGGCAACGGTGCCGCGCCAGGGGCCGAAGACGCTGTCGTACTGGAAGAGGTAGGCGCACATCTCGGCTGCGGCGATGTCATTGATGCCGGCGATCTGCAGGCCGGGCCACCCGGCGGGGTTCTGCGCCCAGGCCCGCAGGACCGACCGACCGATGCGGCCAAAGCCGTTGATGAAGACTCGCATTGGGATCCTCCGTTTGGAGGAATTTGATCATATTGCGGAAGGCGCTGCAATATCAGGCTTGTACGGGTACATTTGTCCCCGAAGGGCGTTTGACCGCAGGGACAGGGGCATTGACCGACGACCCTCGGTCCGGCACATCGGGTGGGTCAGAGGAGGACGCCATGAGCTTTTCACGACAGGTCAAGATCGCGCCATCCATCCTTGCCGCCGACTTCGCCAACTTCGGCGCCGAGTGCCGGGCGATTGAGGCGGCGGGGGCGGATTGGGTGCATGTCGACGTGATGGACGGGCATTTCGTGCCGAACCTGACCTTTGGCCCCGCCATGTGCGCGGCGCTGCGGCCTCATATCAAGGGCGTGATGGATGTGCATCTGATGATCTCGCCGGTCGATCCCTATCTGGAGGCCTTTGCCAAGGCCGGGGTAGACCGGATGACGGCGCATCTGGAAAGCGGGCCGCACATCTACCGGACCTTGCAGGCCATCCGGGGCTTGGGCTGCAAGGCGGGACTGGCGATCAATCCGGGCACGGGGATCGAGGCTGTGCCCTATATGCTCGATGATATCGACATGATCGTGGTGATGACGGTCAGTCCGGGCTTTGGCGGGCAAACCTTGATCCCGGGGCAGATGGCCAAGATCCGGACCTTGCGGGCAATAATTGGCGACAGGCCGATCCATCTGCAGATCGACGGCGGGGTGGCCATCTCCAACGCACGGGCGCTGGTGGAGGCGGGGGCGGATGTGCTGGTGGCGGGGACCTCGCTGTTCAAGGGTGGGTCGCCGGAGAACCCGGCGCCCTATGCCGAAAACATCCGGGCGCTGCGGGCGGCAGCGGAGGGCTGAGTCTTCCCGCCGGGGCCGCCCAAGAATTTTCGGCGAAAATTCTTGGGATGCGGAGGTCAGAGAACCTGATCGAGCTTGTCGAGGAAGATATCCGCCTCGGCCTTTTGCAGGATCAGGGGCGGGCGTATCTTCAGGACGTGGCCTTTGGGACCGGTGGCGGAGATCAGGACCCCGGCGTCACGCAAAGCGTTGACGATGCGGGCGGCTTCCTTGGCGTCGGGCTCTCCGCCGCGGGTGATGTCCTGACCGAAGAACAGGCCGGTGGCGCGCAGGGGGCCGAGGGCAGCGTGACGCTGGGCCAGGGCACGCAGGCCTTCGGCCATGTGAGCCCCCACGGTGGCGGCATTTTGCAGAAGGTTTTCCTGTTCGATCACCTCCATCACCGCGATGGCGGTGGCGGCGGCCACGGCATTGCCGCCGAAGGTGTTGAAGTAGCGGCCTTTGGCACCGAACTCGGCAAGAACTTCGGGCCGCAGGACAAGGGCCGCGACGGGGTAGCCGTTGCCCATCGGTTTGCCCAAGCTGACCATGTCGGGGATCAGGCCGTGGCGCTGAAAGCCCCACCAGTGGCTGCCGGTGCGGCCAAAGCCCGGTTGCACCTCGTCGGCGATGAACAGGCCGCCGGCTTGGCGTATCGCCTCGGCAGCGGGTTTCAGAAAGCCTGCCGGGTCGGCGAAGACGCCGTCGGAGGAGAAGACCGTGTCAACGATCAGGACGGCCGGCTTGATGCCATGGCGTTGCAGATCGTCGATGGCCTTTTGCACTTCGGCAGCGAAGGCTTGCCCCAAGTCGCCGGTCAGGTGCGCGGCATCGGGGGCGGGGATCGTGCGGACATGCTGGCCAAGGGCCACGCCAGACCCCAGCGACGGCGACAGGCCCGCGACGGTGTGTGTGACGCCGTGATAGGCGTTCTGCGTCACGATAACGCCAGTGCCGCCGGTCTGTGCGAAGGCGATGCGCAGCGCGAGGTCGTTCGCCTCGGACCCGGTGCAGGTGAACATGACGTTGGAAAGTTCGGGCGGGAAGTGGGACAGCAGCTTTTCGGCGCAGTCCAGCACGACCTCGTTCAGATAGCGGGTGTGGCTGGCATAGATGCCCGCCTGCCGGGCCGTGGCAGCGATGACATGGGGGTGGCAATGACCCAGTGAGGCCACGTTGTTGTAGCAGTCGAGGTAGGCCTTGCCATGGGCGTCATAAAGCCAGACGCCGTCGCCGCGCACCAGATGCACCGGGGTTTCATAGAACAGCCGGTAAGCGGGCCCCAGCAGGCGCTGGCGGCGGGCGATCAGGGCCTGATCCTCGGGCGGCAAATGGCCTTGGCCGGGGACATAGGCATTCACCATCGTCTCGTCACGTTTCATGTCAGTCCCAGAGGCTTGAGAGGTTGAGGCCCTGCAGTGCCTTCAGCCCGGCACTGGCCGAGGGCACGTTGCGCAGGATGTAGGGGACGTTTTCGGGATAGCGGGCGGCGCGGGCCGAGGCGATGGCAAGGGTCGTCAGCATGCGGGTCGCCGTCAGGGCGGGGAACAGGCGCTGTTCCAGCGGCGTCAGCGGCAGGGTGGCGTGATAGGCGGACGCAAAGGCGCGCAGGCTGTCGAGCGGTGCCAAAGGGTCAACCTGATAGCTGGCGGCGACGGCCATGTCGCAGACCAGCGGGGTTTCCACCATGTCGCCGAAATCGAGGATGCCGGCGATCCGCGTCGGGTCGGCGGGATCGGTCAAAAGGTTGTGCGGGTTGAAGTCGTTGTGAACGATCTGCCAGCGGCAGTCGGCCAGATGCGGCAGGACTTGCGTTTCGAACTGGTCAAGGGCCGCAGCCGCAAGGGGGCGCAGGTCTGCCGCGACATGCGGCAGAAGGGGGCGCAGACGGGCGGCGTGGCGGATGTCCCATTGCAGGTCCTGGCTTGCGGCGGGGTGGGTGAAGCCTTGCAGGCCAAGGGTCAGACGGGCGGCCATCTGCCCCACGCGGGCGCGCTGGGCTTGTGATTTGGGCGCAAGGTGCAGCGGCTCGCCCTCCAGATAGCTCAGAAGCCGCAGGATGCCGTGTGGGGTGCTGGCCTCGGTCGCACCTGTTACGGTGCGGATCACACGGGGGACGGGCAGGCCGGTGGCTTCCAGATGCAAGAGCGCGCGCGTCTGGAACTGGGTCACCTCGGCCGGTTCCGCGCTGTTGGCGAGTTTCAGGACGTAGCGGCCCTGTGGCGTGGTCAGCCGGAAGTTCAGATCGCGCTCTGACGTCAGCGGCGAGAGCGTGCCTTCCATGCAGAAATGGGTCTGGACCAGCGCCAGCGCCGCCTCGGCGGGCAAAACCGGGGGCGGGGTCGTCAGATTGGCGCCGAGTGCAGTGGTCATGGGGTTCCTTTTGGCCGCCATGAAGGAGAAGCGGTGGGTCCCTGTCAAGGAGGCGAGGCGCGTTGACAGGGGGCAACAGCGGGTGGGATGCTCGCCAAGGTATTGAACCGTTCTGGAGGTTTTCATGGGACTGAGCCTTGCACAGGCACAAGCATTGGCCGTTGATTACACGGCGGCATGGAATTCGCGATCGGCCGGGGCCGTGGCCGCGTTCTTTGCGCCCGACGGAAGCATCATCATCAACCGGGGCGCTCCATGGGCGGGCCGGGCCGGCGTGGCGGCGATGGCAGACGGCTTTTACGCGGATGTGCCCGATCTGAGCCTGATCTGCGACGGCATCCGGCTTCTGGGTGATCACATGGTCTATCTCTGGACCTTCACGGGCCACCACTCCGGCACGAAGAACGCCTTGACGATCCGGGGCTGCGAGGAATGGGATCTGGACGCAGAGGGGCAGATTGTCCTGTCGCGTGGCTGGTTTGATGCGGGCGATTATGCGCGGCAGGTGGCAGGGGGCTGAAGTGCCGGTTGTGGGGCGTCAGGTAGGGTGGGGTTTAACCCCACCCTACGAGAGTTCGACCCACAGCGGGAAATGGTCCGAGCCTTGTTCTGCCGCATCGCTCCTGGCGCTGCGGACGCGGGGGACGAGGTCGGGCGTCACGAAGACATGGTCCAACTGGCGCAGGCGGCTTGTGCCCGCGATGATCTTTTCGTGGGTGTAAAGCTTGGCCCCGGTCAGGGCCACCGCATCGACAAGGCTGTCGGCATAGCGGGCGCCGGGGTGGTAGGGCGTCTGGCCGGTCAGCCGCAGATATTCCGCACTGAAGGGCTCCATGTTGAAATCGCCCATCCAGACCGTGCTGGCGGGAAAGGCCGGCTCGGGCTGGCTTTCGGTCCAGTTGCGGGTGGGTTCATCGTCGGTGCCGCTCCATGGGCCCGACGCATAGGGCAGGGACAAAAGGTGGTCCAGCTGGGCCAGACGCTCGTCCACGCCCACATGGGCGAGGTGGAGGTTGATGATCCGCAAGGGGCCTGTTGGGGCTGCAATGACGGCCTCCAGTGCGCAGGTCTGGGTGTTGAGCGGGTCCAGCATGCGGCGCAGCGGCAGAAGATGGGTGCGGGTCCACAAGATCGGCCAGCGCGACAGAATCATCGGGCCGAACTGGCGGCGGCGGGATTTGTCCGAAGGCGTAGAAGCGTCCATGTCGAAGCCGGGCGCATAGGCCGTGAAGTGATCGGGCAGCATCCGGGCCAGAAGGGCGGGCTGGTCATCGTGGCCCGTGCGGGACCAATGGCGATCCACTTCCTGACAAGCGGCGATATCGGCGGATTTCAGCACCTCGGCGACGCGGGTCAGGTCATAGCGGTCATCGCGGCCATAGCCATACTGGATGTTGTAGGTCAGCAGGCGCATGGCGGTTTGGCCTCTAGGGATGGGGTGCCCGGGGCCGCAGGGGGCGGCGTTTTGGTTGCTCTGTCAAGGCAAGACGCGCGGGACGGGCGGGCTTTCTTTTCCCTTTGGGGTTGCTTTTAAGGCTGAAAGGGCGCATGTGCATCAGGCGAACCGCTAATTATCGACCCTGTCTGGCTACGGCTGCAGCTTTCGATCTTGACGTGACTGCGCCGGGCCATCGCATTCCTGCGGATGGCAGACAAACAGGAGTTAACACGATGGCCAAGGGCACCGTGAAATGGTTCAACGCAACTAAAGGTTTCGGCTTTATCGCTCCCGAAGGCGGAAAGAAGGACGTGTTCGTCCACATTACCGCCATGGAACGCGCTGGCATCCGCCAACTGGCTGACGGCCAAGCCGTGACCTTCGACATCGAAGCCGGCCGTGATGGCCGCGAGTCGGCGATCAATCTGGCGCTGGCATAAGCTTTCCGCTGCGGGCTTCGGGCCGGAGCAGAGGTTTTACGGAAAGGGGCAGCCTGCGGGTTGCCCCTTTTTCGTTTCCGGGCTGGACCTTGGCAGGGCCGGCCTTAAGGTTCAGGCAACCTGAGGGAGCCTGACCATGCACGCCAGCCATGACAACCGCATCGACCTGATCCGCCCCGACGCACCGGAGCTTGCACGGCTTGGGCCCTATCCCGTTGGGGTCAAGACACTGGAGCTGATCCATCCGGGTCAGGCGGATGTGTTGGCGGGCGGGGTGAAGGATCGGCGTCTGACGGTGGAACTCTGGTATCCTGCGACGGTGGGGACTGCGCCGGGCGGCACGTACCGGACACTTTGCCGAGATGGCAGGACCGAGGTCGCGCTGCAGGGCCGCGCCGCGCGCGATGCCGGGGCGGCGGAGGGGGATTTCCCGCTGGTGATCCTGAGCCACGGCTATCCCGGCAACCGGATGCTGATGAGCCATCTCGGCGAGAATCTCGCCTCCAAGGGCTATCTGGTGGCGAGCATCGATCATCCGGAAAGCACCTATGGCGATCCGGCCTATCTGGGTGGGCAGGCCTTTGCCTCGACCCTGGTGAACCGGCCGTTGGACACGCGGTTCATCATGGACGCGCTGGGGGCGTCAAAGGTGGCGATCATCGGCTATTCGATGGGGGGCTATGGCGCGCTGATCGCAGGGGGGGCCTCGGTCTCGGAAGCGACGCTGACGATGGAGCGCGGCGGCGGCCCGTGGATGGCGGCGCATCTTGCAGCGGTGGCGGACCCGCGGCTGAAGGCGATCATTCCGGTCGGGCCCTGGGGGCGACAATACGGGGTCTGGGATGCGGCCGGCATGGCAGGCCTGTCGGTGCCCGCACTGATCGTGGCGGGAAGCCGGGATGACGTGTCAGGTTATGACACGGGGATGCGGAAGATATTTGACGAGGCGGTGGGGGTCGAGCGGCATCTCTTGACCTTTGACGGCGCGGGCCACAACGCGGCGGCGCCTTATCCTGCCCCGGTGGAAAGCTGGGCGGCGGTGGAGTGGCTGCCTTTCGTGCCCTTCGAGCATTATGCCGACAAGGTCTGGGACACGGCGCGGATGAACAACATCGCGGCGCATTTTGTCTCGGCGTTTCTGGATGTGCATCTGAAGGGCGACACGGCGAAGGCGGCCTATCTGACGGCGGAGTTCGCAGGCTTTGCCGAAGGCACGGCGCGTGGTTTGCGGTGGGAGACTTTGCCGGAAGATGGGCGGATCGCCCATCCTACCCTTACCCAAGCACAGTGAAGGGCGCCGGGTAGCGGAATTCTTCCAGGTTGGGCGTGGTACCGATCCGGTCGACCACGGCGAAGAGGCCGGGTGCGTGGAGCGGGGTCAACACACCATGCCAAGTGCCGCGGTGCAGGTTGATGCCCTGCGCGCCATTGGTCAGGAAGGCGCGCGGCGTGGCCGCGGGGCCCTGCGACACGATGACGAGGAAAGGGTGTTCGGACATCGGCAGGAAGGCTTGGCTGCCTTCGGGGTGACGCTCGATCAGGTCGAAGCTGTAGGGCAGGGCGCGGGGTTCGGCCTTAAAGATCGAGATGCCGGGGCGGTTGTCCGGGCTGACTTCGGGCGCCACGTCGATGCGGGCGCGGTCGTGGTGGCGCTGGCAGAGGCCCGCATTGATCAGGCGGAAGTCGCCGGTGGCCTCCAGCACGTCGCCAAAGGGGGCGAAGGCTGCGGCGGTGAGGGGTTCGATATGGATCTGCATGGGCAGAGGGTGGCGGAATTGGCAGGGGCTGGCAAGGGGGGATTGCACGCGTGCAATCTGGGGTAAGGGTCTGGAAGGAATAGGTTTTGTGATTTCTGTTAGGGATTTCTTAGGGAATTTGCGTGTGAAACCGGGGACGGACGGCGGGCTTGGGCGCGCCGGGGGTTTCACACCCCCGGACCCCCGTGGGATATTTGGGCCTGAATGAAAGGGAAAGCGAGCAGGCTTTGCCGATCTTGGGATTTGCGGCAGACTGGCGCTTTGGGAGCGGGGCCGTGCCATGAAATTCACGACGGAGGTCCGGCAGGAGCCGGGGATGACTGCGACCGGGCTGGCGGTTCCAGAAGCCGTGGTGGCCGCGTTGGGCGGGGGCAAGCGCGCCAAGGTGGTGGTGACGTTGAACGGTCATTCCTGTCGCAGCAGTGTCTTTGCCCTGGGTGGCGGCTTCAAGCTGCCCTTGGCGCAGGAGCATCGGGCGGCGGCAGGGGTTGTCGCCGGGCAGGTGGTGGAGGTGGAGGTTAGGCTGGACACCGAACCGCGCGACGTCGCTGTGCCGGAGGATCTGGCGCTGGCCCTGCAGTCTGCCGGGCTGCAGGCGCGGTTTGCCGCCATGTCCTATTCGCACCGCAAGGAACATGTCCGGGCAGTGGAAGAGGCCAAGACCGCGCAGACCCGGGCGCGGCGGATTGCCAAGGCGTTGGAGATCATCGCCGGCGCGTAGGATGGGCCATTGGCCCATGCTACCGGTCCAGTTTACCGCCCCAAGACCCCGCGCAGCTTCGCATGGCGGTTCACGTCCTTGTAGAGCAGATAGCGGAACGGGCCGGGGCCTGCGGCGTAGCAGGCTTGCGGGCAATAGGCGCGCAGCCACATGAAATCGCCGGCCTCGACCTCGACCCAGTCCTTGTTCAGCTTGTAGACGGCCTTGCCTTCTAGCACGTAAAGGCCGTGCTCCATCACGTGGGTCTCCTCGAAGGGGATCACGCCGCCCGGCTGGAAGGTCACGATGTTGACATGGGCGTCGTGCCGCAGGTCTGTGGGATCGACAAACCGCGTGGTGCCCCAGCGGCGGGCCGTGTCGGGCATCCAGTTTACGGGCAGATCGGTCTCGTTGGTGACAAAGGCCTCGGGGGCGGCCACGCCCGGGGCGGGTTCGTACAGCTTGCGCAGCCAGTGGAAACGGGCGGGCTCGCTTCCTTCGGCCAGGAAGGTCCAGCGCGTGCCCGCCGGAATATAGGCATAGCTGCCCGGTGACAGGTCATGGCCCGCGCCGCCGATGGTCAGCGTCGCCTCGCCATGGGTGACGAACAGCCAGTGCTCGGCCCCCATGTCGGCGTCGGGCGCGTCAGAGCCGTGGCCCGGCTGCACCTCCATCACATATTGCGAGAAGGTTTCGGAAAAGCCCGACATCGGCCTTGCGATCAGCCAGAGGCGCGTGCCGGTCCAGCCCGGCAGATAGCTGACGAGGATATCGGAAAAGCAGCCCTTGGGGATGACGGCATAGGCCTCGGTAAACACGGCGCGCTGGGTCATCAGGGCGGTCTGGGGCGGCAGACCACCGGTCGGCGCATAATAGCTGGTCATGGCAGCAGGTCCTTCAGGCGAAGTTCGGCGATACGCTCGACTTGGGCGCAGGCGGTGGTGAATTCGGGGACGGTCTCGTTCGACAGGCGGCTGTGGAAGGCCGCAAGGATCGAGGCCTTGGTGTTGTCCCGCACGGCGATGATGAAGGGGAAGCCGTGCTTGGCGACATACTGGCCGTTCAAGTCCTGGAAGGTCGCGCGTTCGGCATCGGTCAGGGCATCCAGCGCGGCGCTGGCCTGTTCGGCGCTGCTTTCCGGCGTCAGGCGGCGGGCGGCGGCGAGTTTGCCGGCAAGGTCGGGGTGGGCTTTCAGAACGCCCAGCCGTTCCTCGGCGCTGGCCGAGCGGAACATGCGCGCCAAGGCGTTGTGCAGGCCAGCGGCGCTGTCATGGGCAGGCCCCAGTTCCAGATCGAAGGCGCGGTCGGCGATCCATGGCGAATGCTCGAAGACCCCGCCGAAGCGGGCCACGAACCGCTCTCGCGTCATCCGGGACGGGCGTTCGATGCGCTGATGCGGGTGGGTTGCCGCCCAATGCCGGGCAATCTCGATGCGGCGGGCGAACCAGACGTCCTTATGCATCCTTGCATAGTCAAGGAAGCGCTTGAGGCCAGCGATCTTGCCCGGACGCCCGATCACGCGGCAATGCAGGCCGACCGAGAACATCTTCGGCGACCCCGCCTCGCCTTCCGCATAAAGCGTGTCGAAGGTGTCGCGCAGATAGGTGAAGAACTGCTCGCCCTCGATATAGCCCGGCGCGGTGGCAAAGCGCATGTCGTTGGCTTCAAGGGTGTAGGGGATGATCAGCTGGTCGCGGGAGCCCACTTCACGCCAATAGGGCAGGTCGTCGTCATAGGTGTCCGAAATCCAGTCGAACTGCCCCGTGGCGGCCGTCAGGTCCACCGTGTTGACGGAACAGCGCCCGGTGTACCAGCCGCGCGGCGGCTCGCCCACCACTTCGGTGTGCAGACGGATCGACTCGGCGATCTGGCGGGCCTCTTCCTCGGGGGCCATGTCGCGGTGGTCAATCCATTTCAACCCATGCGAGGCGATTTCCCACCCTGCCGCCTTCATGGCCGCCACCTGTTCGGGGTTGCGCGCCAGCGCGGTGGAGACGCCATAGATCGTGACCGGAATATCCATGCCGGTGAACAAACGGTGCAGCCGCCAGAAGCCAGCCCGCGCGCCATAGTCGTAGATCGACTCCATGTTCCAGTGGCGCTTGTCGGGCCAGGGCGCAGCCCCGGCGATGTCAGACAGGAAGGCCTCGGACTGGCCATCGCCATGCAGGATGTTGTTCTCGCCGCCCTCTTCGTAGTTCAGCACCAGCGAAATGGCGACTTTCGCGCCATTGGGCCAAGCGGCATCGGGCGGGGTCGGGCCGTGGCCACGGAAATCTCGGGGGTAGCGTTGCATGGGGCACCTCAACCTGACAGGCTTAGACTATGCGGGATAAGCAAGCTCCGGTATCAAATAAAGCCGGAAAGTGCTTTGCGCCGGTGCCGGGGTGCGGGCCTTGGCGAAATGCGGCAAGGTGGCGAAAAAGGGGGCGATGATGGCGGATGGCTGGCTGACGACACATGTGCTGGACACGGCGCGCGGGGTACCTGCGGGCGGCATCAAGATCATGCTCTACCGGGTGACGGGCAACAGCCACAAACAGATTGCTGAGGTTGTGACCAACGCCGATGGCCGCACCGATACGCCGCTGCTCAAGGGCAAGGACTTCCGGGTGGGCGGCTATGAACTGGTCTTCTGCGCGGGCGACTACCTTCGCGCCTCCGGTCAGGTGACCGGCGAGACGCTGTTTCTGAACGAAATCCCGATCCGCTTCGGCATCAGCGACGAGACCTCACACTACCACGTGCCGCTGCTGCTCAGCGCCTTCGGCTATTCCACCTATCGCGGAAGCTGACCTAGTTGCCGCATTTGACCGAACCGGTCAGCCATTGCCCATTGGTGCAGGTGTAAAGCCAGCCCGAGGAATTGCATTGGGTTGACCCCTCGGGCGCGCATTGAGCCATCGGCGTCACGCCGCCGTTGTACTGCTGCTGCGGCGGGTTGAGGTACATGCCGTATAGGTTCTCGACGAAATAGTCATAGTTCATGCCACCGCCATAGACCTGATAGGCGTAGTCGATCTCTTCGGCGCAGACGCTGTCCCATTGGTCGAAGGACATGCCGGGGGCGGGCGGGTTGCAATAGGGGCCGGCGAGGGCGGTTGACCCGATCAGGCCGAACAGAAAAGCGACAACAAATCGCTGCATGGCATACCTGCTGAAACGGAGCATCAATGCCGTGAACCTAGGCCCATGCACCTGAGTCGGGCAAGCCGCCCATGCCGAAGCGTGGGTGCGACACGTCAGCCCTCAGCGCCTTTCCCCACCGGCCGAGCGCAGAATGCGCAGCAGACGACGGCGATCTTGCGACAGGGCGGCTTCGATCAGCCCAAGGGTCACGCCCCGCGCTTTCAGATGGGCGGCAAGGGCGGAATGGGTCTGGTCCGGGAACAGGATGTGGTCGACGCCGGGGCGTTGCGGGAAGGCCAGCGCTTGCTCGCGGTCATCCCGCATCCCGTGCAGCAGGGTGATCTGCGGGCCTTGTGGCAGCGGGGCGGTCAGGCTTTCGGGCAGGGCAGCGGTCCACTCGCGCCAGCGTGTCTCCGAAGGCGCGGCGGGGCGATGCTGGGGGCTGATGGCGAGGATGGCGGTCAGGGGCTGAACCTCACCCGCGCGCAGGGCCATGAACGCGCCCATCGAGGAGCCGATGGCGAGGGTTCGTTCAATCGGTTGGCGGGCCCGCAGCAGGTCGACAGCATCGGTCAACACCTCGGCAAAGCCGGGGGCGGTGGCCCAGCTGCGCGATGCGTCAAGGATGAACAGCGCCGGGCGGTTGTCGACACTGGCCGAGCGGATGAACTCGGGCGAGGGCGGGCGCGTGGCATCGTGGCCGATGGAGGCGAAGGACAGCACAAGGTCGGCGGAGGTGCCGGGGATCAGGTCGATCCGGTAGGGCGGTCGGTCGATCAGCGGTTCAAGGCTGCGCATCGGGGCCCGCCGTGGCGCGGCGCATCTCCTCGCGGATGCGGGCGACCATGTAATCGGTGAACAGCCGCACCTTGCTGTCCTTGGCGCTGCGCTGCTGCGACAGAAGCGAAAGCTGCGTGGGCAAGGGCGGCGTGGCCGTTGCAACCGGAATGAGCCGACCTTGGCGCAGATGGTCTGCCACCTCGAACGCCGGTTTCAGCACCACGCCGCGCCCGTCCAAGGCCCAACCCGTCAGCACGTCGCCGTCATCGGATTCGTAAGGCCCCGAGATTTCAAAGCGGCGCGGGCCTTCGGGAGTTTGCAGGGTCCACTGGAATTCCTTGGCACCGGGAAAACGCAGGTTCAGGCAATCGTGCTTGTCACGCACCAGCGCCTCGCCGTCCAGCGGCATGCCGCGCCGGGCGATATAGGCCGGGGCGGCGCACAAAAGCCGGGGGCAGTCGGCGATGAGCCGCACTTTCAGGGTGGAATCCTCAAGGATGCCAAGGTGGAAGGCGATATCCAGTCCCTCGGCCGTCAGGTCGATCACCCGGTCCGACAGGCGCAGGCGCACGTCGATGGCGGGGTACTGGTCCTTGAAGCTGGGCACATGCGGGGCGATGAAGCGGCGACCTATCCCGAGCGGGGCCGCCACAAACACCACGCCGCGCGGGTTCTGGGCGGTCTCCATCACGGACGCCTCGGCTTCGTCAATCGCCTCCAGCACCTTGCGGGCGCCTTCATAGAAGATCCGGCCATTCTCGGTCGGCTGCAGGCTGCGGGTGGTGCGGTTGAACAGCCGCACGCCAAGGTGCTTTTCCAGCTCCGAGATTCGCGCCGAGGCCACGGCGGGCGAAGTGCGCTGGTCCCGTGCCGCCGCCGACATCGAGGACAGTTCGTAGACCCGCACGAACATGCGTAAATTGTTGACATAGGACATGCGGAGGGTGGTCCTTTTGCCTGTAGTGCCAGTTCTTTTGCCAATCTTGAAAGTGATCCGGCATTTGACGGATTAACAGTTAAGTGCGCCCCGGTATAGGTTTTTGAAAACACGAGGGATGCGCGATGTATGACTGGATAGTGCTGTGGGACTGGGTGCAGATCGCCGTGCGCTGGGTGCATGTGATCACGGCCATGGCGTGGATCGGGTCCAGCTTCTACTTCATCGCTTTGGACCTTGGCCTGCGGCGTGACGTGCCCTTGCCGCCGGGCGCCAGTGGCGAGGAATGGCAAGTCCATGGCGGCGGCTTCTATCACATCCAGAAGTACATGGTGGCCCCCGCCGCGCTGCCCGATCACCTGATCTGGTTCAAGTGGGAAAGCTATTCGACCTGGCTGTCAGGTTTTGCCATGCTGGTCCTGTTCTACTACATGGGCGCGCAGTTTTTCCTGATTGATCCGGAGGTTATGGACCTGACCGTCTGGCAGGCCGTCGCGATCTCGCTGGCATCCTTGGCCTTCGGCTGGGTGGCCTATACGACGATCTGCAAGGTCTTCGTCAACGCCAACCAGACGGCGGTGATGGTGGCCCTGTTCTTCGTTCTGGTCGCGATGAGCTGGTTCTACGTCCATGTCTTCAGTGGCCGCGCCGCGATGCTGCATCTGGGGGCCTTCACCGCCTCGATCATGTCGGGCAACGTGTTCTTCGTCATCATGCCGAACCAGCGAGTCGTGGTGGCGGACCTCAAGGCAGGCCGTACACCAGATGCGAAGTATGGCAAGATCGCCAAGCAGCGCAGCACGCACAACAACTACCTGACGCTGCCCGTCATCTTCCTGATGCTGTCGAACCACTACCCGCTGATCTTCGCCACCAAATACAACTGGATCATCGCCAGTCTTGTCTTCCTGATGGGCGTCACGATCCGGCATTGGTTCAACACCCGCCACGCCAAGAAAGGCTCGCCGCACTGGACATGGGCGGTCACGGGGATCCTCTTCCTGATCATCGCCTGGCTCTCGACCGCGACGATGTACCACCCGGCCGAGGATGCGAAGCTGGAAGGCCCCCCGCTGACCTATGCCTCGGCCTCTGGCTTCGACAACGTGGTCACAATCATTCAGGGCCGCTGTTCCATGTGCCACGCGCGGGAACCGGCCTATGAGGGGATCAACTACGCACCCAAAGGCGTGGTGCTAGAGACACCCAACGACATCGCGCGTGAGGCGCGGCGGATTTACGAACAGGCGGGCCTGACCCACGCCATGCCGCCCGCCAACCTGTCCTACATGGAACAGCCCGAGCGTGACGCGATCGTGAAGTGGTTTCGCAGCGCGGGTGTGATGGGCCTTCAAGGCTAAGGCTTTGATTATGCCGCCGGACGGGCTAGCTGTCTTGAGGCTTCAAGGGAGGACGGCATGGGCGAGATCAAGCAGGTTGTGACGGCGGACGGCACGGCCCCGGTATGGGTGTTCCATCCGGAAAGGCCCTCGACGACGGGGGTGATCCTTTACATGGACGCCTTCGGGCCACGGCCTGCGATGCAGGATATGGCGGCGCGGATGGCTGCGATGGGGCATGTGGTGGTCTTGCCGGATTTGTTCTACCGCGCGGGGACTTACGGGCCGTTTGACCCTTTGACGGCCTTTGGCAATGACGCGACCCGGTCGCAGTTGATGGGGCTCATGGGCGCGACCTCTCAGGACCTGACAGTGCGCGATACGGCGGCCTTCCTTGACCTTTTGTCTGTCGAGGGGGCCACAGGCGCAGTTGCCACCGTCGGCTATTGCATGGGCGGTGGCCGTGCCATGAACGCGGCGGCGGCTTACCCGGACCGCATCAAGGCGGCGGCGAGCCTGCACGGTGGCAACCTCGCCAGCGATGCGGCCGACAGCCCGCACACAAGGGTGGGCTTGATCAAGGGTCAGGTCTATGTGGGCAGCGCCGGGGTAGACCGCAGTTTCCCGCCGGAACAATCCGCCAAACTGGCGCAGGCGCTGCGCGAGGCCGAGGTGAACCATGTGATCGAAAACTACGTCGGCTGCCAGCACGGCTGGTGCGTGCCCGATCACGCGGTCTACGACGCGGTAGGGGCGGAGCGGCACTGGCGGCGGCTGGAGGTTCTGTTTGCCGAGGCGCTGTAAGGCTGACGCAAGCTGCGTACACAGACGCACCCTACGGCCGCACCCCAAGATTTTTCGGCGAAAAATCTTGGGCTCCCCGATTCGCCGCATCATGGTTAACAGTCTCCTGTCTTCGCGCGCGTAGAGACGCAAGGAAGACAGAAGGAAGACGCGAAGAAGACGCCGGATTTGCCCTGAAACCGCCGGATTAATCCAGCGCCCGCAGGCACTTGGGTAGGATGCGTGCTTGCACGCACCCTCTCCGGTCAGGACTTGGTAAACCGCCACTCGGTGACCTGGTTGTAGGTCTCACCCGGCTTCAGCTCGATCGACGGGAAGCCTGCATGGTTCGGCGCGTCGGGCCAGTTCTGCGCTTCGATGGCAAGACCTTCGTAGACCCCGCGACCGGGGCGCTGGGCGGCGCGGCCGTCGTACAACTGGATGCCCGCTTCGGTGGTGGCGATGGTCATCGTCAAGCCAGAGGTGCCGGTCAGCCAAAGCACATCGCGCAGGGCCTGACGTCCGCCGGACAGGCAGAAGTTGTGGTCCAGCACGGTGTCGGCTTGGGTGATCTTGCGGCCGCGGCGGAAGTCCATCTGGCTGCCGGTGACATCGGCAATCTCACCCGTGGGGGCGAAGGTTTCGGTGGTGGGCAGGTACTGTCCGGCAGCGATCTGCAGGGAGTGGCCTGCCCAATTCTCGGACCCGTCCATGTTCCAGTAAGAATGGTTGGCTGCGTTGAACAGGGTCAGCGCATCGGTCGTGGCCGTCACCTCCATCCGCAGGACATGACCCGGATGCACGGAAAAGCGCGCCTCGACATGGCGGTTGCCGGGGAAGTTGCCCTCGCCATCGGGCAGATCAAGACCGAGGGTGACGCTGGTCTCGTCAGCCTCGACAATCTCCCAGATCTTGTGCTGCGTGCCGACGGCCCCGCAATGCAGGGTATGGATGCCATTCTGGTTCTTTTCAAACTCATAAGCCACGCCGCCGATCGTGGCCTTGCCATCGGTAAACCGATTGACCACCGGAGCGACCAAGGAGCCATGGTGGCGCAGCTTGCCCTCGTAATCCGACAGCAGGTCCGAGCCGAGCGTCAGGTCATGGTCCAGCCCCTCCACCCGCACCGATTGCAGCGTGGCGCCCTTGGTGATGACCGAGGCCGACAGGGCGCCGCTGGTCAGGGTGATGCGTTTGACCTCGGCCCCCGAAGCGGTGGTTCCGAAGGTGGTGATAGTGGCAACTGACATTCTAGTCTCCCTGACCTGCGCGGAAATTGGTGGCGGAAGCGGCGGCGCGGGTCAAGGATTCGAGAGGTCAGCGTGCCTTGGCGCAGGTCAGAAGCGCATCGGTCAGGGCGGTCATCAGGGTCTTGTAGGCCTGGGGGCCGGGGTCAAGGCTGGCGCCCACGGGGTCCAGCGCGGGGCCCACGAACAGCTTAGTGCCCGTGGCAAGGTTGGTGATCAGCGCCGGATCATGCTGCACCTCGGGGAAGGCGCAGGCGATGGCGCCACTGGCGGCTTGGGCGTGCAGATCAGACAGGCGGGCGGCCCCGGGCGGGGCGGCGTCGCCAGCGGCAAGGCCCCCTGCATAGGGCAGGTGGTAGTGTTGGATCAGGTAGCCATAGGCATCATGGTAGGTGACGAAGGGCTGATTCAGGGGGGCAAGTCTTGCGGTCAAGCTATTGTCAAGCTTAGCGATTTCCGCTTGCGCTGTGGTCGCGTTGGCATGGTAGGCGGCGGCGTTTGCCGGGTCCAGTTTGGCCAGACGGTCTGCGATCAGACCCGCCCAGACGGCGGCATTGCCGGGGTCCAGCCAGGCATGGGGGTTCACGCCGCCGCCCGCGTAGTCGATCCGCCGGGTGGCGGGGTCGTCCAGCAGGGCGAGGCTTTCAAGGTTCGGGGCCGAAGCGCGGGCCTCCTCCAGGCCCGGGGTCAGGTCAGGGCCAACCCAGACCAGCAGTTGCGCCGCATTCAGGGCGCGCATCTGACTGGGCCGCAATTGCAGGTCATGTTCGTCGCCGCCCTTGTCCAGCAGCATTCCCGGCGTGCCCAAATTGCCCATCACCTGCGCCACAAGGGCGGCGACGGGAGGGATGTCGGTTTCCACGATCGGGACCTGCGCCATGGCAGGGGTGGTCATCAGCAGGAGGGCGAGGAGACGCATTTTCCATCTTTCGCAGAAGAGGGGGCTTCTGTAGGATGTTATATCATAACATGTCAAGCGGGTGCCCTGATGCATGCTAACTGCCCCGGCTGCACGCAGCCCGACGTCGCCTTTGCCCCGCATGATCATGCGCGTTGCACGGGCGATCTGATGGCCTTGGCCGAGGCGCGGATGGCGGAAGGCGGCGGTCGGATGACTCCGGTCCGACGGCGCACGCTGCAGATATTGTTGGAGGCGCATCGGGCTTTGGGGGCCTATGACGTGCTGGAACGGCTGGCGGCGGAGGGCTATGGCAACCAGCCGCCGGTCGCGTACCGCGCGTTGGAGTTCCTTGAGGAACAAGGGCTTGCGCACCGGATCCGCCGCCTGAACGCCTTCACCGCCTGCATGCATCCGGGTGAGGTTCACGCGCCCGCCTTCCTGATCTGCCGGGCCTGCCACGCGGTGGCGGAGGCTCCGGGCCGGTCCGTTGGCGATGCATTGGCTGTGGCTGCCTTGGCCGTGGGCTTCACGGTGGAGCGGGCCACGGTGGAGGCGATGGGGCTGTGCCCGGGCTGCGCCTTGGCTGGTCCTGACGCCGACGGCGGCAGGATCGCGCCGCTGCGGGGGGTGGCCTGATGCTTTTGGCGACGGAGGGGCTGACCGTCCGGTTGGGCGGGGTCGAGGTGCTCAGTGGCGTCTCGATGGCGGTGGAGGCGGGGGAGATCGTCACCATTCTGGGGCCGAACGGCTCTGGCAAAAGCACTTTGCTGCGGGCCTTGCTGGGGATGGTCGTGCCCGATGTTGGCAGGGTGACCCGGGCTGCGGGCCTGAAGATCGGCTATGTGCCGCAGAAGCTGGCGATTGATCCAAGCCTGCCCTTGTCGGTGTGCCGGTTCCTGTCGCTGCCCTACCGGGTCAGTCCTGCCGAAGCGGACGCGGCGCTGTATCGGGTCGGGATGGAGGGCACTGGCAGCAAGCCGCTGGCGGGCCTGTCGGGTGGGCAGTTGCAGCGGGTGATGCTGGCGCGGGCCCTGTTGGGCAAGCCGGGGTTGCTGGTGCTGGACGAGCCGACTCAAGGTCTGGACCAGCCGGGAGAAGCAGCTTTTTATCGGCTGATCGCCGAAGTCCGGCAAGAGACGGGGGCAGCCGTGCTGATGGTGTCCCATGATGTGCATGTGGTGATGGCGGCGAGTGATCGGGTGATTTGTCTGAACCATCACATCTGCTGCGAGGGGACGCCGCGGGTGGTGTCGGCGGCACCGGAATATCGGGCTTTGTTCGGCTTGGGCACCCAAGGGGCGCTGGCGCTGTATCAGCATCGGCATGATCACAGCCATGACCACGTGCATGAACATCATCACGACCATGACCAAGATGGCCACCACCATGCTGGATGATTTCCTGATCCGGGCGGGGCTGGCCGGGGTTGGCGTTTCACTCGCGACGGGGCCGTTGGGGTCCTTCGTTCTGTGGCGCAGGATGGCCTATTTTGGCGATGCGACGGCGCATGCCGCTATCCTTGGTGTCGCTCTCGCCTTGGCGACCGACTTGCCGGTGCCCTTGGGAACGCTGGCGGTGGCGGTGATCATGGCGGTGACAGTGGCGACCTTGGCCGCAAGGGGCTGGGCGGTGGATACGACCTTGGGGGTGCTGAGCCACGGCGCGCTGGCGCTTGGGCTGGTGGCGATCAGCTTTGTGCATGGGGTGCATACCAGTCTGGAGACCTATCTGTTCGGCGATATCCTTGCAGTGTCGAAGAGCGATCTGGCCTATATCTGGGGCGGTGCGGTGCTGGTTCTGGGGCTCTTGGCATGGCGTTGGCAGGCGCTTTTGACCTCAACCGTCAATGCTGACCTGGCACAGGCCGACGGCATCAACCCCGATCGGGAGAGGTTGATCCTGACGCTGGCCCTGGCGGTGGTGGTGGCGGTGGCCTTGAAGGTGGTGGGGGCTTTGCTGATTGCCGCCATGCTGGTCATTCCGGCGGCGGCGGCGCGGGCCCTGTCCCGCGGGCCGGAGCAGATGGCGGCGCTGGCCTCGGGGATCGGAGCTTTGGCGTGCCTCGCGGGGCTGGGATTGTCGCTTTGGAAGGATACTCCGGCGGGACCTTCGATTGTGACTGCGGCGGCGGGGTTCTTCGCCCTGGCCGCCTTGTTTGGCAGGATGCGGCGGCAGTAGGGAGGATCATATGCAGCGCTATGGAATGGTGGTTGGCGTCAACGAAGAGAAGAAGGCGGAATACATCCGGCTGCACGCGGCTGTCTGGCCGGATGTCTTGAAGATGATCACGGAATGCAACATCCGCAACTACTCGATCTATCTGAAAGAGCCGGAGAATCTGATGTTCTCCTACTACGAGTACCACGGGCTCGATCATGCGGCAGACATGGCCAAGATGGCGGCGGACCCGGTGACGCAGGACTGGTGGGCGGTTTGCATGCCCTGTCAGGCCCCGTTGGAGACGCGCAAGGCGGGCGAATGGTGGGCGGCGATGCCGGAAATCTTCCACCTCGATTGAGGGCGTCTGCCGCATATCGCGCATCATGTCGTTTTCGGCCAACAAGTGTCGGGTGGCCTTGCCCCTTCCAGCGCGGTTCGGGCACATAAGGGACCAAACCAATTTGCGGAGTCAGTCCCATGAAAACCCATGTCAAAGCCCTGGTCGTCGGCGGTGGCGCCGTTGGCACCGGCATTGCCTATCATCTGGCCAAAGCCGGCTGGGACACGATGCTGGTGGAGCGGGACGAGCTGACATCAGGCTCCACCTGGCATGCGGCGGGGCTGCTGCCTTTGTTCAACATGGGTTATGCGACGACGCATATCCACAAGTACTCGGTCGATTTCTACAAGGGGCTGGAGGCTGAAACGGGTCTGAACCCGGGCTTCTACGTGGTGGGCAACCTGCGCATGGCGCAGCGGGCCGAGCGGATGGACGAATACATGTTGTATTCGTCTGTCGCGGAAACCGCTGGCGTGTACCATGAGTTTCTGTCGCCGAAGGACATCAAGGACCGCTGGCCGCTGGTGCGGACCGATGATCTTTTGGGCGCCTTGTACCATCCGCAGGACGGCTACATTAATCCCGCTGACGTGACGCAGGCCATGGCCAAGGGTGCACGGCAGTTGGGGGCGACAATCGAGCGGAAGATTCAGGTTGATGCCTATCGCTGGACCGGGTCGGAGTGGATCGTCTCGGCCACGCGGATGCATGAGGTCGGCGGACGTCTGGTACCCTCGGACGAGAAATTCGAGATCCATGCCGAGCATGTGGTCACCGCCACCGGCAACCATGCGCAGCGGACGGCGAAGCTGTTGGGCATCAAGATCCCGGCCATTCCGGTGGAGCACCAGTATATCGTGACCGAACCGGACCCGATGCTGGTGGAATACCGCAAGACCCATCCGCAGCACCCGGTGCTGCGCGATGCGGATGCCAAGTGGTATGTCCGCGAAGAGCGTGGCGGCTGGATTCTGGGGCCCTATGAGATGAACGCCCCGGCCCGTTTTCTGTATGACGTGCCGGAGGCCTTCCGCGCCGACCTGTTCCCGCTGGATCTGGAGCGGATCGAGGCGGAATACATGTCGATGATCCACCGTCTGCCCTCGTCGGAGACCGTGGGGCTGAAGGACGATTACAACGGCCCGATCTGCTATACGCCGGATGGCAATCCGCTGGTCGGGCCTGCGCCGGGCTTGCGGAACATGTGGCTGGCAGAGGGCTTCAGCTTCGGCATCACCGCTGCGGGTGGCACGGGCTATTACCTCGCGCAGATGATGGTGAATGGCGAGGCCGAGATCGACATGGCCTCGCTGGACCCCAAGCGCTACGGGTCGTGGATGACGACCGAGTATGCGGCACGCAAGAATGAGGAGTGCTACAACCACGTCTTCATCCTGCACCACCCCGATGAGGAACGTGAAGCCTGCCGCCCGCTGCGAACGGCTCCGGTCTATGACCGGCAGAAGGCCTTGGGCGCGCAGTTCGGTCAGGTGAATGGGTGGGAGCGGCCGATTTATTACGGGCCGAAGGATGCTCCGGCGGACTTCGACCACAAGTCCCGCAGCTTCCGGCGTGGGGCTTGGTGGCCCTATGCGGTGGAGGAGGCGAAGGCGATCCGTGAGACGGCGGGGCTGATTGATGCCACCGCCTTCACCAAGCACCTCGTCCGCGGGCCGGGGGCGACGGCGTTCCTCGATTGGTTCACCTGCAACACGCTGCCCAAAGTGGGCCGCATCAACCTGACCTATGCGCTGACGCCGCAAGGGACGACGCGGACGGAATACACCATCGTCCGCAACGGCGAGAACGATTACTATCTTGTCTCGGCGGGGGCATGGACTGCCTATGATGCGGACTACCTGAAGAAGTGTGCTGAAGACTTCATGGGCAAGGGTGGCGGTTACATCGACATCCATGACGTAACGACGCAGTGGGGGGTCTTTGCCTTGGCGGGGCCGAACAGCCGCAAGATCCTCGCGGAACTGATCAAGGACGCCGATCCGGAAACCGCCTTGTCGAACAAGCGCTTCCCATGGCTGTCGGCGCGCAAGATCGAACTCGGCATGTGTCCGGTCAATGCGATCCGCGTGGCCTATACCGGCGAACTCGGCTGGGAACTGCACCACCCGATCGAAATGCAGCGCTATTTGTGGGAACAACTGCTGAAGGCCGGTGAGAAGCACGGGCTGAAGCTGGTCGGCGCCCGGGCGCAGAACTGGCTGCGGCAGGAGAAGTCCTATCGGGCGTTTGGCAATGAACTGGGCCGGGACGCCTCTCCGCTGGAAGCTGCTTTGGATCGGTTTGTCGATCTGAAGAAGGACTTCCAAGGCAAGGAGGCGATGCTGGCCATTGGCATCCGGTCCAAGTGCTGCACGCTGCTGATCGACGGGCCTTCGGACACCGATCCATGGGGCAAGGAGGCGCTTCTGCTGGATGGCGTCAAGATCGGGCGCCTGACCTCGGGCGGCTATTCGGTGGCCTTCGGCAAGCAGATCGGCATGGGTTATGTGCGGCCGGATCTGGCGGAAGTCGGCACCAAGCTGAAGGTCCGGATGAACCGCGAGCTTTGGGATGCGGTGGTGGTGGAGGACAGCCCGTTTGATCCCTCGAATGCACGCATCCGGATCGACGGGTGAGCCTGAGCCGGGGCACGCCCCGACCTAAGGGGACATGATCTGGGGGCGGCCGGGGGATGTCGGCCGCCCCCTTTCCTTCAGGCGGGTTCGCGTGTGCCCTCTCGGGTATCGGTGATCACCAGCGCGCAGGCGGCGCAAGCCTCGGGACCGGCTTGGGCATACCAACGGCAGGTGGCGCGGATGGTGCAGGGTTGCAGGCCTTGTTGGGGAGCAAGGCCCGCTTCTGCCATGCCCCGGTCTTGCAGGGCGCTCATCACACGTTCGATCACGCCGCAGCTGTGGCCTGTCCACTGACTGCACCGCTTGGTCTGGCAAGGGCTGGTGAAGCGCATCCGGGACTCGGGTGCGCCTTTCGCCCTTGCGGCCTGAAGAAACTCTTCGTCCACCTGCATCAGCAGCCGCAGGTTGGCAATGCGTCCGTCCGGCCCCAGTACACCCAGCAGTCCGGCGCCCGGTTCTGCGGGGGCCGAAGGACAGGCGTATTGGTCAGGCCGGGCGGCTTGGGGGAAGCCGCCCGGACCCATCACATGTGGCCTGCGGTTTGCAGCAGGCCACGGCCAAGAGCCTGTTCGCCATGCAGCAGCGCCTCGAAATCCTGCCGCAGAATGAAACCCCACCAGTCGCGCGGGAAGCGCATCACGAAGGGCTTTTCGTAGTGCAGGTTGGCGATGTGGGACAGCGCGACTTTTTGGATGTCAGCGCTGATGGCGGCTTGAGCTTCCTTGGACAGGGCAATATCGCCCAGATCGACGACAAAACGAGTCATGACACTCTCCGTTGAAAAAGGCCTGCGCAGGAAATCGGTCTGCGCAGGATCAACCTAGGCGGCACTCGCGTTAAAGGCGAATGAAACAGGTGTTAAACGCCGTCAAATGGCTGGGTCAAGGCAGCCAGTCGGTATAAGCAGCGGCGGAGCCTGCGAAGACGTTCAGGTCGGTCGCGGTCCCGATGCCGGGCACTTGGCCCGTGCCGGAATACTGCCAGAACAGCCAATGCTGGCCGGGAAAGCTGTCAGACGGATGAGCGGCGACCGAACGCAGCCAGAAGTCTGTGCCCGAGAGCTTCCAAAGCTCGTTTTCCGTGTAGAAATCGACGGTGGTGTAAAGGATCGGCCGCTTGCCATAGGCGCGTTGCACGGCATCCAGAAAGATGCGCGCCTCGGACCGGACCGTGGTTCCGGGGCGCTTGTCGCGGCATGTGGGGGAGCGTGGCGTCCATTCCATGTCCAGAACCGGCGGCAGGGCCTGCGCGCTGCGCGGGACATGGGCGATGTACCAGCGTGCCTGCTCGGCTGCCGGGCGGCAATGGTAGAAGAAGTGGTAGGCACCGCGCGGCACGCCGGCAGCCTGTGCTGCGCGCCAGTTCTGCAGGAAGGCGGGGTCAATGTGATCACCGCCCTCGGTTGCTTTCAAGAAGGCGAAGTTCACGCCATTGGCCCGGGCACGGCGCCAGTCGACCTCGCCCTGCCAGACCGAGATGTCGATGCCATGGACCGGATGGCTGGAAGGGGGATTGCCGTTCCAGTCGACCGGATGGCTCTCGCCGAAGTTCGGGGCCGTGACGGTGAAGGCCGCAGGGGCTTCGGGCTGTGCCGGGGGCCCACCGCAAGCGGAGAGGCCGAGCAGGGCCAGAGCCAGGATTTTGAGACCAATGTGCATGGCAGCATGCTGCCGCGTCGCGCGGGATTTGTCACCTTTCTCCGGCAGGTCGGCGGCAGTTTCATGCCTGTCCGCCCCGACGCGCACTGTTCACGAATTTGTTGACGAATCATCTGGCAATCACCTATGACACCGATGACATGACACCGGTGTCATAAGCCGGACGTGTCAGGTACCTTGGTGCCGAGGGGGGGGGTGACATGGCTACGATTTACGATGTCGCCCGCATTGCGGGCGTCTCGGCCAAAACGGTCAGCCGCGTGCTGAACGGTGACGCCCCGGTTGGCAAATCCACCCGCGAGGCGGTTGAGGCTGCGATGGCGCAACTGGACTATGTGCCTTCGAATGCGGCGCGGATGATGCGCAGCCAAAGGTCTGGGCTGATCGGGCTGATCACAGGCGCTATCTCGATGTCGCCCGAGCCCAACCAGCCTGCGGGTCTGCCGGAACTGTTCATCGTGCAGGGCATTCAGAAGGCGCTCGCCAGTTCGGGCATGACGCTGATGATCGCCGATACCGGTGGCCTGGTGGAAAAGGCCGCGCCTTTGATTGACACCTTCCTTCGCCACCGGGTCGAAGGGCTGATCTATGTGGCGGAATATCACCAGAAGGTTTCGCTTCCCGCGATTTCCGATGGCACGCCGATGGTCTTGGCCAATTGTTTTGACGACCGTGGCACCACTGCTGTCCTGCCCGACGATCAGCGCGGCCAACGCGACCTCGTGGCCAGAATTATAGCATCCGGGCACCGCCGCATCGCCTATCTGACTCTGCGCCCCGATGTCGAGGCCGGCCGGCTGCGTCTGGCCGGCTACTGCGATGCCCTTGCGGCGGCGGGTATCCCCTGCGACCCGGCCATTGTCGCACACTGCGACTTGCCCGATCGTGAGGCGGAAACCCAACTGATGTTGTCTCACATCGACCGGATGTTGCGCCTGCCCGATCCGCCGACGGTGCTGTGCTGCGGCACCGACAAGATGGCGCTGGAGGTATACGGCATCTTGCGTTCGCGTGGCATGAAACTGCCCGAGGAAATCTCGGTCGCGGGCTATGACAACTACCGCGTCATCGCCGAACAGCTTTACCCGCCCCTGACCACAGTTGACCTGCCTTATCGGGCGATGGGGGAACGGGCCGCTCAGCGCCTTCTGGCGCTGATTTCCGACGAAACCAGAAATGAACCCGCAGTCGAGCGCGTTGCGGGTCCGGTGTGCTGGCGCGCATCGGTCAAGGAACTTAGCGCCTCAAACCTGACCTGACTAAACCCAAGCTGAGGAAAAACGATGAAGTCATTCAACACTTTGGCAGGGGCGATGCTGGCAAGCACGTTGTTTGCCGGGGCAGCCCTTGCCCAGACCGAGCTGACCATGTGGTATCACGGGGCCGGCAACGACAACGAAATGAAGCTGGTCAACGAGATGCTGGACGAATTCAACGCCAGCCAGCCCGACTGGAAAGTCGTGATCACCGCCTTCCCGCAAGCCGCCTACAACGACAGCGTCGTGGCCGGAGCGCTGGCGGGCACGCTGCCCGATATCATCGACATCGACGGCCCGATCCTGCCGAACTGGGCATGGTCCGGCTATATCCAGCCCTTGAAGATCGACGAGTCTCTGATCAAGGACTACCTGCCCGGTCCCAAAGGCGTCTGGAACGGCAAACTTTACGGCATCGGGATGTGGGACGCCGCCATCTCGCTGGTGACGCGCCAGTCCTATCTGGACGAGTTGAAGCTGCGCAAGCCCACCCTTGATCAGCCCTGGACCGCCGATGAATTCCAAGCTGCGCTGGACGCCGCCAAGAATTCCGGCAAGTTCGAATATGCGCTGGATCTTGGCACCGCCTGGACTGGCGAATGGTATCCCTATGCGTTCTCGCCCTTGCTGCAATCGTTCGGCGGCGATCTGATCGACCGCACCACCTATAGCACTGCCGAGGGTGCCCTGAACGGCGACGCAGCGATGGCGTGGGGCAAGTGGTGGCAGCACCTTTTCACCGACGGCTATGCGCAGGCAACGCAAGACCCGGCAGAGCGCGATTCAGGCTTTGCCACGGGCAAATACGCCTTCTCCTGGAATGGCAACTGGGCGGCTCTTGGCGCCTTGAAAGCCTTTGACGATGTGCTGTTCCTGCCCGCCCCGAACTTCGGCGCCGGCTCCAAGATCGGGGCCGCAAGCTGGCAGCTTTCGATCTCGGCCAGTTCCAAACACCCTGATGGTGCAAACGCCTTCATCAACTTTGCCCTGCAACCCAAGAACCTCGCCCGCTTCTCCAAGGGTCTTGGCCTGATCCCGGCAACAGCGGCTGCGGCAGAGTTGACCGACAACTACAAGGTTGGCGGCCCGCTGAACGTGTTCTTCGATCTGTCCAATCGGCAAGGCGTGCTGCGTCCTGTCACCCCTGGCTACCCGGTCATGGCCAAGATCTTCGAGAAGGCTGCGTCCGACATTGCCCACGGTGCCGACGTAGCGGCCACGCTGGACGCCGCTGTGGACGAGATCAACGCCGACATCGAGAAGAACAAGGGCTACGCCGCCCAATAAGGCAGGTGCCCGGGGGCTGCTCCCCCCTCGGGCGTCCCAACGGGGGCGGCTCGCGCCGCCCCCACCTCTCACCGCTTCCCCAATGAGGCCGCGATGGCATCGAAATTCACCAGATCGAACGGGACCGGATGGCTGATGGCCGGGCCTGCCGCCTTCCTGATCTTCTGCTTCGTGATCCTGCCCTTCATCGCGGCGATCGGCCTGTCCTTCACCAACCAGCGTCTGGTCTCGCCCAACCCGACCGAGTTCACTGGTCTGGCCAACTACAGCCAGCTTCTGGGCATGGGCATGCTCCATCTTGACCCGGTGAAGGATGACGCCGGCAACCTGGTGCTGGATGACGCAGGCCAGCCCAAGCTGCCGGAACTGCGCAGCTTCACCCGCCACAACAAGGATTACCCCGGCATCGACGGGATGCGAGAGCTGTTCTCCTTCGCTTCGGGCGAGGGGAGGACCTATGTGCTGGCGCGCGATGTGGTCTTCATGAAGGCCATCCTGAACACCTTCATCTTCGTGATCGTCGTAGCCCCCCTGCAGGGCGGTCTGGCTTTGTGCCTGGCGCTGCTGATCAATCAAAGACTGAGGGGGATCAATGTCTTCCGGGCGATCTATTTCATGCCTGTCGTGGTTTCGATCGTTGTGGTCTCGCTGCTCTGGCGCTTCATCTACGATGGGCAATCAGGGCTTCTGAACAACCTGCTCGGCGCCCTCAGCTTCGGCACGCTGCCCAGAATCGACTGGCTGGGCAATGCCTCGACCGCACTGGGTGCCATCATCGCCATGTCGGTCTGGCAGGCGGTTGGGTTCCATATGGTAATCTGGCTGTCGGGCCTGCAAACCATCTCGCCCACGCTGTACGAGGCGGCCGCCATCGAGGGGGCGTCGAAATGGCAGACCTTCCGATACATCACCTGGCCGGGGCTGCGGAACACAGCCGTTCTGGTGCTGGTGGTGATCACCATGCAGGCCTTCGGCCTGTTCAGCCAGATCGACGTGATGACCAAGGGCGGGCCTTTGGACTCCACGCAAACCATCGTCTTCCAAGCCATCCAGCGCGGCTATGGCAAGCAGGACATTTCCGGCGGCTCCGCCATCTCGGTCATCCTCTTCGTGATCGTGCTGTCGGTGTCCCTCATCCAACGCTGGCTCACGCGGGAGAAGGTGTGATGGCAACGATAACCTCTGACAATCACGGGCTGCGGCTGGCGGTGCGCTATGCGGTGCTGGTGCTGATCGCGGTGATCTTCATCTTCCCGCTGGTTTTCATGCTGATCTCCTCGCTGAAGCCGGATGCGCAACTGCTGGCCGATACCTCCAGCCTGAAGGCCTTCCTGCCGGTGGGGGATATTTCGTTCAACAACTACAGCGCAGCCTTCAAACGGGCGCCGGTTGGCCTCTTCATCCTGAACTCCGTCATCGTGACCGGCGTGACGGTGGTGCTGTCGCTGATCGTCTGCTCCTCCGCCGCGTTCGTCTTCGTCTTCGTGAACTGGCAGGGCCGCGACCTTATCCTGACCATCATCCTGGCCACCCTGATCGTGCCGTTCGAGACCATTGCCATACCGCTTCTGCTAATCTCGTCCAAACTGCCGTGGATCGGGCTGGATGGCCTGACCTGGGGCTGGCTCAACAGCTACCATGTCCAGATCATCCCCTTCGTGGCGGACGGCCTGACGATCTACCTCTTCGTGCAATACTTCAAAGACCTGCCCGGCGAACTGATCGAGGCTGCCCGCGTCGAGGGCGCCAGCTGGTTCGCCATCTACCGCCGCATCGTCATGCCACTCGCCGGCCCGGTGCTGGCAACAGCGGCGATCCTGAAATTCCTCGCCATGTACAACCAGTACCTTTGGCCCCTGATGGTCGTTCAGGAAGAGGGCTACCGCCCCGTCATGGTCGGCCTGCAATACTTCTTCCAGCTCAACGTGGTCTGGGGCGAGGTCATGGCCTACCTCTCCCTCATCACCCTGCCGGTGCTGGCCTTCTACCTCTACCTGCAAAAGGCCTTCATCGCCTCGATCGCTTCCACCGGGGTCAAAGGCTAACCCTTCCCCCTTTCATACTTGCACAAATATCCCGGGGGTCCGGGGGCTGGCCCCCGGCTACCGGCAAAGGAAACGCACCATGGTCATCGCACTCGACGGAAAATGGATATGGGACAGCTGGTACGCCAAGGACGGCGACACCTACCATGGCTTCTTCCTGCAAGCCTCCACCAGTCTGATCGACCCGGATTTGCGGCACCTGAACGTGACCCAAGGCCACGCGACGTCCAAGGACCTCGTCAACTGGACGCATCTTGGCACCATGTTCGGCCCGCAGAAGAACGGCCCGGCCTGGGATGACAGCACGACATGGACGGGTTCGGTTGTTCAGGGGGCAGATGGTCTTTGGCATCTGTTCTACACCGGCACCGCGCTGTCCGAGAAATCGCTCTATCAGCGCGTCGGCCACGCCACGTCGACCGACCTGCATTCGTGGGAGCGCGTCGGAGACGGTCTTGCACTCGACATCACCGGCCCCAATGCCGACACCTATGAGAAAGACCACATGGTCGGCCACTGGCACGACCGCGCCATGCGCGACCCTTGGGTGATGAAAGACCCGGATACGGACGGATGGCTGATGTATTTCACCGCCCGCGCCCCCGGCATCGCGGAACCCAACGCGGGCGGAGCCATTGGCTTTGCCAGCTCGCCCGATCTTTACACCTGGACCCTGCGCCCCCCTGTCTTTACCGGCGGGATGGGCCAGCTTGAGGTGCCGCAGGTCTTCAAGGCGGGCACCCAGTGGTACTGCCTCTTCTGCACCGCAGGTCCGCAATGGTCGCAGCACTACCGCCGCACCAACCCGCAAAGCCCGGTCACCGGCAACCACTACCTGATCGCCGACCACCCGCGCGGCCCCTGGCGTCTTGCCCCCGGACCGCTCTTTGACGGGGCCGAGCCTTGCCAGCGTTACGCCGCCCGCATTGTCGAGACGCCCGATGGCCTTGTGATCCTCGGCTTCGCCGACGGCGGCAAGGACAAGTTCGGCGGCTATGTCACCGACCCCGAGCCCGTCGTCATCGGACCCGACGGCCTTCTGCACGTTCAACCCCCAGCCAAAGTCGCGGAGTAAGTCATGGCCGCCATCACCCTGAAGGGCCTGAAGAAAAGCTACGGCACCGCCCATGTCATCAAGGGCGTCGACATTGACATCGACGATGGCGAGTTCGTCGTCTTCGTCGGCCCTTCGGGTTGCGGCAAATCGACCCTTCTTCGGATGATCGCAGGGCTGGAAGATATCACCTCGGGTGAGTTGACCATCAGCGGCCGCGTCGTCAATGACCTGCCGCCCAAAGATCGCGGCGTGGCTATGGTCTTCCAAAGCTACGCCATTTTCCCGCATATGACGGTGCGCGAGAATGTGGCCTTTGGCCTGACCATCGCCGGAGCCTCCAAAGCCGAGAAAGAGGAAAAGGTGGGTGAAGCCGCCCGCATCCTGCAGATGGAACACCTGCTCGACCGCCGCCCCAGCCAGCTGTCCGGCGGCCAGCGCCAGCGCGTTGCCATCGGGCGGGCGATTGTCCGCAAGCCGCAGGTCTTCCTGTTTGACGAACCGCTGTCGAACCTCGACGCAGCCCTGCGCATGGACATGCGGCTGGAGATCGGCAAGCTGCACCAGCAGCTTGGCGCCACGATGATCTATGTGACCCATGATCAGGTGGAGGCGATGACGCTGGCCGACAAGATCGTCGTCCTGAAAGATGGCCTCGTCCAGCAGATCGGCAGCCCGATGGAGTTGTATCACAACCCGGCAAACCTGTTCGTCGCTGGCTTCCTCGGTTCGCCCTCGATGAATTTCCTGGACGTCGATGTGAAAGGGGTGAACGGCCAAAAGATTCTCGTCTCCAACGCCGCCCTTGATCCGGTTGAGATCACCGCCAAGACCACCGGCTACACGGTCGGCGGCAAGGCCAAGTTGGGGGTGCGTCCGCAATACCTGACCCCGGTCGAGTCGGGCGGCATGCTGCATGGAAGCGTGGCGCTGACCGAACGGCTGGGCGCCGAGACGGTCGTGGAACTGACCATGAAGGATGGCAACCGTCTGATCGCAGCTCTGGCGCGGGATGCGGTCTTCCCGATCGGCGCGGAACTGGGCCTGACCTTTGATCCGGCTCAGACCCATATTTTCGCCTTATGAAAGCGGTTTGAACAGCGCAACGCGCCGCCTTATGCTATGCCCGAATCCGGAATAGGGGAGATGGACATGGCGGAATGGTGGCGCGGCTCGGTGACATATCAGGTCTATCCCCGGTCGTTTCAGGACGACAACGGCGATGGCGTGGGCGACCTGCCGGGCATCACCCGCAGACTGGACCATATCGCCGAACTGGGTTGTGACGCCGTCTGGCTGTCGCCCTTCTTCACCTCACCGATGAAGGACATGGGCTATGACGTGTCCGACTATGTGAACGTCGACCCGGTCTTTGGCACGCTGGCGGATTTCGACGCGCTGGTGACGCGCGCCCATGAACTGGGCCTGAAGGTGATCATCGATCAGGTGCTGAACCATTGTTCCGACAAGCACCCCTTCTTCGTCGACTCCCGCAAGGACCGCACCAACCCCAAAGCGGACTGGTTCATCTGGGAGGACCCGAACCACGACGGCACCCCTCCCAACAACTGGCTTTCCGTGTTTGGCGGGCCTGCGTGGCATTGGGATGCGCGGCGCAAGCAATACTACATGCACTCCTTCCTGGTGGAGCAGCCGGAGCTGAACTTCCGCAACCCAGAAGTGGTCGCCTACATGGAAAGCGTCCTGCGTTTCTGGCTGGATCGCGGTGTGGATGGCTTCCGCTTCGACACGGTCAACTACTTCTACAAGGACGCGCTCTTGCGCAACGACCCGGCGGACTATCGCGTCAAGACCGAGCCAGAGGGCAACCCCTATGGCATGCAGTACCACATCTTCTCGAAGAACCAGCCCGAAAACCTGCTGTGGATGGAACGCATCCGCCGCGTGATGGACGAATACCCCGACAAATCCACCGTGGGTGAGATGGGAGAGATGCACCACGCCATCCGCATGATGGGCGAGTATACGGCGCCGGGCCGCCTGCATCAGTGCTACAGCTTCGAGATGATGGGCTACGACTACTCCGCCGCCTTCTTCCGCAGCCGCATTTCGGATTTCTTCACCGGTGCGCCGAACGGCTGGCCGATGTGGGCCTTCTCCAACCACGACGTTGTGCGCCACGCAAGCCGCTGGGTCAAGCACGGGGTGTCGCAGGATGCTCTTGCCAAACAGGCTGGCGCCCTGCTGCTGAGCTTCCAGGGCTCGATTTGTCTGTGGGAAGGCGAGGAAATCGGCCAGACCGATACAGAACTCAGCCTGGAAGAACTGACCGACCCGCAAGGCATCAACTTCTGGCCGGAACCCATTGGCCGCGACAACACCCGCACGCCGATGGTCTGGGACGCCTCGCCCAGCGGTGGCTTTTCTACCGGCAAGCCGTGGCTGCCGGTAAAGGCCCCGCAACTGGCGCGCAATGTGGGCAGCCAGAAAGGCATCGCCGGTTCCGTGCTGGAGACCTACCGCAGTCTCATGGCCTTCCGCAAAGGCTCCAAACCTCTGCTTGAGGGCAAGACGGTCTTCCACGACCTGCCCGAGCCCCTGCTGGCCTTCACCCGCGAAGTGGATGGCGAGGCGCTGCTTTGCGTCTTCAACCTCTCGCCTCTGGCACAGACAATCACGGCACAGGGCATCGCCGCCCCCCTCGACGTGTCACTCGGAGCCACGCTGAACGCCAACAGCCTGACCCTTGCCGCGAATGCCGCGGCATTCTTTCCGGTGACGGGACCGGTCAAACTGACAACTTGATGCCAGACTCCGACCCGGTCTCCCGTTCGACGGCGGGGGGCCGTCTGCCCCCCGCGCCCCCCGAGAGTATTTCAAAAGGAGCAAATGGCGGAGGGTAACCGGTTGTTAACCATCTGCCATTAGGCTGTCAGTTGCCGTACAGGGAGGAGTCCCGATGGCGGTAAGGAGCAAGTCGCACCGGCAGGAGGGCCATTCGGCAGCAGCCCATTCTGCCACCTGTCGGGGCGCACTCTTGCATTTGCTCCTTGCCAAATACTCCGGGGTCCGGGGCTGGCCCCGGGAACGTTGCAGCAGACAGATGCATCAAGACTGCTCCGTGGTAACACAAAAGCCGGGGGCTCGATGCCCCCGGCTTTTGTTTCTGCCAATAGGAACCATCAGTCCTTGGCGCGTTCCTGATAGGTGAAGTCTTCGGTGTTGATGATGATCTTGGTGCCTGCACCGATATGCGGCGGAACGAGAACACGCAGGCCGTTGGTGCAGATCGCGGGCTTGTAGGACGACGAGGCCGTCTGGCCCTTGGTTACCGGTTCGGTTTCGGCGATTTCGACCACGGCCTTCAGCGGCAGGGTGATGGCGATGGCCACGCCGTCGAAAGTCTGGACATAGGCTTTGACACCCTCGCCTAGGAAGACCTTGCTGTCGCCCACGACGTCTTCGGAGACAGTGATCTGGTCGTAGCTCAGGGGTTCCATGAAGTGGAAGCCTTCCGAGTCTTCGTAGAGGAAGTCATATTCCCGCTCGTCCACGGTGGCTTTCTCGACCATTTCGGTCGTCCGCCAGCGTTCGGCCACCTTCACACCATCCGAAATCCGGCGCATGTCGACCGAGGTCGTCGGTGTGCCTTTACCGGGGTGGAAGTTTTCCGACTTCAGGACCACATAAAGCTTGTTGTCCAGTTCGACGATATTGCCCTTGCGGAGCGAGGATGCGATGACCTTCACGTAACGGATTCCTTGTTTCCCTTGGCCCCGGTCGCTAAGGAGAGGCCGTATCGGCGGAGCCTTTACCCCTATTTGCGGCAAATCGCCAGAGAGAAGCAGCATGACAGATTCGCATCGTCGGGCTCCGTGGTGGGACCGCGCGCGTCACGCCGACCGCAGGCCTGCCCTTCTGGCCCGGGGCCGCATCCAATCCGGCCTTCGTCAATGGTTTGGGGCCCGGGATTTTCTGGAGGTCGACCCCGCTGCCCTGCAGATCAGCCCCGGAAACGAGGCGCATCTGCATGGCTTTGCCACGCAAGCCATCGGCAATGACGGGGTGCCGCAGACGATGTATCTGCACACCTCGCCGGAATTTGCCATGAAGAAGCTGCTGGCGGCGGGGGAAGAGCGAATCTTCGCCCTGACCCATGTCTGGCGCAACCGCGAACGCGGGGTGCGGCACTCGCCCGAGTTTACCATGCTGGAATGGTACCGCGTTGGCGCGCACTATACCGAGTTGATGCAGGACTGCGTCGATCTCATGCAACTGGCCTGCCGTGCGGCTGGCACTACTGACCTGCGGCACCGCGACCTGACCTGCGACCCTTTCGCCCCACCGGAACGGCTGGGCGTGGTGGAGGCTTTGCAGCGCCATGCCGGGGTCGACCTGCTTGCCTCGATCCACCCCGATGCCAGCACCGATGTGGCGGCGCTTGCGGCGCAGCTTACGGCGGTGGGGCTGCGGGCGGCCGAGGATGACACCTGGTCCGACCTTCTGTCTCGGGTACTGGTGGCGCGGGTCGAGCCGCATCTGGGTCTTGGCCGCCCGACCATTCTGGACCGTTACCCTGCCGCTGAAGCCGCCCTTGCCCGCCGTGCGCCCGACGATCCGCGGCTGGCGGAGCGGTTCGAGCTTTATGCCTGCGGGGTGGAACTGGCCAACGGCTTTGGTGAATTGACCAATCCGGACGAACAGCGCCGTCGGTTCGAGGCGGAGATGGATGAAAAGCAGCGCGTGTATGGCGAGCGTTATCCGCTGGACGAGGATTTTCTCGCGGCTCTGGCCCATATGCCGGATGCATCGGGCATTGCCTTGGGCTTTGACCGTTTGGTCATGCTGGCCACCCATGCGCCGCGGATCGACGATGTGATCTGGACTCCGGTGGCCTGAAAGCCTGCAAACAGAAGGACGCGCAGGTCCTGCAACCTGCGCGTCCCAGTCTCGGTCAGATGATCAATGCGCCATCAACACCGGGATCACCGAGTTCTCCAGCGCGGCTCGCGTCGCCCCACCCAAGACCGCTTCCCGCAAGCGCGAGTGGCCATAGGCCCCCATCACCATCATGTCGCAACCTTCTTCCAGCGCATGCCGGGCCAGCACTTCCGAGACTTTCGGCATGGTCTTGGCCAGAACCGAGACCTGCGCCTTGACGCCGTGCCGGACAAGGTATTGGCACAAAAGCCCGCCCGGGTCCGAGCGTTCCGGGCCACGTGACGGCGGGTCCACCACGGTCACATCGACCAGATCGGCCTGTTTAAGCAAGGGCAGGGCGCGCTTGGCCGCCACGAGCGCCTCGGTGCTTTGGTTCCAGGCCAGTAGCACGCGGCGCGGGGTGGCCAGATGCTCCAGTTTGTTGGTCTTGCCCAGCAGGGTTTCCGGGATGATCAGCACCGGGGCGCGGCCCTCGAACAAGGCGGCCTCGATCACGGCTTCGGCCTGATAGCTCTGGCCCGAACTGTAGGGGCGCCCCTGCACCACCAGATCGACGAAACTGGCGGCATTGCCCACCACGGCCATCAGGCTGCCCATCTCGGCCACCACGGTTTCAATGCTGAAGCGCAGGCCAGCGTCGATGCCGTTCAGGATCTTGGTTGCCGCATCGGCAGCAGCGCGGGCATCCGCCTCGGCACGTTCCAGCGAGAACTCGGTCAGAACGGCCCCGGCCCCGATGTAAGAGTAGCCGACCTGCGTTTGATCCACGCCCAGAGCCAGCACCTCCAGATGGGCATCGAAACCCAAGGCCATCTGCGCCGCAGCACGGATCGAGCACTCGGCCATGTTGGGGTCGGTCACAACGGTCAGAATGGTTTTGTAGGTCATCATAGCCTCCGAAATTCGGGAATGGGCTCAAAATGGCAGGTCTGGCCCGGTGGCGCATTGATACGGATCATCTGGCCCATCACGCGCAGTTGATATGGATCAAGGCGGTGTGCCGCTGCACCTGCAAAACCTCAACCTGTCAGAACCTTTGATCGGAGTGCGTCGACTCGCACTGCGTCCGGGGTCAGGGGACGAAGGGATAAGGAAATGTGGGATTACGTGAAACTGATCGTGCTGGCGGCGGTGGCCATTCTGGCCGCCATTGCTGCCAATTACGCGCACGATCTTCCCTACATGGTCAACGCCATAGAAGTGGCGATCGCTGCGACGATCACCTTCATTTATGTGTTGCGCCATGTGGGCGAAGACAAGACGGCCAACCCCAATGAATATCAGGATGGGGTTATCCGGGCCGGGGTCATTGCGACGTCATTCTGGGGCGTTGTGGGCTTTCTGGTGGGGGTGGTCATCGCCTTCCAGTTGGCGTTTCCGTCGCTCAACCTGGGCAACTGGACGGATGGCATCATCAACTTCGGCCGGTTGCGGCCCTTGCACACCTCGGCGGTGATTTTCGCCTTCGGGGGCAACGCGCTGATTATGAGTGCGTTCTACGTCGTGCAGCGCACCAGCGCCGCGCGGTTGTGGGGCGGCAATCTGGGCTGGTTCGTGTTCTGGGGCTGGCAACTGATGATCGTGCTGGCGGCGTCGTCCTATATTCTGGGCGGGACCGAGGGCAAGGAATACGCGGAAACGGTCTGGTACATCGACATCTGGATCGCCGTGGTCTGGGTGGCGTTCCTGTTCGTGTTTGTCGGCACTTTGGTCATGCGCCGCGAGCCGCATATCTATGTGGCGAACTGGTTCTACCTGTCGATGATAGTGACGGTGGCCATGCTGCACATCGTCAACAACGCGGCCATTCCGATCTCGATCTTCAGTTCGGTGTCGGTGCCGATCTATTCCGGCGTGCAAGACGCCATGGTGCAGTGGTGGTATGGCCACAACGCCGTGGGCTTCTTCCTGACCGCCGGCTTCCTTGGCATGATGTACTACTTCGTGCCGAAACAAGTCGAACGTCCCGTCTACAGCTACAAGCTGTCGATCATCCACTTCTGGGCGCTGATCTTCCTGTATATCTGGGCCGGTCCGCACCACCTGCACTATACGGCACTGCCCGATTGGGCCTCGACCCTCGGCATGGTGTTCTCGATCATGCTGTGGATGCCGTCTTGGGGTGGCATGATCAACGGCTTGATGACGCTGTCTGGCGCCTGGGACAAGCTGCGCACTGACCCCGTTGTGCGGATGATGGTGATCGCCATAGGTTTTTACGGGATGTCGACCTTCGAAGGCCCGGTCATGTCGATCAAGGCGGTCAACAGCCTGTCGCACTATACGGACTGGACCATCGGCCACGTGCACTCGGGTGCTTTGGGCTGGAACGGGATGATCACCTTCTCGGTTCTGTACTTCCTCACCCCGCGTCTGTGGAACCGTGACGGGCTGTACAGCCTGAAACTGGTGTCGTGGCACTTCTGGCTGGCTACGATCGGGATCGTGCTTTACGCGGCCTCGATGTGGGTCTCGGGTATCATGGAGGGCCTGATGTGGCGCGAAGTGGATGCGAACGGCTTCCTTGTGAACGCCTTCGTCGACACCGTGGCTGCCAAGTTCCCGATGTATGTGGTTCGCGGTCTGGGCGGGGCGATGTACCTGAGCGGCGCGCTGATCATGATCTACAACCTTTGGATGACGGTGAACGCACAGCCCCAGCGGGCCGCTGCCTACGCCGGCGTTCCGGCTGAATAAGGGGGCGCGGAACATGGCTTTTCTCGACAAACACAAGATCATCGAAAAGAACGCCACGCTGCTTCTGGTGCTGTCTTTCCTGGTGGTGACGATTGGCGGTCTGGTGCAGATCGTACCGCTGTTCTATCTGCAAAACACCATCGAGACCGTGCAGGGCATGCGGCCCTACACGCCCCTCGAACTGGCGGGCCGTGACATCTTCATCCGTGAAGGCTGCTACGTCTGCCACAGCCAGATGATCCGCCCCATGCGGGACGAGGTCGAACGCTATGGCCACTACTCGCTGGCGGCGGAGTCGGAATACGACCATCCGTTCCAGTGGGGATCCAAGCGCACCGGGCCTGATCTGGCGCGGGTCGGCGGGAAGTATTCGAACTCGTGGCACGTCGACCACCTGTCGAACCCGCAGGTCATCGTGCCGGAATCGGTCATGCCGAAATACGCCTTCCTCGCCACCACGCCGATCGATCCGCAGTATATGGCGCAAGAGATGTCGACACATCGCATGGTCGGCGTGCCCTACACGGATGATGAAATCACCAATGCCAAGGCTGACTTTGCCGCACAGGACAATCCGGACGGGGACAGCACCGGCCTGATTGCACGCTACGGCAACAAGGTGACCGTCGCCAACTTCGACGGCCAACCAGAGCTGACCGAGATGGATGCACTGGTGGCCTATCTGCAAATGCTGGGCACGCTGGTCGACTTCTCGACCTTCACGCCTGACGCGTCACGGTAGGGGGGATCATGGATCTGTATACTCTCTTGCGCGAAATGGCCGACAGCTGGGCGCTTCTTGCCCTGACGGTGTTCTTCGTAGGTGCCGCACTCTGGGCCTTCCGGCCTGGCAGCAAAGTCATCCATCAGGATGCGGCCAACGTGATCTTCAAGCATGACAAGAAACCCGGGCCAGTGCCCGGACCTTCGAAGGAGGCCTGAGCCATGGCCAAGCCAATCAAGGAAGACCCGAAAGACAAGGTCGGCACCACCGGCCATTCGTGGGACGGGATTGAGGAGTTGAACAACCCCCTGCCGCGCTGGTGGGTCTGGGTGTTCTATCTCTGCATCCTCTACGCTTTGGGTTATGCCATCGCCTATCCGGCATGGCCGCTGATCCACGGCGCGACGCCCGGCCTGCTTCATGCATCGACCCGGCTGGACGTCGAAAAGGACATCAAGGCCTTTGATGAGATGAACGCGCCGATCAAGGCCAAGCTGGTCGCCGCCGACCTGACGGCCATCGAAGGGGATGCCAGCCTCAAGGCCTATGCACTGGACGCCGGCAAGTCGATCTTCGCCACCAACTGCGCGCCGTGCCATGGCGCGGGGGCGGCGGGTGTGCAGGGCAAGGGCTATCCGAACCTTCTGGACAACGACTGGCTCTACGGTGGGGCGATTGATGCGATCCACACCACGGTCACGCATGGCGTGCGCAACACGGTCGACCCGGAGGCCCGCAACGTGGGTATTTACATGCCGGCTTGGTCTGACAAGGCCACCGGAGCCTTGGCTGACGTGGCCACGGCCAAGCTGACCGATGAACAGGTGGGTCAGGCCGTCAACTATGTCCTGAAAATCTCTGGCCAAACGGCGGACGAAGCGAAAGCCACCGCTGGGACTCAGATCTTCACAGACAACTGCGCGGCCTGTCACAATCCCGACGGCAAGGGCAACCGTGACATGGGCTCGCCCAACCTGACGGATGCGATCTGGCTGTATGGCGGCGACGAGGCCACGCTGACCCAGACCATCAAGTTCGGTCGCGGTGGCGTCATGCCAAGCTGGGGCTATGCCCCGGAAGGCAGCAAGCCGCGCCTGACCGAAGACGAAATCCGCGCCGTGGCCGTCTACGTCCACAGCCTTGGCGGCGGCGAGTAACACCGAGCTGTGACGCCCGGGGCCTGTCCCCGGGCGTCATGGGCACCGGCACCCTCCTGTTCGCGCGGTTCCTGGGGTGCCGGTGCTTCTTTCTTCCCGACCCGGCGCGACGGGTTGTTTCTTTCCCAACCTGAACTTTGCGGGGCTGGTCTGTGCCATGCCCCGTTTTTTCACAACGGCGGCCAATCAGTGGCCGGGTTGATATAAGTCAAGGCGCCCCTGCGTGCTGCGGTGCAGAAGCCAGAGGGCGAACAGGAATGAAGAAATGTCGACGACAGAAGAACCGAGCCTTTATGCGGCACGCGAACCCATATTCCCCCGTCGGGTGAAGGGAAAGTTCCGCACGCTCAAATGGTGGCTGATGGCCGTCATGCTGGGCATCTACTACCTGACCCCCCTGATCCGCTGGGACCGTGGGCCGCAGATGCCCGATCAGGCCGTGCTGCTGGACATCTCCTCGCGTCGGTTCTTCTTCTTCATGATCGAAATCTGGCCGCATGAGTTCTACTTTGTGGCTGGCCTTCTGATCATGGCGGGTCTTGGCCTGTTCCTGTTCACCTCCGCCGCTGGCCGCGTTTGGTGCGGATACGCCTGCCCGCAGACCGTGTGGACCGACCTGTACATTCTGGTGGAGCGTTGGATCGAAGGCGACCGCAACGCCCGCATCCGCCTGCACCGGCAGCCGTGGAACTGGGAAAAGCTGATCAAGAACGGCATAAAGTGGTCAATCTGGCTGCTGATCGGTCTGGCGACCGGCGGGGCCTGGGTCTTCTACTTCACCGATGCGCCGACGCTGTTCTGGAACCTGATCCACGGCACCGCGCATCCGGCGGCCTATATCACCATGGCCATCCTGACCTTCACCACCTTCTTCTTCGGCGGCTTCGCCCGCGAGCAGATCTGCATCTATGCCTGCCCTTGGCCGCGCATCCAGGCCGCGATGATGGACGAAGACACCATCACCATCGGCTACCGCGACTGGCGCGGAGAGCCGCGCGGCAAGCAGAGCGTGGCAGGCAACGGCGATTGCATCGACTGCATGGCCTGCGTGAACGTCTGCCCGATGGGCATCGACATCCGCAACGGCCAGCAGCTTGCCTGCATCACCTGCGGCCTTTGCATCGACGCCTGTGACGACATCATGGACAAGATCGGCAAGCCGCGTGGCCTGATTGGCTACCTCGCGTTGACCGACGAGCCGCTGGAGAGGGCGGGCAAGGCGGACCTGTCGATCTGGCGGCACATCCTGCGTCCGCGCACCATCCTTTACACCGTCATGTGGGCCGGCATCGGCATTGGCCTGATCGTCGCCCTGTTCCTGCGCGCCAACCTTGACGTTTCCATCTCGCCGGTCCGCAATCCGCCCTTCGTGGTGCTGTCGGATGGGTCGATCCGCAACGCGTTCGACATGCGCCTGCGCAACAAACATGGCGAGGATCGTTGGTTCACCTTCTCGGCCACCTCGGGCGGCGATGTGACCCTGGCGCTGGAGGGCACGGAAGAGTTGCGCGTTCTGGTCAAGGCGAACGAGACTCGCGAGCAGAAGCTCTTCGTGACCGCCAAGGCGGGAACCGTGGCCGCCAGTGCCCACCACCTGCCGCTGCGCCTGTGGATCAGCGATGCGGAGGGGACAGAAAGCTCGAAAGCCGAACGCGTGTACAAAGACACTGTCTTCAACGGCAAGGATGACTGACATGACCAGCACGACAGAAAAACCCATCCGCCCCTTCACCGGAAAGCACATGCTAGCCCTGACGCTCAGCTTCTTTGGTGTCATCATCGCGGTGAACATCGGGCTGGCCTACAGCGCCATCTCGACCTTCCCGGGGCTGGAGGTGGACGACAGCTATGTGGCCAGCCAGACCTTCGATCAGGAAAAGACCGCGCAAGAGGCCCTAGGCTGGCATCTGAAGCAAGGCTACGACCATGCCAAAGACCAACTTCGGCTGGAGTTCACCGACAAGGCCGGCAAGCAGGTGACGCTGAAGGACATTGACGTGCTGGTCGGCCGGCCAACCGAGGCGGCGCAGGATCAGCATCCGGTCATGCTGCAGGGGGCGGACGGGGCCTATGTTTCGGCCAACAGCCTGCCTCTGGGCAAGTGGATGCTGCAGATCGTGGCCCACGCGCAGGACGGAACCCTGTATCAGGCCAGGACCTATTTCTACGTGAGAAGCTGACATGACCTACGAAGCATCAGACGAGGGCAGGGGCGGGCTTGCCGCCTGCCCGGCCTGCGTGGCCGTCCCTGCCGCTGAAAGGCTGGCCGAGTTGCGCCGGATCGAACCCTCCCGCCTGATGCTGTCCTTGCCCTCGGCCTATTGCGCCGCCTGCATCTCCACGGTGGAAGGGGCGCTCAAGACCCATCCCGGCGTGCGGTCCGCCCGGGTGAACCTGACCCTCAAGCGCGTTTCGGTTGAGGCAGAGCCTGACATCACCGCCGCCGATCTGGCCCATGTGCTGGAAGGCGTTGGGTACGAAGCGCACGAACTTGACCCCGGCATGTTGTCGATGACCGAAACCGACCGTCAAGGGCGCGAGCTTTTGATGCGGTTGGGTGTGGCGTTCTTTTCCATGATGAACATCATGCTGCTGTCAGTCGCCGTCTGGTCGGGGGCCGAGGCGGCAACGCGCGACATGTTCCACTGGATCTCCGCGATGATCGCTATTCCCACGGTGATCTTCTGCGGCCAGCCCTTCTTCAAATCCGCTTGGGCGGCTTTGCGCGTGGGCCGCTTGGGGATGGACGTTCCGATTTCGTTGGCGCTGATCCTCGCCTCGTCGATCTCGCTTTATGAGACCATGCATTCCGGTGAGAAGGCCTATTTCGACGCCGCCGTGATGCTGTCGTTCTTCCTTCTGCTGGGCCGTTACCTCGACCACCGCAGCCGCGCCCTGGCGCGCTCTGCTGCCGAGGAACTGGCCGCCTTGGAAGTGCCCCGCGCCATCGTGCTGGAGGATGGCATCGAACACCTTCGCCCCATCGCCCAAGTCGCCAAGGGTGATCTGGTGCTGGTGCGTCCGGGTGGCCGGATGCCGGTGGACGGTGTGGTGGTGGAAGGCTCCTCCGAGGTAGATCGTGGCTTGCTGACCGGGGAAAGCCTTCCCGTTTTCGCCGGGCCGGGACTGGCTGTGTCTGCGGGCGAGGTCAACCTGACCGGTCCCCTGACGCTGCGCGTCAGCGCTGCGGGCCGCGATTCTTCGCTGCACCGCATGGCCGATCTGGTGGCCGTCGCGGAATCTGCCCGCAACAAATACACCACGCTGGCTGAACGTGCCGCGCGGTTCTACTCCCCTATGGTGCATATCCTGTCCTTCTCGGCCTTCGGCTTCTGGATGTGGAAGACCGGCGGCGACGTGCGCTTTGCCATCAACATCTCGGCCGCCGTGCTGATCATCACCTGCCCCTGCGCCTTGGGTCTGGCCGTGCCCGCCGTGGTCACCGCCGCGTCTGGCAAGCTGTTCCGCAAGGGCGTTCTCATCAAGAACGGCACCGCGCTGGAGCGGTTGGCGGAGGTGGATGTGGTGGTCTTCGACAAGACCGGCACCCTGACGCTGGGCACGCCAGAGCCGTCGAACCTCGACAGCATTGTCGAACAGTTCCAATCCGTGGCACTCGCTTTGGCCAAGGCGTCATCGCACCCGCTGGCCATGGCGCTGGCAGGCCGCATTCATACGGCCCCCGCCGAGGTCACGGACCTGCGCGAAGTACCGGGCTATGGCATCGAAGGCTGCCTGAATGGTGCAAAGGTGCGCCTTGGTCGTGCGGCATGGGTCGGGGTTGAATCCGTGCCGGAAACTGCCACCTACCTCAGCGTCGTAGGTCAGACCCCGGTTGCCTTCACCTTCACCGACACGATCCGCCCCGGGGCAGAGGCCGCCATTGCGGGCCTGCGCGCCCAAGGCAAGGCAATCAAGCTGGTCTCGGGCGACAACGAGGCTGCGGTGTCCGCCTTCGCCGCCCGGGTTGGCATTGCCGATTGGGTGGCGGGCGCCTTGCCTGCCGAGAAGGCCGCCTTGGTGCGGGCCTTGGCGGATCAGGGCCACAAGGTGCTGATGGTGGGCGACGGGCTGAACGACACCGGTGCTTTGGCGGGGGCGCATGTCAGTATCTCGCCCGCGCAGGCATTGGATGCTGCGCGGGTGGCGTCGGACATCGTTCTGCTGGGGCGTGATCTGTCGGCCATCGCCGATGCCACGCGCATCGCCAAGCAAGCGACCAAGCGCATGGTGGAAAACTTCGAGATTTCAGCCGCCTATAACGTCATTGCCGTGCCTTTGGCGTTGATGGGGGCGGCAACGCCCCTTGCGGCGGCGCTGGCAATGTCGCTCTCTTCCATCTCGGTATCCCTGAACGCGCTGAGGTTGAAGTAATGCAGATCCTTGCGATCCTGATCCCGGTTTCGCTGTTTCTGGGCTTTGTTGGCCTTGTGGCCTTCGTTTGGGCCATGCGCACGCGGCAGTTCGAAGACCCGCAGGGCGATGCCAGCCGGATCCTGACGACGGACTACGACGACAAGCCCGCCCAGTCTGCGCCGGATGCTTAGACTATGGTGACGGTGGCGGGTGTCAGGCCCTCGACCGTGACAATGCAGGTCTGGCCGCGCTGCAAGGCGCCCACGCCTGCCGGGGTGCCGGTGAAGATCAGGTCTCCGGGGGCGAGGGTGACCAGCCGGGACAGGTAGGCGATTATGCCGGGGACGTCCCAGATCATCAACGAAAGCTTTGTCTCCTGCCGTACGACGCCGTCGACCGTCAGGGTAAGCATCGCATCGGGCAGGCTCTGTCCCTGGTGGATCAGCCCGACAACTGCTGACAGATCAAAGCCCTTCGCCATGTCCCAAGGCCGCCGCGTCGCCTTGGCCTCGTCCTGAAGATCACGCCGGGTCAGGTCATTGCCCGCAGCATAGCCCCAGACATGGGTCACCGCGTCAGCCTCGTTGATGTTCGAACCGCCGCGCCCAAGCGCTACGACCAGTTCGCCCTCATAGTGGAAGTCTTTCGTGGCGGGTGGGTAGGGGATGGTGGACCCCGACTCCACCACCGCATCGGCGGGTTTGGTGAAGAAGAACGGCGGCTCCTTGGTTGGGTCGCCGCCCATCTCGATGCCGTGGTCGGCATAGTTCCGGCCGACACAGAAGATGCGGCGCACCGGGAAGCGGTCCGTGCTGCCGTAAACCGGAAGGCTGACCGGGGCAGGGGGCGGCAGGACGTAGCCCATCATTGGCCGATCGTGAAGCATTGCACTGCCCGCGCCTGCAACCGGCGGCAGGCAAGGTCGGCGGTGTCGCGGTCCAGCCCCAGCACCACGGCGTCATAGCCGCTCGACCGGGTGACCACCTTGCGCAATCCGTTGCCAAGGGTGGCATTCTCGGCCAGCTGGATCTGGATCAACGCCTTCTCGGCGGCAAAGCTGTTGGGATAGCGGCCCAGATTGATGCCCCATGTTTCGCCGCCGGATGTCGACACCCGCGTGACCACCTGCGGCTTGGCCGGAACCGAGGCGAGTTTCGCATTCTGGTCGGTGTAGATCGGCGCGTTCTTCTTCGGCGGTTTGGCGGGTTCGGCCGCCAGTTGCAGGGGCTGCGCGGGTGCGCTGGCCTTGACCGTCACACCGGAAGCCGGGGTTTCCCCGGAAGTGCTTGCCATGGCGACGGCATCCTCGATGCCGGTCACGTCAAGCGCCGCCACCTGGGTGCCTGCATCCGCAGTCGCATCCGCTCCGGGGCGTCGCATCGGACGCGGCGAGGTCTTCATGGCGAGATTCGTCCTCACGGTCTTGGCCGAGCCATCCGCCACCTCTGGCAAAGCCTCGTCCGATGCGTCGGCCATCTCGGTGGCATCGGCGGGCGGGGCAACCTCGGGGTCGGCGGGGGTTGGCTTGACGGTCTGCACGCCGGGCTTCGCCTTGGCAAAGCCCATGTCCAACAGTTCCGCCATCTTCTGGTTGCGCATCGGCGTCGAGGTGCCGCCGAAGATGGTGCCGATCAGCCGCACACCGTTGCGTTCGGCACTTGCGGTCAGGTTGAAGCCGGCCTGATCGGTGAAGCCGGTCTTGATGCCGTCCGCCCCTTCATAGGCGTCCAGGAATTTCCGGTTGGTGTTGCTGACCGTGGCGAGACCCGCGTCGGTGGTACGGCGCGAGAAGATGTTGTAATACTTGGGGAAATCATAGAACAGATGCCGCCCGAGGATCGACATGTCATGCGCCGTCGACAGGTGGCCCTTGGCCGGCAGTCCGTTGGCGTTCTTGAAAGTCGAGTTCTTCATGCCCAGAGACCGCGCCGTCGCAGTCATCCGCTTGCCCCACTTTTCCGGCGATCCTGCAAAGTAGTCACCAATCGCTGCCGCTGCATCATTGGCCGATTTCACCGCAGCGGCGCGAATCAAGTAACGCAGCGCGATCTTCTGACCGGCCTGCAGACCCAGCCGCGAGGGCGCCTGATTGGCCGCATTTTTGGACACGGTCACCATCGTGTCCAGCGTCACGTGACCCGCCTCGATCTCCTGAAAGGTGATGTACAGCGTCATCATCTTGGTCAGCGAGGCCGGTGGCAGCGGCATGTCCGCGTTGGACGCATAAAGCGTCTGACCCGTTCGCGCGTCCATCAGGTAAAGCGCCTGAGGGCCCGCCGCAGCGGGAAAGCCCATCAGAAGATTGGCCAAGAGGCCAACGACCAACGTGAAAAAGAGATTGCGGACGGAGTCCGCGAAAGCCCGTGCCACCTTGTCTGCCTCGTCACTGCCCGCGCCCCCAGTTACTCCGGGGTTTCGCCGTTATCATTGCAAATACAGTAACACGGCGTGATAAACCCGAAAACCCTTTTGTTTCCATGGGCTTCAGAGAGTGTCTTAACTGTGTCTCTTTAGTTTGCGCCGCAGATGTGGTGGGCTTTCAGCCGCTGCACCACCACTTATGGTAGGGTTTGCAGGTCTTCCACCAAAGCTGGCAAAAGCCCCAGATCACTGATGGTGCGAAAGCGCGGGTCGGTCACGGGCGGTTCTGCATGCTCCAACGTCCAGGTCAGCGCGTGTGGCACATAGACCCCCCAGGCCCCCGCCTCCAGTGCCGGCAGAACATCGGATTTCAGGGAGTTGCCCACCATCATCGCCTGATCCGCCCCGGCGCCATGGCGGGCGAATGCCGCGCGGTAAATCTGCGGCGTCTTGTTGGACACAATCTCGACCCCGTGGAACAGATCGCCCAGACCCGACTGCGCCAGCTTGCGTTCCTGATCCAAGAGATCGCCCTTGGTGATCAGCACCACTTTGTGGTCGGCGGCCAAAGCCGTCACCGCCTCACGCGCATGGGGCAGAAGGTCGACCGGATGGCGCAGCATTTCGCGCCCCGCCGCCATGATTTCAGCGATGACCGAGGCCTGAACCCGGCCGTCCGTGACTTCGATCGCCGTCTCGATCATTGACAGCATGAAGCCCTTGATGCCGAAACCATAGTGGCCAAGGTTGCGCCGCTCCGCCGCCTCAAGCCGCTCGGCAAGGTGAACCGGGTCGGCGTCGGTCAGCAGGCTTGCGAAACGGTCCTGTGTCAGACGGAAGAATGTTTCGTTTTGCCATAGGGTGTCATCCGCATCAAAACCAATCGTGGTGATCATCAGATGTCCTTTACCGTGACAGGGTCTTTCATGGCCGCCAAAAAGCTCTATATTGTAATTGCACGGGGCGCGCACCCCGATCTGATATCCCGGAGTTTGGTGGTGACCGCTTTTCCTGACATGATGTCTGACGGACCGAAGGGGCCGGGTCAGGATACGTCAATTCTGACCAAAACCAAGACCAAGACCGAGCGTCCGCCGCTCTACAAGGTCATGCTGCTGAACGACGACTACACGCCTATGGAATTTGTCGTTCATGTGCTGGAACGGTTTTTCGGCCTCAACCATGCGCAAGCCTTCGAGATCATGCTGACCGTACACAAGAAAGGGCTGGCGGTTGTCGGCGTTTTCTCGTTTGAGGTGGCAGAGACGAAAGTGGCGCAGGTGATGGACTTTGCGCGTCGGCATCAGCATCCGCTGCAATGCACGATGGAAAAGGAATAGCCGCAAGGCGATCATGGAAGCGGCTCGACTGGAACTGGCGCTGGACTCCGGCGCATGGATTTTGCCGCCTGCGGGCGACGTGGCTGTGATGCGGCCAAGGGCGGTTGATGACCTGTCGGCCTTGCCCAAATCACGGACCGTGGTTCTGAGTGGGTTCCGCCCGGACCATGACCATTTTCTGGAGCAGGGTTACCGAGTTGAGGGCAGAGCCTATTGCGCCGTGCTGGTCTGCCTGCCCCGCGCCAAGGCCGAGGCTTTGGCCATGTTGGCGGCGGCTGTGGCGATGACCGGCAATGGCGGGCGCATCGCCGTTGATGGCCAGAAAACCGATGGCTTTGACGGTATCCTGAAAGAATTGCGCGGCGCAGGTCTGGAACTGGGCGAGGTTGTCTCGAAAGCCCATGGCAAGCTGGTGTCCTTCCTTGCCGCCCCGCTACCTTCCTCCTGGGCTGCGGTGGATACCAAAGTCGAGGGTTTCACCACACGCCCCGGTGTGTTTTCCGCCGATGGCCCCGACAAGGGCTCGCAACTGCTGTTGGCGGCTCTGCCGGCGGACCTGCCTGCGCGGGTGGCCGATCTTGGCGCTGGCTGGGGCTATCTCTCTCGCGCCATCCTTCAGCGCCCCGGCGTCAAGCGGCTGGATGTGGTGGAGGCCGAGAAGGCGGCACTCGACTGCGCCCGTATGAACGTGACCAATCCGCATGCCGCTTTCCACTGGGCCGATGCAACGACCTTCCGGCCGGAACGCCCGTGGAATGTGGTGGTGATGAACCCGCCTTTCCACACGGCCCGTGCGCCTGACCTGGCCCTTGGCGTGGCCTTCATCCGCGCCGCGCATCGCGGGCTTCTGCCCGATGGAATGCTGTATATGGTCGCCAACCGACATCTGCCCTATGAGCCCGTGCTGAAGGCCCTGTTCCGCCAAGTGGAAGAGATCGGCGGTGACGGCGCGTTCCGGGTGTCACGCGCCGCTTATCCGATCCGCAGCAAGTAGCTACTCGGGGTAGCGCGCCTTGCAGTCGGCAAACGCCGGGGCCAAGACCTTGGCCATTTCCGCCCGGCGCTTCTGCATCGAGGCAAGCTTGGCCGCCTCTGCTGCCAGAACCAGCGCCACGGGTCTGGTCACGGTATGGGGCACATCGTCCAAGCAGTAGTTCGCATGGGCCTTCCCATCGCTGCCGATGACAGGCTCCCCACATTCGACGAATTCGGGCACTGTCTCGATGGTCTGGGCGAAACCGTAACCGCGGGTGATGTTGCCCTGAGTTTCGGCTATCAGCCGGTCCAGCACGGTCATGTCATGCGAGGCCAGGCGGACACATTGTTCCTGAGGCGTGCCGCAGGCGGCAAGCGCCAGGAGCAGGGCTGCGGCAAGATAGGGTCTCATCATCATCTCCTCATCATCCCGCAAGAATAAGCCTTTGAGCCGCGATAAGAAATAGCAGCCGCGTTGAGCGTCGCCCTGCTTCCTGCTAGCAAGGGCGAAAAGCTTGGGAGAGACGGCGATGACGGATGCTTTCGATGACCGCAAGGCGCGGGCTGCGGCATGGTTCCGCACGGTGCGCGACCAGATCGTTGCGGCCTTTGAAGCCATTGAAGATGAGCGCGGCGCCAGCGCCCCCGCTGGACGGTTCGAGGTGACGCCCACCACCCGCCCCGATGGCGGCGGCGGGTTGATGAGCGTCATGCGCGGCGGGCGGGTGTTCGAGAAGATCGGCGTCAACGTTTCGGAAGTGCATGGCGTGCTGGGAGAGCGGGCACAAAAGGCCATGGCCGCGCGTGGCGTGCCGGGGATGGCGACGGATGCGCGCTTCTGGGCATCGGGCGTCAGCCTCGTGGCGCATATGCAGAACCCCCATGCGCCGGCGGTTCACCTGAACACGCGGATGTTCTGGACGCCACAGGCTGCTTGGTTCGGCGGCGGGACGGACCTGAACCCCTGCATCGAATACCCCGAGGACACTGCCTTTTTCCACGACACGCTGCGGCAGGCCTGCAATGCCCATGACGCGGGCTACTACGACAAGTTCAAGGCTTGGGCGGACGAGTACTTCTTCGTTCCGCACCGGGGCCGGGCACGCGGCGTCGGCGGCATCTTCTACGATGACCTGTCGACCGGCGACTGGGAGGCCGACTTTGCCTTTACCCAAGCCGTGGGCTCCGCCTTCCTGCCCGCCTTCCTGCCCCTGACGCGCAAGCACATGACGGCCCCGTTCACAGATGCCGACCGCGAGACGCAGTTGATCCACCGCGGACTTTATGCCGAATACAACCTTGTCTACGACCGTGGCACCAAGTTCGGGCTTGAGACGGGGCATGATGCCAATGCCGTGCTGATGAGCCTGCCTCCGGTGGCCAAATGGACGTAGTGGGGTTTTTCAACACGGAAATCCCCGCTTTCCTGCTGGCCGTGCAATTTCTGACCCGTCTGAAGATCGCCGCCCCCTATTCGCCCGAGGCGATGCGGCGCAGTCCGCGCTGGTATCCTGCCGTGGGCATCGTGGTAGGGCTGATCAGCGCGGTCGTCTATGGCTTGGGGTGCTGGCTGTTTTCCCCCTTGATCGCCGTGATCCTTGCCGTGGCAGCGAGTATCGTGGTGACCGGCGCACTGCATGAAGACGGTTTCGCCGATGCCTGCGACGGTCTGGGCGGCATGCGCCCGAAAGAGCGCGTGCTGGAGATCATGCGAGACAGCCGGATCGGAGCTTACGGCGTGCTGGGGCTGATCTTCATGGTCGGCGGCCGGATCGTGGCCTTGCAGACTTTGCCGATTGACGCGGTGGCCTTTGCTCTTGTTGGCGGCCATGCCGCCAGTCGTGCCTCGATGCTGTGGATCATGTCGACCTCGGACTATGTGCGCAGCACTGGTGCCGGCAGTGCCGTGGCGGGCGGCATTGACCGCACCGCACTGTCAACCGCACTGATGACGACAGGGCTGGCGCTGTTGCCCTTGGCCTTTGTGGTGCCGATGGCCTCGGTAATCACCGGGCTGGCGGGGCTAGTGGTGGGGCATCTGGCGATGCGCCGCTGGTATGAACCGCGATTGGGCGGCTACACCGGCGACTGCCTGGGCGCCGTTCAGCAATGCAGCGAACTGGGCTTCTATCTGGGCTTGCTGGTGGCCCTGGCCCGCTGAGCGGTCTTTGACCCGGCACCCTTTCACAACCGTGTTACCGTCAGGACCTATGAAAGGAACCTCATTCAACAGGAGATTCCCATGCGCCTGCGCACCCTTCTTCTTGCTGCGACTGCTTTGACCGGTTTCGTTCATGTCGCCGAAGCTCAGACCATCAGCTTCGCGCCCGCCCCCTTTGCCGCCAATGATGCCGCCAAGCGTGCGGTGATTGCGACCGCCTCGGCCAAGGTCGATGGCGCCGATGTCGCGCTGGCGTTTCACACCTTCGCCCGCTCTGGCGACGTGCATGGCGATGTGGCCTTCGGCCAGTTGCTGACCCTTGAAGGCAAGCCGATCGATGGCGCCATCTCCAAGAACCCCGATTTCACCTCGCTGCTTCCCAAGAACGGCAAGCTCTACTCGGTCACCCAGTTCGAGGAAGCCCCGGCTGGCCTGATGTTCAGCGAGTTGGCGCAGGATGCCGATGGCAACCTGACTGTTGTCTCTTCGAAGCCGATCGACACCTCGAAGGTCGGTGGTCTGTGGCAGCCCTGCGCGGGGTCGGTCACCGCCTGGGGCACCCATCTGGGGTCGGAAGAATATCCCGACAACGCCCGCGTGACCGAAGAGGCCAAGGAGGTCAAAGACCTGCAGGAAGACACGCTGCCGATGGCGCGTCTGTTCGGGCTTGATCCGGCTACGATGACGCTGGATGCTTTCCGTGCCGCCTTCAACCCGTACAAATACGGCTTTGCCACCGAAATCAGCGTCTCGGATGCTGGCGAAGGTTCGATCGTCAAGCATTACGCCATGGGCCGTCTGTCGATGGAAATGGCCAATGTCATGCCCGACAAGAAGACCGCCTATATCTCGAACGACGGCACCAACGTGGCGCTCTACCGCTTTGTCGCCGACAAGGAAGGCGATCTGTCGTCGGGTCAGCTTTATGCGCTGAAGTGGAACCAGACCTCGGGTGACAACGGCGGCGCTGCGACCGTTGAGTGGATCGACCTTGGCCATGCCGATGACGCCACCGTTCAAGCGGGCATCGACAAGGGTGTGAAGTTCTCGGACC
>CANBRQ010000002.1 GCA_947371955.1 Paracoccaceae bacterium | reverse complement strand
GCCCAAGCCACCGTTTCGGTGTACGATAGCGGCTTCATGCTCGGCGACGGCGTGTGGGAGGGGATCCGCCTCTACAACGGCAAATGGACCTTCCTCGACGAACACATCGACCGCCTGTTCGAGGCGGCCAAAGCCATCGACCTGAGCATCGGCTTGACCAAGGCTGAAGTCACCCAAGCCATCTTCGACACCCAAACCGCCAATGGCTTTGTCACCGACGCCCACGCCCGCCTGATGGTCACGCGCGGCGTCAAAACCCGCCCCTTCCAGCACCCCAAACTCTCCCAACGCGGTCCCACGATGGTCATCATCATGGAACACTCCCGCCAAAAGCTCCCCCGCCCCATCCGTCTGGCAACAGTCCCCCACATGCGCGGGTTGCCGATGACGCAGGACCCCAAGCTGAACAGCCACTCCAAGCTGAACTGCATCCTCGCCTGCATCGCGGCTGAGAAGGCCGGCGCGGACGAGGCGCTGATGCTCGACGTCCACGGCTTCGTGAACACCACCAACGCCTGCAACTTCTTCATCGTCCGGCGCGGCGAGGTTTGGACCTCGACCGGCGACTACTGCATGAACGGCATCACCCGCGGCAAAGTCATCGACCTCTGCAAAGCCAACGGCATCCCGGTCTACGAGAAGAACTTCTCCCTCGTCGACACCTACTCAGCGGACGAGGCTTTCCTGACCGGCACCTTCGGCGCCCAAACCCCGGTCAGCAGCATCGACGGCCGCCAGATCGGCACCGGCGAACTGGGTCCTATAACCCAACGCATCCGCGCCCTCTACAAAGACCTCGTCGGCGCCTAGGCCCCGGAAATCGCGAAAAGAAAGACCAGCGTAGAGACGGAAGGAAGACGCATGCAAGACGCAAAGAAGACGACCAGAATCGCCATGTGGAGCGGCCCCCGCAACCTTTCCACCGCCCTGATGTACGCCTTCGCCTCCCGCGGGGACTGCGCTGTCTGGGACGAACCCTTCTACGCCGCCTACCTAAAACACTCCGGAATCCCACACCCGATGACCGAAGAAGTCATCGCCGCAGGTGAACCGGACCCCGCCAAGGTCGCCGCCGCGTGCTTGGGTGAAATCCCCAATGGCCAACCGCTGTTCTACCAAAAACACATGACCCTCCACATGATCCCCGCGTTTGAGCGCGACTTCATGCTCGGCCTCACCAACGTCTTCCTGATCCGCCATCCCGCCCGCGTCGTCGCCAGCTACTCCAAGAAACGCGAGAGCCCCACGCTGTTAGACCTCGGCTACGTCCAGCAAGCCCACCTGTTCCACCAAGTCGCCGACTGGACAGGAGAGCCGCCCATCGTCGTCGACAGCTTCGACATCCGCGCCAAACCCTTGGAAACCCTGTCAAAGCTCTGTGCCGCTCTGCACATCCCCTTCACCGAAAAGATGCTCCACTGGCCCGCCGGCCCGAAAACCTACGACGGAGTCTGGGCGCCGCACTGGTACAACGCCGTCCACGCCTCCACCGGCCTTGACGAACCCGAAGGCCCCCTGCCCACCCTCTCGCCCGAGTTCCAGAAACTGGCCGATGAGGCGATGCCCTACTATGACCGCTTGGCCGCTTTCACCCTGCGCTAAAACGTAAAAGAACGGTAAAGGATTTCTCCAATACCGTTCATTATCAATCACTTAAGTACGATTGCACGCGTGCAATCAGCCCTTTTTCACACGCGCATTCCGGTTCGCGATCAGCTTCAGCCGCAGCCCGTTCAACGTGATGAAACCTTGCGCGTCCTTCTGATCGTAAGCCCCGGCATCATCCTCAAACGTCACGTGCTTTTCCGAATACAGCGACTCCTCGGACCACCGCGCCACCGTCCGCGCCGAGCCCTTGTACAGCTTGACCCGCACCGTGCCCGAGACATGTTCCTGCGACTTGTCGATCAAAGCCTGCAACATCTCGCGTTCCGGAGAGAACCAGAACCCGTTGTAGATCAACTCCGCATAGCGCGGCATGATCGAGTCCTTCAGGTGCCCCGAGCCGCTGTCCAGCGTGATCTGCTCAATCCCCCGATGCGCCTCCAGCAGGATCGTGCCGCCTGGGGTTTCATAAAGCCCGCGCGACTTCATGCCGACGAACCGGTTTTCCACCAGATCCAGCAGCCCCACGCCATGCTTGCCGCCAACTTCATTCAGCTTGGTAAGGATCGTGGCCGGAGACAGCGCCTCGCCATTGATGGCAACGGCATCCCCCTTCGCAAAGTTGATCTCGACATATTCCGCCACATCCGGCGCCTGTTCCACCGGGGTCACGCGCTGATAGACAAACTCCGGTGCCTCTTCCGCCGGGTTCTCCAGCACTTTCCCCTCAGACGAGGTATGCAGCAAATTCGCATCCACCGAGAACGGCGCCTCACCGCGCTTGTCCTTGGCAATCGGAATTTGGTTCTTTTCGGCAAATTCCAAAAGCTTGGTGCGCGAGGTCAGGTCCCACAGCCGCCATGGTGCAATCACCTTGATCGATGGGTCCAAAGACGCCGCCGACAGTTCGAACCGCACCTGATCATTGCCCTTGCCGGTCGCGCCATGCGCCACGGCATCAGCGCCAACCTCATGTGCAATCCGCACCAGATGCTGCGAGATCAGCGGGCGGGCAATGGAAGTGCCGAGCAGATAAAGCCCCTCATACAGCGCGTTGGCCCGGAACATCGGGAAGACGAAATCCCGTACGAACTCTTCGCGGACATCGACGATGTGGATATTCTCCGGTGCGATCCCCATCAAGATCGCCTTGGCCCGCGCCGGCTCCAGTTCCTCGCCTTGGCCGAGGTCGGCCGTGAAGGTCACCACCTCACACCCATATTCGGTCTGCAGCCATTTCAGGATGATCGAGGTGTCCAGCCCACCGGAATAGGCAAGGACGACTTTCTTGGGCTTGAAGGTGGACATCGGGCGCTCCCAGGTCAAAACTCACAGGGGTCTAGTCAGTTTTTTACAAGGGAACAAGAACCATCGGTGCCGCAGCCCTCAGGCGGCAAAGGCTTTGGCGGCATCCGCCTCAAACTCGGCCCGGCAGGCGGTGTAAGCCGCGCGGACAGCGTCAAGATCAACCGACACATCACCCGACCCGGCCCGCCGCTCTCCGTCCTGACACAGGCCCGACAGGCTGGCAAAGCCAAGGTTCAGCGCGGCCCCTTTCAGGAAATGCAGGTCCGCCGCCAGCGCCTTGGCCCCGTTGCTGACCGACAGCCGGGCAATCGCCTCGTCCGCCTCTTCCAGAAACAGGCACACCACCTCGTCAAAATCCTCCGGCCCGATTTCGGACCGCAATTCGCGTACCCTGTCCCAATCCACCATGACATGCCCCGAAGCTTCACCCACGCCCAGAATGACGCGGCAGCCTTAACAACCGGTAATCCCGAAAAACCCGAGAAATGAGAGTTTTACATTTCACGCTCTCTTAAACCCTGACGCGCAGAACAGGGGAAACACGGCAATTCCCGCGCCAAGGCGCTGAAGGTGACAATGTTGGCCATGGCGCAACCCAGCGAACCGCCTCTCGCCCCTGAACCCCAGGGCCGGGTCCGCGTGCTTGTCGTGGACGACAGCCGTGCGCAACGGCGCATCCTGACCGTTCAGTTGAAACGATGGGGCTATGACGTGACCGAGGCCGAGGATGGCGAGGCGGCACTTGACCTTTGCCGGACCCGCAGCTTCGACATTGTCCTGTCTGACTGGATGATGCCCGGCATGACCGGGCTGGACCTGTGCCAAGCCTTCCGCGCCCTGCCGCGGGAAGGCTACGGCTATTTCATCCTGCTCACCTCGAAATCCGAAAAGACGGAAATCGCCGTGGGCCTTGAAAACGGCGCTGACGATTTCCTGACCAAGCCGGTGAATTCCGACGAACTGCGCGCCCGCCTGCGGGCCGGAGAGCGGATTGTCTCGATGCAGCAGGAATTGGTCGAAAAGAACAGGCTCGTCGGATCGACACTGGATCAGTTGCAGAAGGTCTACGATTCGCTCGACCGTGATCTGATCGAGGCGCACAGGCTGCAACAGGCCCTTGTCCGTGACCGGGTCCGTGATTTCGGCGGCGGTGTCGCCCATGTTCTCTTGCGCCCATCGGGCCATGTCGGTGGCGATCTGGTCGGCAGCTTCCGCATCGACTCGCGCCGTGTTGCGATCTTTTCTGTCGATGTGTCGGGGCATGGCGTGGCGTCGGGCATGATGACGGCGCGGCTGGCCGGGCTGTTTTCCGGCGGAACGTCCGATCAGAACATCGCGATGAACATCAACGCCTATGGCCAGCGCGACTCATGGCCGCCCGAGATTGTTGCTCTGCGACTCAACCGTTTGATGATCGACGAGATGCAGGTCGATCAGTACTTCACCATGGCCTATGCCGATATCAACCTGATTTCTGGCCATGTCGAATTTGTTCAGGCCGGGCACCCTCACCCGATCTTGATCCGGGCGGATGGCAGTTTGCATCCCTTGGGCGACGGAGGCTTGCCCATCGGACTCATCCCTGAAGCCCTCTATGACCGTCGTTCGCTGATCCTGCGCCCCGGTGACCGGCTGTTCCTGACCTCTGACGGCATCACCGAATGTCCCGATCTGCAGGGCAACGAACTCGGCGGCGAGGGGCTTTTGACCCTGCTGTCGCGCAGCGTGACCCTGCCCAGCACCGAACTGCTTGAGGCGCTGATCTGGGACCTGTCGGCCTTTTCCGGGGGCCGTGACTTTCCCGATGACGTGTCCGGCGTCATGTTCGACTTCACCGGTCCGGGCTAAAATGCTGCGTCAACCGCCTGGGCCAGCAAGGCGCGGTCGCCTATATTGTCCAGCAAATCCAGCGCCGTATAGACGTCAGCCCATATGGCGGTATGTCCCTTCTCGGAAGGCGGCCCCATCCTGATGGTCGGCCGCGCCAGATAGATCGAACAGACCTTTTCCGCCCACATGTCGTATTCCGGCATATAGGTGAACCGCCGGTATGTCCCCAGCCAGCGTGGAGGGCCAATGTGCCAGCCCGTCTCTTCATAAACCTCGCGGTGCAGGGCGGCGATGGGCGCCTCGCCCTTGTCGATGCCGCCGCCGGGAAGCTGATACTCGGGGATAGGCTCAGCCTGATGGGTCAGCAAAATCTCCTGCCCGCGCAGCAGAACACCGTAAACTCCGGGGCGGCGTTTGTAGCGCTGACCGGGTTTCACAGCTTCGCCATACCGCCTGATCATCGCTTGCCTCTTGGTGCGCCGGTTGCTCTGCCTATATAGGCGCGATATGCCAAGCTTGGCACGCTAAGGAAACCCCTCAATGTCTTTCGGAAACCAGATCACCTGGGACGATACCGTCCTGCCCTTTCAGCTTGACGTCAGCGACATTCGCGGCCGCGTGGTCCGGCTGGATGGCGCGCTGGACCTTATCCTGAACCAGCACCAATACCCCGCCCAGATCGAGGCGCTGGTGGCCGAGGCCGCCTTGCTGACCGCGCTGATCGGGCAGTCGATCAAGCTGCGCTGGAAGCTGTCTTTGCAAGTCCGCGGCAAGGGCCCCGCCCGGCTGATCGCGACCGACTATTACGGCCCATCCTCTGACGGCGAACCGGCGCGCATCCGCGCCTATGCCAGCTATGATGCGGAAAGGCTTGACCAGACCGCCTCGGCCTACAGCCAGATCGGCGAGGGCTATTTCGCCGTCATGCTGGACCAAGGTGCCGGGATGACGCCCTATCAGGGCTTCACCCCCATTGCCGGCAATTCGCTGTCGGATTGCGCGCAGGCCTATTTCGCCCAGTCCGAACAACTGCCGACCCGCTTCCAGCTGACCTTCGGAAAAAGCCAGATGCCCGGCCGCCCCTCGCATTGGCGCGGCGGTGGGGTCATGCTGCAGCACATGCCGCAGGTGGGTGAGGGCGTTGCCGCTCCGGAAGGTTCGGGCGAAGGCGGCCTTCTGTTGCACACCGACATTTTGGCCGGTGAACCGGCGGAAAACTGGAACCGTGTCAATGTCTTGCTGGACACGGTCGAAGAACTGGAACTGATTGGCCCCACCGTGACACCAACCGACCTTCTCGTGCGCCTGTTCCACGAGGAAGGCCCGCGCGTCTTTGACTCGACCCCTGTGCATTTCGGCTGCTCCTGCTCGGGTGAGAAGGTCCGGCAGACCATGTCGATCTACTCGCAGCGCGACATCGGCCACATGACGACGCCAGAAGGCATCGTCACAGCCGATTGTCAGTTCTGCGGCGCGCATTATCAGTTCGACCCCAAGACGCTGGGCTTCGAAGCCGTCAAGCTTGAAGACACCAAGGCCGACAATGTCTGATGAACTGGCCCGCCTGACCGCCTCGCTGGCGCGGTCGGGCGGCAAGTCGTCCGACTTTGACCTGAACCCGGCACTTGCGCCGGCAGGCCGCACCCTGCGGCCCGCTGCGGTTCTGGTTGGTATCCTGCAGGGCGCGAAGGGGGCTGAGGTTATCCTGACCAAGCGGGCCTCGCACCTCAAACACCACCCCGGCCAGATCGCCTTTCCCGGCGGCAAGCGGGAACCCCATGACGTCACGCTGGAAGACACCGCGCTGCGAGAGGCGGATGAGGAAATTGGCCTGCCCCCGCAAAACGTGCGCGTTATCGGCCGGCTGCCCACGCATGAAACCGTGACCAGTTTTCAAATGACGCCGATTCTTGCTGAAGTTGCTCATTTTTTGCCCAAGCGTGACCCGGGCGAGGTCGAGGAAGTCTTCACGGTCCCGTTACGTCATCTTCTGGACACCTCGCGCTACGCGATTGAACGGCGGCTCTGGCGTGGGCAATGGCGGGCGTATTACGCTGTGCCCTGGGGACCCTACTATATCTGGGGGGCGACGGCGCGGATATTGCGTGGTTTGGCCGAGAGGGCGAAGGATTGAGAATTGGCGGCGTTTGGCTGAACCATCCCGGCACACAGGCTCTGTGCGCCGTTCTGGGGCTGGCAGGTCATCGCATCCTGTTCGTCGGCGGCTGCGTGCGCAACACGCTGATGCTGAGGCCGGTCACAGACATTGATCTCGCCACCGACGCCCTGCCGCAGGTGGTGGTCGAGGTGGCCGAGGCCGCCGGCTTCAGGGTCATTCCCACCGGTATCGACCATGGCACGGTCACCGTCATCGCCGGTGGCATCCACCATGAAATCACCACCTTCCGCCGGGACCTTGAAACCGATGGCCGCCACGCGCTCGTCTCCTTCTCGGGCGATTTGCGGGAAGACGCGGCCCGGCGCGATTTCACGATGAACGCGCTATACGCCGAACCGTCCGGAGAGATCGTTGATCCGCTGGGTGGCTTGCCAGACCTTTTGGCCCATCGCGTGCGGTTCGTGGGTGATCCGGAACAGCGCATCCGCGAGGACTACCTGCGCATTCTGCGCTTCTTCCGCTTCCACGCGGTCTATGGCGATCCTTCGCAGGGCATCAACGCCGAAGGCCTCGCCGCTTGTGCTGCGCTGGCGGAAGGTGTCGACGGCCTCAGCCGAGAGCGCATCGGGGCGGAAATGCGAAAGCTTCTGGCCGCAAGTAACCCTGCCCCGGCCTTGGCGAGCATGGCTTCCACCGGCGTTCTGCGGCGCGTGCTGCCCGGTGCCGACCCCAGGTTCATCGCCCCGCTCTGCCATCTGGAGGCTGACATCGCCCCCCGTTGGCAGCGCCGGCTTGCGGTGCTGGGTGGCGAAGATCCCGGCCCGCATCTGCGCCTGTCGCGTCAGGAACAGACCGAGGTCGCCCGCACCAAAGACGAGATCGGCTCGACCCTGTCCCCGGCAGCATTGGGCTGGAAGCTGGGCGCCACACCCGGGGCCGATGTGGTTCTGGCGCGGGCTGCCTTGCTGGAAACCCCCATGCCGCCCGGCTGGCGCAGTGATCTTGACCGAGGGGCGGGCAGCACGTTCCCGATCTCTGCCGCCGACCTGATGCCTCACATGCAAGGCCAAGCGCTGGGCGCCAAACTGAAAGAGCTTGAGGCGCGTTGGCTGTCCAGCGACCTCAAGCTGACGCGGGCTGCTTTGCTGGCGTAACCGTCGTTTCCCTTTCACGCAAATCAGGCTATATGGCCCGGACAATCCAAAGGTCCGTCATGTTCAAGTTCTTCGAGGGTCTCGTCGACCCTTACACTCCCTATACCCAGTCAGACACCCCGCCGCGCCAGCTTTGGCCGTTTCTGGCGGAGTATATCCGTCCGTTCCGCAAGGTCTTTGCGGCAACGGCGCTGTTTTCCGCGCTGAACGCTGGGGCGGAGGTGGGGCTGATCTGGTATCTCGGCCATCTGGTCGATCTGCTGGGGCAGGGCACTCCGGTTCAGGTCTGGGCGGCCCATGGGACCGAAATCATTCTGGTGGCCTTGGCCATCGTTCTGGTCCGCCCGATCATCGGCGGCACCAACGTGGCGCTGCTGCACAACACGATCCTGACCAACTTCTCCACCATGATGCGCTGGCGGGCGCACCGCCATATCCTCCGCCAACCGGTCGGCTGGTTCGAAAGCGATTTCGCCGGCCGCATCGCCAACCGCATCATGCAGGCACCTCCGGCAGCCGGCGACGCGGTGTTCCAAGTGTTCGACGCCGTGGCCTTCGCCTCCACCACGCTGATCGCCGCAGGCCTGATGTTGGCACAAGCCGACACGCGCCTGCTGATCCCCCTTGTGACATGGTTCTTCGGTTACATCGCTCTGATGCGCTGGACCATCCGCCGCGCCGGCCCCGCGTCAACCGCCAGTTCCGAGGCGCGCTCGGCTCTGACCGGCCGCGTGGTGGACAGCTATACCAATATCCATTCCGTCAAGCTTTTCGCCCATGACGACCGCGAATTGGCCTATGCCAAAGACGCCATCGAGGGCGCGCGCACCACTTTCCAGAAGGAAATGCGCATCGTCACGGTGATGGACACGATCCTGACCTTCATCAACGGGTTGATGGTGACCGGCGTCTCGGGTTGGGCGATTTACCTGTGGTACAACAGCATGGCCTCGGTCGGTCTGGTCGCCGCTGCCGTGGCCCTGGTGCTGCGCCTGCATTCGATGACCTACTGGATCATGTGGGCAACCACCAACCTCGTCCAGAACCTCGGCACCGTGCAGGAGGGGATGCAGACCCTGACCGCGCCTGTGACGCTGGTGGATGTCAAGGACGCCAAGCCCTTGGATTTCCAGAAAGGTCTGGTGGAGGTCAAGGGCGTCAGCCACCACTACGGCCGGGGTTCGGGTGGGTTGCAGAACCTGTCGCTGACCGTACGACCGGGTGAGCGTATCGGCCTGATCGGCCGCTCGGGTGCTGGCAAGTCCACGTTGGTCAAGCTGATCCTGCGATTCTATGACACCGAGGAGGGCCAGATCCTGATCGATGGTCAGGACATCGCCAATGTGACGCAACCCAGCCTGCGCCGCCAGATCGGCATGGTCCAGCAGGACAGCAGTCTGATGCACCGCTCGGTCCGCGACAATATCCTCTACGCCCGGCCCGATGCTGGAGACGAGGCGATGCTTGCCGCCGCCAAACGGGCCGAGGCGCATGACTTCATCCTGACGCTCGAGGACCCCCAAGGCCGCAAGGGCTACGACGCCCATGTCGGCGAACGCGGCGTCAAATTGTCGGGAGGTCAACGCCAGCGGGTTGCCCTCGCCCGCGTGATCCTGAAGGATGCGCCGATCCTGATCTTGGATGAGGCGACCAGCGCGCTCGACAGCGAAGCTGAAGCCGCCATCCAGAAGGCGCTCTTCGGCGTGATGCAGGGCAAAACAGTGATCGCCATCGCGCACCGCCTGTCGACCATCGCCGCGATGGACCGGATCGTGGTGCTGGAAAGCGGCCATATCGCCGAAGAAGGCACCCACACCGCCCTGCTTGCCAAGGGTGGCCTATATGCGCAGTTCTGGGCCCGCCAATCCGGCGGATTCCTGCGCGAAGACGTTGAGGAAGCTGCCGAATGATGCTTGGACCCACGATCGCGCCGTTCCGGCCGACGGACCTGCCACCCCCGGCCCGCCCGATCAAGTTCTTCGGCTGGGCGCTGGCTGGCGCTTGGGCGGGTGTCCTTTGGGCCACCTTCTGGTCCGCCGTCGCTGGCTCGCTGGAGGCCGTGTCGGCCACGATCCTTGGCCGCGTGATCGACGCCGCCACCGGCGTGCCGTCGCAGGTGTTCCAGAACCACTGGGAATTGCTTGCCTTCTTCGCCGCCTTCTACCTGATCGCAAGGCCGCTGATCTTTGGCATCAACACCTCGGCCCTCGCGCTGACCATCGAACCCAACCTCTTCCCGCTGATCCTGTCGCGCCTGCACCGCTGGACACTGGGTCATTCTGTCACCTTCTTCGACAACGACTTCGCAGGCCGCATCGCGCAAAAGCAGATGCAGACGGCACGGGCGGCGACGGATGTGGTGTCTGGCACCATCGAAACGGCGGCCTTTGCCTTGGCTTCAGTGATCGGGTCGGTCGCGCTGATGATCGCCATCAACGGCACGGTGTCCTTGGTGCTTCTGGCCTGGGTCGTGGCCTATTGCCTGTTCATCCGATACTACTTGCGCCGGGTGCGCGGCGCCTCGGCCATGCGCGCTTCGGCCCGGGCGAATGTCACGGGGCAGATCGTCGACACGGTCACCAACATGAAGACCGTGAAACTCTTCGCCCATACTGAACATGAAGACCGCGTTGCCCTCGACGCCATGCAATCTTTCCGCGACTCGGCGATGGTCTACGGTGCCATCTCCTCATGGTTCCGCTTCAACCTGATGGCCTTGGCCGGGGTTCTGCCGGTTCTGATGGTGGGTGCGACCGTCTGGCTCTGGTCCACCGGCCATGCCACGGCGGGCGACATCGCCGCCTCGGGCGCTGTCAGCTTCCGTCTGGCACAGATGACCGGCTGGGTCAGCTTCTCGCTCATGGGAATCTTCGGCAACCTTGGCGAGGTTGAAGACGGTCTGCGCACCCTGACGCCGCCCTATTCCCTCACTGACGCCGCCAATGCCATCGAGATGCCGAAGGTCAAGGGCCGGATCGAGATGGATCATGTCTCCTTCGCCTATGGCCGCAAGAAGGGCGGCTTGCAGGAAGTGTCCTTCGCGGTCAGCCCGGGCGAGAAGATCGGCATCGTCGGCGCTTCGGGGGCGGGCAAATCCACCCTCGTCTCCCTGCTGTTGCGGCTTTACGATACCGAAAGCGGGCGAGTCCTGATCGATGACATCGACGTGCGGGCCGTCACGCAGGAATCCCTGCGCCGCCAGATCGGCATGGTCACGCAGGAAACCGCGATGTTCAACCGCTCGGCGCGGGAAAATATCCTTTATGGCCGCCCCGACGCGACGGACGAAGAGATGTTCGCCGCCGCCCGCTCCGCCGAAGCGCATGAGTTTATCCTTGGCCTCAAAGACCACCAAGGCCGCAAAGGTTACGAGGCGTTCCTTGGGGAACGCGGCGTGAAACTGTCCGGCGGCCAAAGACAGCGTATCGCCCTCGCCCGCGCCTTCCTGAAAGACGCGCCTATACTGGTGCTGGACGAAGCGACCTCGGCGCTGGACTCCGAAGTGGAAGCCTCGGTCCAGCACGCCCTTGCCCGGGTGATGCAGGGCAAGACCGTTCTGGCCATCGCGCACCGGCTCTCCACCATCGCCGAAATGGACCGGATCATCGTGCTGGACGAAGGTCGTATCGTCGAACAAGGCTCTCACGCGCAGCTTTTGTCTGCAGGAGGGCTTTACGCGCGCTACTGGAACCGTCAAAGCGGCGGCTTCATCGGCGTTGACGAAAAGGAAGCGGCAGAGTGACTTTCACCATTGCACGGCTGGGACACCTCGGGGATGGCATCATCCTCGGGCCGGAAGGCGCCATCTACGCGCCGCAAACCCTGCCGGGCGAAGAGGTCGAAGGCACGCTGACGGGCGATCAACTGTCGGATATCCGCATCGTGACGCCCTCCGCCTACCGGGTGAAAGCCCCCTGTGTCCATGCCCGTACCTGCGGCGGCTGCATGATGCAGCACGCCTCGGATGGCTTTGTCGCGGACTGGAAGACCCACATCGTCCGCGCAGCCCTCGCCGCCCAGGGGCTGGAGGCCGAGTTGCGCCCCATCCTGACCTCGCCGCCCCGCTCGCGCCGCCGTGCGACCCTTGCAGCACGGCGCACCAAAGGCGGCGTCCTGATGGGCTTCCACGCCCGCGCCTCCGACACTCTGGTGGCGGTGCCCAATTGCCAGTTGCTGCACCCCGACCTGATGGCCACTTTCCCGGCGCTGGAGGAGATCGTCAAACTCGGCGGCTCCCGCACCGTAGCGCTTGACCTGCAGATCACCCGCACCCCCTCGGGCACCGATGTCGCCATTTCCGGCGGCAAACCGGCTGACTCAGCCCTGCAACTCGACCTCGCCCGCCTGACCGAGGCGCACAAGCTTTCGCGCCTGACGTGGAATGGCGAGATTGTTGCCCTGCGTGCCCAACCCTCGCTTCGCTTTGGCAAGGCGACGGTGCCCTTGCCCTTTGGCGCATTCCTGCAAGCAACCGCGCAGGGCGAAGCCGCTTTGCTCGCCTCGGTCAAGGAGGCTGTGGGACAGGCCCGCCGCATCACGGACCTGTTCGCCGGTATCGGGACCTTCGCGCTGCCCTTGGCCGAAAATGCCGAAGTCCACGCGGTGGAAGGCGAGATCAAGATGCTGACAGCCCTCGACAAGGGATTTCGCATGGCCGAGGGCCTCAAGCGCGTCACCAATGATGTGCGCGACCTGTACCGCCGCCCGCTGGAGCCCGACGAGTTCAAATACGTCGAAGCTGTCGTCATCGACCCCCCGCGGTCCGGTGCCGAGGCGCAAAGCCATACGCTGGCGAAGTCGAAGGTTCCGGTGATCGCCTATGTCTCCTGCAACCCGGCGACCTTTGCGCGCGATGCCAAAATTCTCATCGCCGGTGGCTACAAACTGGACTGGGTGCAGGTCGTCGACCAGTTCCGCTGGTCATCGCATGTCGAAACGGCCGCAAAGTTCACGCTTTAGACAGCTGGCTGAATTCCTGCTGGCGACAAAATCCAACTTCAGCTAAGGCAAGAAAAAAAGCTGAGGCAGGCAACCATGACGGCATTCGTTCGCGCTCTTCTTGCGACCCTATTGATACTTGGGCTGGCCTCATGTGGCCATCAAAGCAAGCTCCAGACCTACCACGGCCCCGCAGTCAACCTGATCGAGGTGCACAAGGCCGACCGCAAGATGTTCCTGATTCACGACGCCACTATCCTAAAGACTTATGACATCCAGCTGGGCGGCAACCCGGTCGGGACCAAGCATTTCGAGGGCGACGGCAAGACGCCGGAAGGCGCCTATACGATCAGCCAGCGCAACGCGAAGTCGACCTACCACCTGTCCTTGCGGATTTCCTATCCGAACGGTGCCGACAGGGCCTATGCCAAGGCGGCGGGCAAAGAGCCGGGCGGCGATATCATGATCCACGGCCAACCGGGCTGGACCAAGGTGGCCGGTGACTGGACGGTTGGCTGCATCGCGGTCACCGACAAAGAGATCGAAGAGATATACGCGATGGTCACCCCCGGCACTCCCATCCATATCTTCCCGTAAAATGAAAAAGGGGGCCGCAAGGCCCCCGATCTTTGTGCAGTGCGTCTTCTGGTCAGGCCGCCAGCAGCATCGTCCACCACAGCTTGCCCGAAGGCTCCTGAAACCACGAAAAGCCGATCTGTGTGGCGCGCTGGTCCAGCAGCATGGCGCGGGTATCGGCTTGCGCCATCCAGTCCGACAGGGTCACAAGCTCGGTCTGATAGGTCTCCGAGATCAGTTCCCCCAACAGCTTGCCGGTAAAGCCAACACGCTGCACCCGCACCAGTGGCGAGGAGCCGTCCGACCCGAAATGCCAAGGCCGGTTCTGCACCGCCATATCCCGCGAATGAGCGGCGCAGGCGGCGATCAGTTCGGCGTTGAAGGCCACCTCTGGCGCGCCCTTGCTTTGGCGCAGCGCGTTGACCGCATCCAGCATACGGTAGGAAATCGCTGATTCGTCACCGGGATTGATGTGATAGACTTTCGGCAGCGGCCGGCCGTCCGAACCCAGCGGCGCGGGCGGCGGCTTGGGCGCACAAGCGGCGAGGGCTGCGGCAGCGCCAAGAAGTAGGGCAGAGCGTCGTTCCATTGTCAGTCACCTGTATCGGACCCTGATCGGGCCTCTGAAGCTGTATCCCCTGTCCTTACCTCAAGTTGCACCTAAGAAAAACCCATGGCAATGCTCGGCCGATTGACATGCGTGTGAATTGCTGTGGGCGCAACATGGCTGTATGAACGCCCCATCAAGCAGCCAAGATAAAAATAACGGAGATCAGAGAATGTCTGACGACACGAAAAAGCTGGGGCCCAAGTCACTTGGACGCCGTCTGTTCATGGGCGCAGCGGCCGCTGGTCTGGGCGCATCCGTGCTGCCCGCCAAGGCCGAAGACTTCGCCAATACGACCGAGTTCGAGACGCCCACGACCGAAACCAACCCGCGCGCCAATATCTCCAGCTTCCGTCTGCTGGACTGGCAGGATTACTTCGCCAACACCAACAAGGGCGCGATCCTTGTCGATATCACCTCGCGCGCCCTTCACTTCTGGTCGGAAGATCAGTCGATCTACAAGCTTTATCCCACCTCGGTTCCCTTGACCGAAGAGCTCACCAAACGCGGCAACACCACGGTCATCCAGAAGGTCGTCAACCCGCGCTGGGTCGCCACCAAGGGCGAGCTGGAGCGCAATCCCGACTGGCCGCCATTCGTCGAGGGGGGCTCGCCGGAAAATCCCTTGGGGATTCGGGCCTTGTACCTTGGATGGCCCGCTTATCGAATCCATGGCACCCACGACACCCGAAAGATCGGACGCCGGTCCTCGAACGGTTGCATCGGCCTTTACAACGAACATATCGCCGAGTTGTTTGATCTGGCCAAAGTTGGCACCCAAGTTCTGCTGATCTAGACGCGGCCCGCCGCGCAAGTTCTTCAAATCGCATGGATTTGACGGCCAATCGCCAAACAGCTCATCAGAGATGGCTTCAGGGCTCAAAAGTATAGGCCCGTGAAGTTGTACGTCATGTGTTGCTTATTTGACGATTCTTCGCGCTAGCCCCTCAAATGTGACACCCAACCTGTTGCAAAGCGTGTTTTGACCTGCTTTTTACAGGGCCATGAGGAACAGTCTTGGGCGCACCCGCCGCCTCTGCGAAACTTCGGCAGGGTGCAATAACTGGAGATGACTATGAAGAAAATCGCTCTCGCCGCCGCTCTGTCGCTGGCCGCTTCCACCGCTTTCGCTGGCGGCGTCGTTGTTCCGGCAGTCACCCCGGCTGCCGTCGCCACCGCCACCACCTCGTCGTCCGCTGGCGGCCTGGTCGTTCCGCTGCTGCTGCTGCTGGTTCTGGCTGCCGTCGCCGCTGGCAACTGATCCCGGTCTTCCGGCTTCCAGGAAAAGACGGTGGGCACCCACCGTCTTTTTCTTTTGGTTTCACTGGGTAATCCGGCAACACTTCCGCAAACGCGGCGTCGGGCGGTTGCAAATCCGCCGCCAAAATGCTTTTATGCTGCCACGAGCAACAATTCTGTCGCGCCTTCGCTGGTGAAGCGACCGGATGAATCAAAACGGAGACCAAGATGAAAAAATTCGCCCTCGCCGCTGCCCTGTCGCTGGCCGCTTCCACCGCTTTCGCTGGCGGCATGGCTCAGCCGGTTGTTGAACCCGCTCCCGTCGTCGCTGCTGCGACCACCAACTCTTCGTCGGCCGGCGGTATCGTCGTTCCGCTGCTGCTGCTGCTGGTTGTCGCTGCTGTTGCCGCTGGCAACTGATCCAAACGGGCCTATCCAATTCGCAAAAGGACGGCACTAACCTGCCGTCCTTTTCATTTGGTCAGACGTTCTGGCGGCGCGGCTCAGGCGAGCCAGCCACCCAGATTGTCGCGGATCACCGCCGTCAGGGCGGTCACATGGGCAGGCTCTGCGTTCAGGCAGGGGATATAGGTGAAGCTTTCCCCGCCCGCATGCAGGAAGGCCTCGCAAATCTCGCCTTTGATTTCCTCAAGCGTTTCAATGCAATCGGCCGAGAAGGCCGGGGCCATCACCGCTATCCGCTTTTTGCCCGCCTTGGCCAATTCGGCCACGTGTTCCACAGTATAAGGCTTCAGCCAGACTTCCCGGCCAAACACCGACTGGAAGCTGACATCGATCGAGCCCTTTTCCCAACCCAATGCCTCACGCAGCAGACGAGTCGTCTTCATGCATTGGCAATGATAGGGGTCACCCTCCATCAAGTAGCGCTGCGGCATGCCGTGATAGCTGGTCACCAAAGCGTCGGGCTTGTGATCCAGCTTGGCATAGGCCTCGGTCACCGATTGGGCGAGGGCCTTGATATACAAGGGATGCTCGAAATACTCCGCAACAGTCCGGGCCGAGGGCTGCCGCTTCTCCGTGGCCAAGGCCCTGAAGAACGCATCATTGGCGGTGGCCGAAGTGGCGCCGGCATAGTGGGGGTACAGGGGGAAGAACAGAATCTTCTCGCACCCGGCCTCCACCATCGCCCGCACCTTGGACGGGGTCGACGGATTGCCGTAACGCATGCAGAAATCGACCACGACCCGGTCGCCATAGATCGCCTCAAGGCTTTCCCGGATCGCCGAGGTCTGCTGCTTGGTGATCGTCAGCAGGGGGCTTTCGTTCAGTTCCTCGTTCCAGATCGACTTGTAGTTCGCCCCGGATTTCGACGGCCGGAAGGTCAGGATGATGCCTTGCAGAATCGGTTGCCATTTCCAGTCCGGCAAGTCCACCACGCGCTTGTCCGACAGGAATTCGTTCAGATAGCGGCGCATCGACCAGTAGTCATAGCCATCGGGCGTGCCCAGATTGGCCAGCAGAACGCCGACCTTGGCAGGCTTCACGGCAGGATGGTTGGCCGGAGCATGGGCCAAACGGCCAAGTCCTGAGGTCACGTCAAACATAAATCGCTCCTTGGGTGTTGCGCCTCAGATAGCGGCAATTGTGCCTGCGTCAAAGCCCCGGATCGCGCGGCAGCTTCAGTTCTGCGGCACCAAGCGCATCTGACAGGCGCGTTGCCGCAGAACCGGGCCGAAGTGGTTTCGGCTGGCTGTCATGCGGGGCCCAACCGGTCAGGACAATCATCTCGAACGTCGCCGGAATCAGGCCATCCGGTCCGGCGTAGGTCTGCTGGTACAACTCCGCCGCACGGATAAACACTGCCCGACGCGTCGGCCTGCGCAAACGTTGGGCCAGGGCATTGCCCTCTCCCATCGCGCGCAGGTCACGCATCAGGTGAAACGCATCACGATAGCGCACTTGCGTGGTAAAACTGTCCGCCACCGGCAGCGCAAACCCCGCCCGCTGCAACAAGCCGCCCAAGTCGCGGATCTCTGCCATCGGCAGCACGCGGGGGCTGAGGCCGCCTGTCACCTCCGCCTCAGCTTGCGCCAGGCAGGCCCGCAACTCATGCAAAGTCTGCCCGCCGAACATCAGCGCCATGAACCAGCCGTCTGGCTTCAGCGCCCTGCGGCACTGAACCAATTGCCCGACCGGGTCATTCGCCCAGTGAAGCGTCAGCGCGCTGATCACAAGATCGTGACCCTGCACTTCGGCCGCCAAAACTTCGTCATCGGCAATCGTGGGCATTTCCGGCCACAAATGCGGAAAACCTGTCACGACCAGAGGTGCCGTAAAGGTTCTGTTAACCTCGGCCAGACGATCCTGCGCCTCGGCCACGGCCATCTCCTGCAGGAACAGGGCGGTGGCGCGGGCGCGGTTGCGCATCAGCGTCGGGCGGTCGGTCAGAAGCGGCGGTGTCTGCATGGCGCGGACCTAAGGAGAGACGGATGGGAATGCAAGCCTTGCTGCACCTGCTTTACCCGCCGCAATGCCTGTCCTGCGGGGCGCGGGTGACCAGCGATTTCGGCCTGTGCGGCGACTGCTGGCGTGACACGCCCTTCATCACGGGCCTTGTCTGCAACCATTGCGGGGTGTCCCTGCCCGGAGAGGACGACCGCGACCCCCTCTGCGACGACTGCCTGACCTTCGCCCGGCCCTGGACAGCGGGACGCGCGGCGTTGATGTACCGCGACAATGGCCGGAAGCTGGTTCTGGCCCTGAAACATGGCGACCGGCTCGACCTCGCCCGCCCTGCGGCGGACTGGATGTTCAAGGCCGCAGCGCCCCTGCTGGTTCCCGATATGCTTGTGGCCCCGATCCCGCTGCATTGGCTGCGGCTGCTCAAGCGGCGGTACAATCAGGCGGCTTTGCTCTCCTCCCGCATCGCCAAACTGGCCAAGCTGGAGCATTGCCCCGACCTTCTGCAACGCCGCCGCTCTACCGGGTCGCAGGATGGGCTGACCCGCGACGGCCGCTTTGCCAACATGTCCGCCGCCCTGACCCTGCATCCGCGGCATCTGGTCAAGGTCCAGGGCCGGCATGTTCTGCTGGTCGATGACGTGATGACATCCGGCGCCACTTTGGCTGCAGGGGCCGAAGCCTGCGTTGCCGCCGGTGCAATAGGGGTTTCCGTTCTGGTCATGGCGCGCGTTGCGAAGGATGCTTAAGTCAGTATAGTCGCCCCATGGCCCAAGGATTACGCTCATGAAACCTGTTGAGATCTATACGACCCAAACCTGCCCCTATTGCGTCGCCGCCAAGCGCCTGCTCACCAAAAAGGGCGTGGCTTTCACCGAAATCGACGTCGGCCGCGACCCCATGCTGCGCGAGACGATGACCCGCCGCGCCAATGGGAGCCGCACCGTCCCGCAAATTTTCATCGGCGGCCAGCATGTCGGCGGCTGCGATGACATCCACGCGTTGGACCATGCCGGGGCGCTTGACCCGCTTCTGGCCTGACGCCGATGCGGGCTGCTCTTGTTCAGCTGAACGTCAGCGATGATCTGGCACAAAACCTCGCAGCCACGCGGGGCTATGTGCGGCAAGCCCAGGCACAAGGTGCAGGCTTCGTCCTGACCCCGGAATGCACCAACGGCCTCTGGTCCAACCGCGCCGTGCAAAGGTCCTTGCTGCGGCTGGAGTCCGAGGATGAAACCTTGGCAGCCCTGCGGGAGGACGCGGCGCACCTGGGTATCTGGCTGCTGATTGGCTCACTGGCGCTTCTGACCGGAGACGAGGACGGCCGCTTTGCCAACCGATCCTTCCTGATCACCCCGCAAGGTGACATCGCGGCCAAATACGACAAGATCCACATGTTCGACGTGAACGTCTCGGAAACTGAGGTCTACCGTGAATCCGCAGGCTTCCGTCCCGGCACCAAAGCGGTGTTGGCGGAAACCCCCTTCGCGAAAATCGGCATGACCGTCTGCTATGACGTCCGCTTCCCGCATCTCTACCGCCGGCTGGCGAAAGCCGGCGCGCAAGTTTTGACAGTGCCCGCCGCCTTCAACCACATCACCGGCGCCGCCCATTGGGAAACCCTGCTGCGGGCCCGCGCCATTGAAAGCGGTGCTTTCGTCCTTGCCCCCGCCCAAACCGGCTTTCACACGGAAACCAACGGCAAGGGCCGCCGTACCCACGGCCACAGCCTTGCCGTGGCCCCTTGGGGCGAGGTGCTGGCTGATGGCGGGACAGAGCCCGGCGTCACGCTGGTCGACCTCGACCTATTCAAAGTCGACGACGCCCGCCGCCGCGTGCCGTCCCTCACACATGACCGGGACTTCGACGGACCATGACTGAGATCGGGCCATGACCGAGCGGACCGAAGACCTAGCCGTCTCGCTGTTCGGCGAGTTGCTGATTGCGGATCAGCTGGCGCGCAACCGCATCTCCAAGGTTTTGCCCAAGGGCATGGAATTGTCGCACTTTTCCGTGCTGAACCACCTCGCCCGCCTGCAGGAAGAACGTACCCCGGCGCAACTGGCCAAGGCATTTCACCTGACCCGCGGGGCGATGACCAACACGCTGTCGAAACTGGAATGGGCCGGGCATGTGCATATCCGACCCGATTGGGACGATGCCCGCCAGAAGTTCGTGGCGATCAGTCCCGCCGGTCGTGCCGCCCGCGACGCAGCGGTGCAGTCGGTCGCCCCTTTGATTGCCGATATCGTCAAAGCGATCGGCACGGACCGGGTCCGTGCCGTGCTGCCGGTGCTGCGCGAGTTGCGCATAAGGCTGGAAGACGCCGAATAGTCCTCAGTTCGTGGCGGCAATCACCGTGCGGCCCGTCGACAGGAAGCCGCTCACGAAGTTCAGGATCGTCCGCGTGTTGACCAGCGGGCTTTGCGTCACCAGCACCAGATCGCGGTCCTCAACCTTGAACTCACCTGCGCTGAACAAGCCATCGGCCGTGGTCAGGTCGAACGAGAAGATCATCCGCTGCTTCGGCGGCCCCTTTTTCGTGTCGCTCCGCACGGCAGATGCCGGATAGTTGCGCAGGATCAGAATGCCCTTGGGGTCAGCCGTGCCCTGATCCAACCCGCCCACCAGCGACATCGCCTCCAGCGTGGTGATCTCGTCGCGGGTGAAGTTGATGACCGCCTCTTTCCCCGCCGCGCCCAGCGACATGAAATAGCGGTCATCCGGCGTGATGAACACCTTGTCGCCGCCGCGCAGCGTCGTATCCAGTTCCGGATGCTGCAGCAGGGTATCCGCCGAAATCCGGTACAGCTTGCCATCGCGTTGCAGGTTGATCTGCGGGTTTGCCATGCCCACCGGCACCCCGCCCGACTGCGCGATCACGCTGGTCACCGTGGTGCTGCGGTCGGTCAGTGACACATTGCCCGGATTGGCCACGCCCGAAAGCACAACGACCGAATTCTGCGTGCCCGAGCCATAGTTCAGCTGAACCTGCGCCGAGGGGATGATCGCCAGCAGTTTCTGCTGAATGGCAACCCGCGCTTCTTCCGGGGTCATCTTGGCGACATAGACCTTGTCGACATAGGGCAGGAAGATCGTCCCATCGCTGGACACCCGCAAGTCCGGCAACTGGATGACCTTTTGCGCCGGCGACGACAGCAGCGAGGTGTCGTCATTGTCCCAGACGGCAAGGCTCAGCTTGTCGCCGGGCGCGATCAACGGGTCAGACGAGGTGCGCTGATGGGTGATCCAGCCCAGGCTTTGCTGCGGATGGCTATTGGGCCATTCCGCCACGACTTCCGGCGTATCGCGCGTCACCAGTTCCACCGCAAAATTCGCATCTGGCCGGTTCACCCCCGCCACCACCTGCGCCACATCCGCCACATCCTGCGGCGGAGAGCACGAGGCCAAAGGACCAACCAAACCCATCAGGACAATCGCGGGAACGACAGAACGAAAACGTGCAGACATGCGGGACTCCTGCATCCGGCCCGCATGGGCTGGATTTCAATTGGGTGCAGTACATACTGCGGAGTCTTGGCGGGTCAATCGTATTGGAATACGGTTAAGGAAAGCTTTGTGGATAAATATGTGACTAATCTGCAATGGAGCGAGCCCTGCGTGATCGTGACAGGCGCGCAAGGCCGAATCGGTCAGGCGCTGCGAGTCCAATGGGGTGTGGCCATTGCCGGATTGCGGGTGTTGTGGTCATCCCGTACATTAAATCAAGATATTGATATCGCATGGGATATTGGAAAAATACCGCATCCCGTGTTGCCGAAGGGTGCGATTTTCCTGCATTTGGCCGGACAAACGCGTGGCGATGCCGCCGGATTGGCGGAAAACCGCCGTTCCGCCGCCGCCTTGCGAGAGGCAGCACAATCCTGCGGCGCGCGGCACGTGTTTTTCATGTCCACCGCCGCCGTCTATCGCCCGGAACTGACCCCGATCGACGAAACCCGAAGCCCCGATCCGCTTGGCGACTATGGCCGCGCCAAGCTTGAGGCCGAAGAGATCCTGCGCCAACCCGGTTCCGGCTTCGGCCTGACCATCCTGCGGCTTGGCAATGTCGCCGGGGCGGATGCACTGTTGTCCAGCGCGCGTCAGGGCGTGGTCGTGCTGGACCCGATCCCGGGCCAGTCCGGTGGGCCGGAACGGTCCTACATCGGCCCCAAGGCGCTTGCCGCCGCGCTGCGGCATTTGCTAACCTCCGCCGCGCAGGGCGATAGCTTGCCCGAAATCCTCAACCTCGCGCAGGAGCCCGCCTTGCCCATGGCCGACCTGTTGACGGCCTTCGGTGCAACTTGGCGCTTCGGCCCACCGCGAGAGGCCGCCATCCCCCGCGTCGCCCTGTCGGTCACCCGACTGAAAACCTGCATTGATCTGCCCGAAGCGACGGCTTCCGGTATCGTGGCTGACCTAAACGCCCTGAAGGCGCTCTGGCCATGATCCTGTCCACACGTATCCTGGACATCGTTCTCGCCCTGCTTCTGGCCCTGATCCTTGCCATTCCCTTTGCTGCGCTTTTGCTGTGGCTTTGGGTCTGCGAGGGGCGCCCGCTTTTCTACCTGTCCGAGCGGATGCGGGCGCCCGACCGGCCCTTTCAGCTTTGGAAACTGCGCACCATGACCGTCGTACCGCCCGAGCAAGGTGTCTCCGGCGGCGACAAGCGCAATCGCATCACCAAAACCGGCCGCTTCCTGCGCCGCTGCCGTCTGGACGAGGTGCCGCAGCTTTGGAACGTCCTGAAAGGCGACATGAGCTTTGTCGGCCCCCGCCCCCCGCTCCGGCTATATGTGGAGCGTCACCCCGAGATCTACGCCCAAGTCCTGCAAAGCCGCCCGGGGATCACGGGCCTTGCCACGCTGGTCTTCCACCGCCACGAAGAGCGTCTTCTGGCCAAGTGCCGCACCCCCGAAGAGACTGATGCGGTCTATTCCCGGCGCTGCGTGCCCCGCAAAGCCCGCCTCGACCTGATCTACCAAAGCCACAGGACGGTCTTTTCGGACCTTAGGCTGATGGCTTTGACCGCACTTCGTGCTATAAATTGGCACAATTGAAAGTACTTTGATGTTTGTTTAACGGCGTTTGACTTGATTGGGCTGTGCAGCAGCCGTACCGTGCTGCTGAGGGAAGGACTTGATGCACCAGCTTTGAATTCATTGTTTGGCAAGACTTTGCCCAAAACCAGAAGGCCGCCTTTGCTCTCATGACATCCCTGCGCACCCGCCTCTTTGCTTCAGTTGACCGCCTGAACAGGGTGCACAAGAGATTCGTCTTTCTGTTGATCGACGTCGTCATTGCCCCGCTGGCGCTGCTGATCAGTGTGATGCTGGTCAGCTCGTCATGGATGCCAGCGGAAATGGTCTGGCACATGCGGGACGTGTTTCTGGCGTTTCCGCTGGTCTCGGCGTTCGTCTCGATGCTGCTGGGCATCCCCAACATTCGTCTGAAGGCGTTCGAATCCCTCGCCGTTCTGCGCACCGCCTGCTTTTCCGGCCTGCTGGTGGCGGCGCTGTGGCTGATGTGCCGCGCCCTTGGCGTGACCTTTCCGGCCATCGGCATCAGTCTGTTCGGCCTGCTGTTCTTTCTGGGCTCGGTCGGGATCCGTCTGGCGATGCTCAACTTCTACCTTCTGGTGCTGCGCTGGGGCCATCGGCGCTGGCGTGTGCTGATCTACGGCGCGGGCACCACCGGTACCCAACTTGCCGCCGCGCTGAAATCGCACGAATCCATCATGGTCGTGGCCTTCCTGGATGACGACAAAAGCCTGCACTCGATGACCGTCGCCGGACTGCGTGTCATGTCACCCGACAAGATCGAACAGATCGTCCGGGACAAAGAGATTGACCGCGTGCTTCTGGCCATGCCCTCGGTCTCTGCGCCCAAGCAGACCCAGATCGCCCGGCGTCTGCAGGATCTGGGCGTTGACGTGCTGGCCCTGCCGTCCTTCGCGCAGTTGGTCGGGGCCGAGGCGCTGGTCAAGAACCTCGCCCCCGTATCGGCCAACAAGTTCCTTGGCCGCGAGATGGTCGAGCAAGAGGTGACCGATGGCGTCGCTGCCTATTCGGGCCGGACGATTATGGTGACCGGGGCAGGGGGCTCAATCGGCTCGGAACTCTGTCGCCAGTTGCTGACCTTCGTCCCCCGCAAACTCGTATTGTTTGAGGTGAGCGAGCTTGCCCTGTACGAGATTGACCGTGAACTTCGCCTGCGGCCCGACGTCGACAAGACAGAGATCATCCCGATTCTGGGCTCGGTGACGGATTCGCGGGCAACCCGCTCGGCCATGTCGGACCATGGGATTGAAGTCGTGGTCCACGCCGCCGCCTACAAGCATGTGCCGCTGGTCGAAATGAACCCGGTCGCGGGCATGGTGAACAATGTGCTGGGCACCCGCACCTTGGCCGATGCCGCGGAAGAGGCCGGGGTGCAGCGCTTCATCCTGATTTCCACCGACAAGGCCGTGCGGCCAACCAACATGATGGGCGCTTCCAAGCGGCTGGCCGAGATGGTGGTACAAGACCTCGCCAAACGGTCGACCAAGACCACCTATTCCATGGTGCGCTTCGGCAACGTTCTGGGCTCCTCCGGTTCGGTCGTGCCGTTGTTCAAGGATCAGATCCGGCGCGGCGGCCCGGTTACCCTGACGCATGAAGACGTGACCCGCTATTTCATGACCATCTCCGAAGCGGCGCACCTTGTCCTGCTGGCCGGCAGTTTCTCCAGTTCCGTGTCCGAACCGGGGGGCGATGTCTTCGTGCTGGACATGGGCAAACCGATGCGGATCCGCGATCTGGCAGAACAGATGATCCAGGCCTCGGGCTACACGGTCCGCGATGAAAGCCGGCCCGATGGCGATATCGAGATTCAGATGATCGGCCTGCGCCCCGGCGAAAAGATGCATGAAGAGTTGCTTATCGGCGCGGGCCTGCTGACGACGCCGCATGCCAAGATCCTGCGCGCCCGCGAAGGCAGCCTGACAGAGCTTGACATGGCCAAGGCCCTGCAAGCGCTCCGCAACGCGATGGCCACCGGTGACGCACAAGCCGCCCGCGCCGTCGCTGCCGCTTATGTCGAAGGCTTCGGTCAGGCGACCGATGGCGACACGCTTGGTTTCGCAGCGGAATCCACCCTGAAAGCCTGATTTCAGGGACCTGCGTTGCTGCGTTGCCGCAGATCGTCCGCGAAAAAGATAATCCGGGTTGCCGTATCGGAGTGTTTGCTTAAACTAAAGGCTCAATCGAAGAGGCTGGCTTCTGTGAAAAACTCTTTCCGAACGATCGTGTCGCGAGCCTTGGTTGGATTGGCCCTTTTGGCCGCAGCCACCATGTCACAGGCAGAAACCCGGCCCAGCATTAACCTGTCCGGTCAGGTCGGCTTGATCGACATGCCCTCGGGCGAACAGATGCCGGATGGCTTTCTGACGTTGAGCCACTCGCAATTCGGCCCGGTCTTCCGCAATTCGCTGCGATTTCAGATATCACCGCGTCTATCGGGTGTGTTCCGCTATGTCGGCATCCGAAACTGGGGCGACAAGGTCTGCAAAGGCCCGGGCCCTCATCCGCTCTGCGATGGGTTTGACATCTACTATGACCGCAACTTCGACATCAGCTATCAGATCCTGACCGAAGGCCGCTTCCTCCCGTCTGTGACCATTGGCCTGCAGGATTTCGTTGGCACCGGCCTGTCGGCGGCCGAATACATTGCCGCCACCAAGAATTTCGGCCCCCGTCTCAAAGTGACCGCAGGCATCGGCTTTGGTCGGCTTGGCAGCTACAACTCCATCGGCGCACCCTTCGGCGCGCGTCCGAAGGTGAAGATTGGCAAGGGCGGCAACTTCAACGTCAAGCAATGGTTCCGTGGCGATGCCGCGCCCTTCGGTGGCATCGAGTATCAGGTCAATGATAAGCTGACCTTGAAGGCCGAGTATTCCTCGGATGCCTATACCGAAGAATCCAAGCGCCGCGGCACGTTCGAGCGTAAGAGTCCTTTGAACTTCGGCTTCGAATACCAGCCCAACCCCTCTGTCCGGCTGGGCGGCTACTATATGTATGGCAGCGAAGTCGGTCTAAGCTTTACCTTCGTGCTCAATCCGGATCAGCGCCCCGCCGGTGGCATGGGTGGCAGTGGGCCGCAGCCTGTGCTCGTCCGCCCCTCGCGCGCCGCCAACCCCGAAAAGTGGACGACCGGCTGGACCGCTGTTGCCGGCGTCCAGACCAGCCTGCTCAACGACCTGTCAGCCAACCTCGAAGGCACCGGGATCACCGTCGAGTCTCTGGGTGTGACGGCAACGAAAGCTCAGGTCCGCTTCCGCAGCACCAAATATGACGCGGCGGCACAGGCCGTCGGCCGCGTGGCGCGGGCCATGACCCATGTCCTTCCCGCCTCGGTTGAGCTGTTCGAGCTGGTTCCGGTCGACCATGGCCTTCCCGGCTCCAAGGTCGTGATCCGGCGCACGGACATGGAAAACCTGGAATTCGCGCCCGATGCCGGTCACGCCCTGCGCATCCGCTCGGATATCGTGGAGGCCGGGCTGCCTCTCGCCGGGACAGAGGCAAATGCGGCCTTCTTCCCGCATTTCAACTGGTCGCTGCTGCCCTACTCCCGCAGCCAGTTGTTCAACCCGTCCAACCCGCTGCAGCTTGGCATCGGGGCACGGCTTTCCGCGCAATATGAACTGTCGCCGGGCATCATCTTCTCGGGGTCGGTCACGCAACTTGCCTTCAGCAATATCGAAGACAAGCCCTGTCCGAAAACCAACTGCACGATGCCCCGCGTGCGTACCGACCAGACGAAATACTTCACCAAGCAACCCTCGCTGGAGACTTTGACCGCTGCCTGGTACTCCCGCCTCGGGCCGGATCTCTATGGCCGGGTGACGGTCGGTTATCTGGAACGCATGTTCGGCGGCATTTCGACCGAAGTTCTCTGGCGTCCGGTGGCGCGTCGCTGGGCGCTGGGGGTAGAGTTGAACTATGTCGCCAAGCGCGACTACGGCGGCGCCCTGGGGTTCGGTTTCCACGACCCCAATCAACCCAAACGCAAAGACTACCGCGTCGCGACTGGCCACGTCTCTGGCTATTATGACTTCGGCAATGGCTTCCACGCCGAACTTGACGTCGGCCGCTATCTGGCCGGCGATGTCGGTGCCACTTTGGCCGTGACGCGAGAGTTTGCCAACGGCTGGCGGATCGGTGCTTTTGCGACCAAGACGAACGTTTCTTCGGCCAAGTTCGGAGAGGGTTCGTTCGACAAGGGCATCACGCTGCAAATCCCGTTCAGTTGGCTGACCGGCAAGCCGACGCGCACGACGCGGACGCTGCCGATCCACCCGATCCAGCGCGACGGTGGCGCCCGGCTTGAAGTCAATGACCGCCTGTACGAGGTCTTGCGCAGCTATGACCAGACGCGGATGGATGCTCAATGGGGACGGGTGTGGAAATGAAACGCAATCTCCCTGCCCTCGTTGGCGCCCTGCTGAGTGCTGCCCTGCTGTCGGCCTGCGGCAGCGCGCCCGATGTGTCTGATACGACCGTGGCGGCAGAGGCGACCCGGAACCTCTTCACCAGCGGATTCGGCCTTGCACGCAAACCGGCATCCACGGCCCCGACCGGCGCCCGGCTTCAGGCGATTCAGACCGCCTTGGCGCAATCGGCCGTGCCGGTTTATGGCGTAAAAGTAGATAAACTTCGATTCAATGGCTTCGTGGCGCCCTATGGCATCAATGGGTCCATCAGAACCTGGGCCAGCACGGCGTATCAAACCGTGTCGATGAACGACGGCGTCCTCGTGGCAACGCGCGGGTTTGGTTCGGACATGATGTCTGCGGTGGCGCCCAGCATCGGCCAGATCAGTTCCGGAAATGGCTTCTTCCACCGCGTCTATTACTATCTCGACGGGGCAGACCAGCCGCAACGCCTTGATTTCGATTGCAATTTCTCGACCGCCGGATCCGAAACGATTGATCTGTACGGGCAGGGCTACGTCGCCCGCCGGGTCAACGAATCCTGTGCCAATCCGGATACGAGGTTCGAGAATGCCTACTGGTTCGACGGAAGCGGAAAATTGAGGCAGTCTGATCAGTTTGTTTCCGTTCAAGTGGCAACCATGCGGTTGCAAAGGCTCGTGGACTGAGCTTTCGATAAGGGTCTTACCTAAAGCGCAGATTTGTGCTACCAACGAACTAATGCAATCAATCTGGAGAGATTCCATGAAAAAATTCGTAACCTTGACCGCCGCGCTGGCTCTGCTGGGCTCTGTGTCTTTTGTTCAGGCTGCTACCACGGCCACGACAACTGCGCCCGCCACGACTGAGAAGCGTGAAGCCTGCCAGGACAACGACAAAGTCGTTGCCAAGGGCAAGGAACGTCCGGCTTGCGTCGGTGGCCTCGGCCTCGGCGGCGCTTTGGCGTCGAGCGAAATTGCCACCCTCGGCATTGCTGCTGCTGGCTTCGCTCTGGTTCTTGGCTCCGGCGCTGCAACCACCACTCCGCTGCCGGGCAGCAACTGATTAGTTCAGTTTGACAAGCTTCGCACATCGGGCGCGCCACACCGGCGGGCCCGTTTGCGTTTATGAAACCTGAACACGGCGGAGGATCGTGGTTTGCGACGCCTACCGCTGCCGCCTAACATTCTGGCCGCCGGGCTGCGGCTTTACCGCCGGGCCGAGCAAGCCGAATTGGACCTGATCTCCGCTGGCGTGGCCTTCTTCGGGTTTCTGGCCCTGTTCCCTGCTGCCGCTGCCATCATCGCGATCTGGGGCACGCTCAACGACCCTTCCGTCATCCAGACTCAGGTTGACCTGCTGAAGGGCTTTCTGCCGCCCGAGGCTTTGACGCTGATCCGCTCCCAGGTTCAGGCCCTGCTGGAGGTGCGCGGGCCGCAGCTTGGCTGGGCAACCGTGCTGTCCACCCTCTTTGCCCTCTGGTCGGCCCGTGCGGGCGTTGCCGCGCTGATCCGTGGCCTGAACGCCATTCATCAACTGCCCAACCGCTCTGGCGGGCACCACCAGCTCAGGGCGCTGCTGCTCACGCTGGTGCTGATCGGTTTTGCGCTGGCGGCCATGCTGGTGACCGTGGTGGCCCCGCTGGTCATCGGCCTTCTGCCGCTGCCGGGCGACGATGCCGTGCTGCTGCACCGCGCCAACCTCGCGCTGGGCGTGGTGCTGGTGGTGGCCTCGGTCGGCATCGCCTACCGCTATGGCCCGAACTACGGCGCGCGCCTCCCGCCGTTGTTCAGCTGGGGCCTGCTGGTGGCTGTGGTGCTTTGGGCGCTGGCGGCGCGCGGCTTCATGCTCTACCTCGCCAACTTCCCGTCCTACAACCGCATCTACGGCTCGATCGGCGCAGTCGTTGTCCTGCTGATCTGGCTCTACGTCAGCGCCTACACCGTGCTTCTGGGGGCCGCCGTCGATGCCGAACGTCGCCGCCCGCCCCCCCGTCAGTAATCGCGCTTCAGATAGATGCCCACGCCGGTCTTGCTGTCGGAATCGACATGGCCTTTCAGCGTGATGTTCCGCGTCACGTCATAGTTCAGGCTGATCGAACTTTTGCCGGCCTGATCAACGGTGACCTCGCTATAGGTCTTCTCGTTGATATACTTGCCAGCCGTGACCGAGGTATTGCCCGTGGCATCAGACTTCACGTCAAGGTTGTCCAGCCCGGTCTTGCTGCGTAGCGCGCCCATGATCCCGCCGCCGCCACCCCCCGCCAGTGTCGCCACCGCCGAGGCCAGTTGCGCTGCCTGAAACGCGCTGATGTTGGACAGGCCCTTGTTGAACAGCAGATGCGCCAGAACCTCCTCCTGCGGCAGCTCAGGCACCGAAACGAAGGTCACCGCCGGATTGGTGGCATCCCCCTCGATCTGCACCGATGAGGTGATGTCTGCACTTTCCACCGAGGCCAGCACATGCACATAGGGCACCAAAGCACCCTGCATCTGGATCTGCGCCTCGGTCAGCACCAGCCGCTTGCCAAGGATATCCAGCCGCCCCCGGATCAGGTTGAACGCGCCCGAGGGCACGATATTCGCCGTCGTCCCCCGCAGCACAAGACTGCCACCCAGTTCCGCATCCAGACCGCGGCCGCGGATAAACACCTGATTCGGTGCCGAAATCGACAGATCCAGCGCGAAGGCCGGCCCCGCTGCCTTGCCCGATGTCGCGCCGCCAACGCCAGCCCGCCCACGCGTCGCCTTGACCGCGGCGGCATCGTTGCGGTGCTTCAGGCCCGGAAGCCCGCCATCCGCCCCCATCCCGGTCGATGGGATGTGAAGCTCGGTCCTGCCCAGCGCGACAGAGCCCGCAATGGTAGCGCCTCCTGTGGCCGTACCCTTGAAGCTGACTGTGCCATTGGCCACCGTCTCGAACAGCTGCGGGTCCTTCAGAACAGCCTGCGTGACCTTCACAGACAAATCCGCCGGATAGGGCGAAGCCAGCCCAACCGAGCCCTGCACGCCAATCTTGCCCCCCGTCGACACACCCGTCGTCACATCAAGCTGCACCCGGCCGCCGCCCAGCTTTGCGGTCGCCGCCATGTCCGTCAGCCCGAAGGGCAGCGACGGATCGGCCAGTCGTCCCCCGCTGATCGAAACCGGACCGCTCACCGACGACAAGGCCAACGGCCCCACCAGCCGCAAATCAAACCGCACCGCACCATCGACCGACCGGGGCGAAATGAACCCATTCGCCAGCGCCGCCGTGGCAGACCCCGTGATCTTCAGATCCGCCCGCCCATAATCCGCTGCGACGGTCCCCCCCAGCTTGGCATCAATCTGCCCCGGTCCTTTGGCGGCAAGGTTCAGGCTCGTCCCCTCCGGCCTCTGCGCCACGGTGCCCGTGACGGTAACCGCCCCCGGAAACTGCGGCAGCAGCAGGCCCAGATTGGCCAGCTTCGCAGACAGCGTCAGATTGCTGACCGCCCCCACCGCCGTACCGCTCAGATTGGCCGTCACCTGCGGATTGCTGATCGAGGCCCGGTCAATCCGCACCCCCTCCGCCGTCAGGCTGACCTGCGCCGATAGCTTTGAGGCACCCCGCAGCAGCACATCGGCCTGCGCCTGCCCAACAGCCAGATTGCTGGCGCTGGCATCCAGCGTCACCGTCGCATCATCCATCTTGCCGACAAACGCCGCCGTGCCGTCGATCTTGCCTTTGAAGGCCGCACCAAGCGGCTTCAGGCTCGGCAGCGACAACGTCGCCTTCAGCTCACTATGGTCAACCGAAGCCGTGCCCGCCAAAACCACCTGCCCCTGCGGCGACGACACGACGCCCTTCTCAATCGTCGCCACGCCCCCGGCAAACGCCGCCTCCAGCGTCACATCGCTGGCACCCGCCAAAAGCCCATCGGCCTGCGGCTGGCCCACCGCAATATCCTGCCCCTGAACCGAGGCAGAGATATGCCCCTTCTCCATCCCGCCCGTGAACCCAACCTCACCCTTCACAGCGCCCCTATAGCCCGGCCCCATCACAGACAGGTCCACCAATGCCAGCGTCGCCTGCACATCACTTTGGTCCGCCGAAACCGTCCCGCTGACTGCAACCTGCCCCTGCGCCGAGGTCACCTGCGCCTTCTGGATCGTCGCAATACCCCCGGCATAGGTCGCCTCCAGCGTCAGATCAGAGGTGCCCGCCAGAATGCCATCCATCTGGCGCTGGCCCACGGCCAGATCCTGCCCCTGCGCCGCAGCCTTGATCTGTCCCTGCTGCATCCCGCCGCTGAAATCGACCTGCGCCGTCAAAGCCCCCTTGTAGCCAGCCCCCAGAACCGAGACATCCGGAAACCCCAAAGTCCCCGTCAGCGTGGCGCCCTTGCCCGTGACGCTGCCCTGCAAATCCGTCGACAGACTCGCCGCCCGCACCGCAAGGCTGCGCAGCACCGTGCCGCTTTCATCCCGCTTGGCGTCAAAATCAACCGTGCTGGCCCCCGCCAGCAAGGCGTCCACCTGCGCAATGCCAATCCCAAGACCCTGACCGGTCACCCGGCCCTTTATGTCAAAAGCACCACTCAACGCCGCGAAGCTGCCATCCGCAACGAAACGCGCCGCGCCCGTCAGCGGCTTGCCCACCAAGCCGGACAGCCGCGACAGATCATCGTACTGCCCCGCGACATGGCCCTGCAGCTCCGCCAATTTCCCGATCGTACCTTGGGTCTGCACCGCATAACCCGGTGCCGTCAAAGTCAGGGTCGACACCTGCAAAGCCGACGTTGCCTGATCCAGCTTGAAATCCGCCGTCCCAGACACGCTAGCGCCCAAGGCCTGCGCCAGCGCCGGATCAGCCGCCACCAGACCCGAGGCGTCAAACTGCGCCGAGCCGTCAAACACCTGCGCGCCCAACTGCCCCTCTGCCGTCAGCTTCAACAGACCGGCGGCGAGCGTCCCGCTGTCAAACTGGTTCACCGTCGTCGCGAAATGCCAAAGCGGACCGGTGGCTTTGTCGTAACTCAGCGTCAGATCAGCGCTTTGCAGGGTGATCGGATCAGCGGTCGTGGCCGGCAGGTTCACCCGCCCGGTCTCCAGCCCCAATTTGCCTGTCAGGTTCAGGTTTTCAGGCTGGCCATCCGCAGCCAGCGCCAGACTGCCCTGCAGGCTCAGTGCCTGACTTTGCACGGACAGCGTCTCCAACCGCAGCGCGCCATCCACCGCCTGCCGGCCCTTGACCGAAAGCGACACATTCGGCCCAAAGAAGCTGGCATATTCCGGCAAGAAGACCGGGGTAGGGTCCCCGGCCAGATCAGCCGCAAAGCTGCGGTTGCCCGCCGCATCCGTGCCCGTGCTGACCTTGCCCGCCAGCCGCGTGGCCCCATCGGTCGACAGATCCACCGTTGCCGCAAAATCGGACAGCGGTCCGGTTCCATCAATCTTCAAACTGGTCGCCGGCCCGCCCGGCACATGCAGCAGGGTCGCTGCAATCCCATGCGCATCCTCCGCCGCATCCAGCGTCAGGCCCAGCACCTTGGTGCCGTTCGCATAACTCGCCGCCAGCGTCACATGGCCCTGCGGCCCATCCCCGCCGCGCAGCAAGTTCAGATGCGCCGACCCCTCGCCGCCCGACAGCTTCATGTCCGCCGTCAGGCTCGCTTCAACCGCCTGTCCCAGCACCGTCGGCCCCAGCAGCAACTTGGGGGCCGAAATCGCATCAATCGCCACGGACACTGGCAAATCCGGCAAGACAAAGGGCGTCGCCTCCGCCGCTGGCAGGGCCGAGGCCGCGTCGGTCACCGGCAACCGCTCCAGATCAATCTCACCCGCAGACAGTGTGGTTATGGAAATCGCACCCGAAAACAGCGCGGTGCGGTCCCAGACCAGCTTCACATCCTTCAGCGTCAGCCAGATGCCCTGACTGTCGGCAATCGTCATCTGCGTCAGACTGGCTTCCGAGGACAAAGCCCCCTGAAACCCGTCAATCGTGATCGTCCGTCCGCCGCCTGACAGGTTCTCTTCCAGCCAGCTGGTCAGAAAGCCCTTGTCCGCCGCCGCATCGGCCAACGCATGGAACGGCATCAGGCACAGGGGAAGTGCAAGCAAAGTACGCATCAGAATGCCTGCCCCAATCCTATGTAAATCTGAAACTTCTCGTCCGTCTTGCCATGCACCGGCACCGCGACATCCAGCCGGATCGGCCCCACACCCGTCGCATAGCGCAGACCCAGCCCCGCGCCGGCCTGCCACGCATTGCCCGACAACCCGCCCAACCCGACCGAGCCTGCATCGACAAAGCCCACAATCCCAATCGACTCTGTCACCCGAACCCGCGCCTCCAGCGAAGCCGCAAGGAACCGCGTCCCCCCGGTATCCACCGGCGTCCCGCCATCCATCACCGTCACGCCCAGCGACTGGTAGGGTTGCCCCCGCACCGTGCCGCCACCGCCCGAATAGAACAGATCGCCCCGCGTCGTGCCCAAGGCCGAGGCGCCCAGAACCGCCCCACCCTGCACCCGCGTTGCCAGCACGATGCCCTTCTGCGCTCCAAGGCTTTTGTAGTACCGCCCGTCAAACGCAACCCGCACCCCGTTGTCCGAGGTGCCAAAGCCAAGGAAGGGCTTCACGTTCAGATCAATGTAGAAATCCTTGGTCGCATCCGTCTTGCTGTCGCGCCTGTCCCAGGTCACGCCCATAGGCAAGGCCACGCTGCGATACAGGAAATCCCCCGCCGCATCCTTGCCGTCTGAATAGCTGTAGCTCAACGCAGCATGGCCGGTCAGGCTGTCGCTGAAGTAATGCGTGAAGCCAAAGCCCGTCGTCAGCACATTGGCCGAGTAATCCGCGTCATCGACATGGCCGATCTTGAACGACAGGTTCAGCGTCGTATCCGGCCCCGGCGTCGCCGGTCGGTCCAGCGTGGCACCCAGCGAATAATCCATCCCGCTGCCCTTGGCCGAGATGTTGGTCAAGGCGCCCGTCACCTCAAACCGCTCACCGCCGCCCAAGAGGTTGCGGTGCAGCCAGCTGCCGTTCAGCCCCAAACCTTCATTCGTCGCCACTTCCGCGCCAAAGGTGTAGCGGCGCGGCTTGGCCTCCACCAGATCGGCGGTCAGACCCAAAAGGTCCGGCGCCGTCACTTTTTCGTCCTCGGTCAATGAGACCGACGAAAACACCCCGCTCCGCCGCAACCGCTCCGCCACCCGCGCCTCGTCGGCCGGGCTGAACCGCTTGCCGGTGGGCAGGCCCGCAATCTTGCGCACCCGCGCCTCGCGAATCGACTTCGCCCCATGGATCACCAGATCGCCAAACCGCAGCACCGGCCCGGGCGCCAGTTGCACCGATGCCGACAGCGTTGAACTGGCATGATCCGCCGTCAGGTCCTGCGCCGCCACATCGGCCTTGGCATTCCCCTCGGTCCGCCAGCCATCCAGCCCCGCCGCCACCGCCGCCTTGATCATCCCTGAATCGGCCACCTTGCCCGCCGCAAAGCCCGAGGGAATCACCGTCTTCCGCGCCAACGGCCCAATCCGCGCGTCCGAGAAGGTGAAGGCCGGCCCCGGGTCCACCGTCACCGTGATATGTTTGATCGTTGAGGGCGCATCCAGCGGAGCAATGCTCGCCGCCTCACGCCCATCAATCAGCACATGAATCTCCGGCCCATAATGCCCCGAAGCATACAGCGCCGAAAGGATTTTCCCATATTCCGCCTGCGCATCCGCAAACAGATCCAGCGCAGATTTGTCCGCCTTGGAGCCCACCAGACCCGAGGCCGCCTTGATGTCCTTGGTCAGCGCCTTGCTGGCACCTGTTACATTGAACTCAACCGCATCAAACGCCCGGCCCGGAATCGCAAACGCAGCCGCTAGTGCCAAGACCGCCGCACCGACCAAAAGCTTGTGACCAACCGACATGACCATAATGACTCGCGACCCTTCTGGACCCCCGCCGCACTATCGCAGCGCGTGCCAGAAAGGGCAATGCAACAGGCCCTTCTTTGGTTCCCTCGACGGAATTCCGCTGGAATTTCCCGGGCTGACAGAGGACAAAGCGTCAGCGAACAGGAGGCCGCCGATGACCTATATTCCCGCCGAGACCCGCTATGACCGCATGATCTACAACCGCGTTGGACGGTCGGGCCTCAAGCTGCCCACTATCTCCTTGGGCCTGTGGCATAACTTCGGTGACGACACGCCGCACAAGACCAAGCAGGCGATCCTGCGCACCGCCTTCGATCTGGGCATCACCCATTTCGACATCGCCAACAACTACGGCCCGCCGCCCGGTTCCGCCGAATCAGCCTTTGGCGAGATCATGCGCACCGATTTCGCCGGCCTGCGGGATGAGATGATCATCTCCTCGAAAGCCGGGTACGAGATGTGGAACGGCCCCTACGGCGAATGGGGCAGCCGCAAATATCTGGTCGCCTCTTGTGACCAAAGCCTGAAGCGCACCGGGCTGGATTACTTCGACATCTTCTATTCCCACCGCTTCGACCCTGAAACCCCGCTGGAAGAGACGATGGGCGCTTTGGATTACATCGTCCGCTCCGGCCGCGCGCTCTATGTCGGGATTTCGAGCTACAATTCCGAACAGACCAAGGCCGCCGTGAAGATTCTGGCTGACCTTGGAACGCCCTGCGTGATCCACCAGCCCAGCTACAACATCTTCGACCGCTGGATTGAACGCGACGGTCTGAAGGACCTGCTGCCCCAACTTGGCGTCGGCTGCATTCCCTTCCTGCCCTTGGCGCAAGGTGTGCTGACGACCAAGTACCTCGGCGGTATCCCCAATGACAGCCGCGCCGCCGTGGGCCATTTCCTGAAATCCTCGTCGATCACCGAGGAGGTTCTGGCCAAGGTTCGCGCCCTCAACACCATGGCCACAGGTCGGGGCCAGACCCTGCCGCAGATGGCGCTGGCCTGGGTGCTGCGCAATGGCGGCACCACCTCGGCCCTGATCGGCGCCTCGCGGCCGGAACAGGTGACGGATTGCGTCGGCGCCTTGGACAATCTGTCCTTCACCGCCGAGGAACTGGCGCAGATCGACCAGATCAGCCTCGGCTGAGGTGATTCGGCGAAACATGGTTAACGGCCTTGTGTCTCTACCGGTGTAGAGACACAAGGAAGACGCAAGCAAGACGCGTTCAAGACAGACAAAACCGGGGTTCAGACCCTGATTAACGCTGCGTTCTCAAGCCCTTGCGCGGTCTTTCCGGGATGTCGTGACATAGTTCACCGACAGGTCCCGCGAAGACAGCGACCAGCCCCACGACACCGGGTTGAACACCATCCCCTTGCGGTCCAAGGGCGTCAGGCCCGCCTTGCTGATCAGATCGTACAACTCATCCGGGGTGATGAACTTGGCCCAGTCATGCGTGCCCTTCGGCAGCCAGCGCATCACCCATTCCGCCCCGATGATCGCCATCAGATAGCTTTTCGGGTTCCGGTTCAGCGTCGAACACAGCATGATTCCGCCAGGTTTCAGCAATTCCCGGCAGGCGGTCAAATACGCGAGCGGGTCACTGACATGCTCCACCACCTCCATATTCAGCACGACATCAAACTGTTCCCCCGCCGCAGCAAGGTCTTCCGCCGTGGTAAACCGGTAGTCGATGCTCAGCCCGGATTTCTCGGCATGCACCTGCGCCACCGGTATATTGCGGGGGGCGGCATCGGCACCCACAACATCTGCCCCAAGCCGCGCCATAGGCTCTGACAGCAACCCACCACCGCAGCCAATATCCAGGATTCGCAATCCCGCAAACGGCCTCGGCTGCGCCAGATCCCGGCCATACTCCGCCGCGATCTGGCGCGTGAGATAGTCCAGCCGACACGGGTTCATCAGATGCAAAGGCCGGAACTTGCCGTTCGGGTTCCACCACTCGGCAGCCATCGCCTCAAACTTCGCGACTTCGCTGGGGTCAATGGTGGTTTGCATGTCATCATTCCTTCAAAAGCCGTGTCACCGGCCGCTGCAAAGGCTATATAGACCGGGATGGATCACAGATCAGGCCCAAAACGCGCGATTGACTACCTTTACCCGCCGGTCGAGCCCTTCGACCAGCGCGTGATAGACATGGGCGACGGCCACCGTATCTATGTAGAGCAATGCGGCAACCCACAAGGGGTGCCCGTTCTGGTCCTGCACGGCGGCCCCGGCGGCGGATGCAGCCCCGCGATGCGGCGTTATTTCGACCCGGCCCATTACCGCGTCGTCCTGTTCGACCAACGCGGCTGCGGAAGATCGCGCCCGCATGCCAGCGTGGAAAACAACACCACTTGGCATCTGGTGCACGACATCGAGGTAATCCGCCAAACGCTCGACATCGAGAAGTTCATCCTGTTCGGCGGAAGCTGGGGTGCCTCACTGGCGCTGATCTATGCGATCACCCACCCAGAACGCACCGCCCATATGGTCCTGCGCGGCATTTTCCTGATGACTCGCAATGAGTTAACCTGGTTCTACGGCGGCGGGGCAGGGGCTTTCTACCCCGATCTCTGGGCGCGGTTCGTGGCGCCAATTCCGCCGGGAGAACGGGGCGACATGATCGGCGCCTATCACCGCCGCCTGTTCTCGGGCGATTTGCCCGAGGAAATCCGCTTGGGCCGCATCTGGTCGAACTGGGAAAACGCCTTGGCCTCGGTCGCGCCCGATGGTCCCTTCGGCGAAGGTCCCGCCGACTACGCCCGCGCCTTTGCGCGGCTGGAGAACCATTATTTCCAGAACGCGGGCTTCCTCGCCTCGGACGGCTGGATCCTGCGGGAACGCAAGCGCATCGAGGACATTGGCGCAACCTTGGTGCAGGGTCGGCTGGACATGATCTGCCCGCCCGTCGCCGCGTGGAAGCTGGCGCAGGGCTGGGCGAAATGCGACCTGCGGCTGATCGCCATGGCCGGACACGCGCTGTCAGAGCCGGGAATTTCCGAGGCTCTGGTTTCAGTTATGAACGGGCTTCGCACCATCCGCTTCTAGGATTCCCAAGCCAAGTGCCCGCCGCTGAACACTTTTTCGACCCGGCACGCATCGTGCGAATCGGATAGTCCGGCGAGGTCACCAGACAACAAGACCAGATCTGCCGCCATTCCCACCGCAATTCGACCCCGCGCAGCTTCGGCAAAGTCCGCATAGGCGCCGGCCGCACTATAGGCGTCCAAGGCCTCTGCCAAGGTCAGTCGCTGATCCGGCCCGCCCGTCGCCCAAGGCTGCCGCGACAGCGCACAATGCAGGGCGTGCAGTGGCGACAGGGGTGAGACGGGCCAATCCGTCCCGTAAGCCAGCGGCACGCCAAGGTCCCGGATCGCCCGCCACGGAAACGCATCCCCCCACCGGCTGGGTGACATGATCGAGGTGGTAGGCTCCAGCGGCAAGCCCGCCAACCCCGGCGGATGCACCGGCTGCATCGAAGCGACCACGCCCAAAGCCTTCAGCCGGGGCAGGTCGGCGGGGTGGATCATGTCGATATGTTCAATCCGGTGGCGGCTGTCGCGCGCGCCATTGGCGGTGCGGGCCGCTTCATAGCCATCCAGCGTCGCCCTGACCGCGCCATCGCCCACCGCATGAACCGCGATTTGCAGGCCCATGGCATCGGCTTCGACGCAAAGCGCTGCAAACTCCACCGGCGCAAACAGCGGGGCAGAGCGAAAGCCGGGTCTTTCAGGGTAATCATCCGTGCGAAACGCTGTCCAGGTGTCAAAAACCCCATCCATGAACATCTTGACCCGGCCAAAGGTCAGGTGGCCAACAGGCTCTGACATGGCCCTTTTCAGCAACACATCCCTTCGTTCTGCCGTCATCCCGGGCACCAGGGTCATAGGCAGGCTGACGCGCAGGGGCAGGTCTGCGGCCATCTCTGTCAGCAGGTCCGCGAGGTACAGGTTGCCGTCCATATTCACGAGTGAGGTGATGCCATGGCGCAGGCATTCCTCCATCGCACGCCGGATCGTCGCCTTGTCTCTGGCGCGCTGCTCAGGCGTCACAGCCTCAGGTTCCACTGCCATAAGCCCAAGGGTCTCTCGCCCGCCCGAAGGGGCAAGACGGCGCACCAGATCCATCGCCGCAAATTCCCGCAACTCGCCGGTGGATTTGCCATCTGCCATTTGCACGCCTTCGACCGGGGAACCATTGAGAATCCCCGCCCACTGAAGTGCGGCGGTGTTGGCCCAGGCGCAGTGAAAGTCCGTCGCCGCAATGCAAACGGGGCGGTTGGGCAGGATCTCATCCAAGGCGTGCCGGTCCGGCCTAACCCCGCCCAGCAGATCATAATTCGCCGCATAGGCGCAGACCAACTCCCCGGGTGCGGTCGCCAAGGCATGGGGCAGCAGGGCCGCCGTCAGGGCATCGGGATCGTGAACGGCAGCCAGATTCAACTGCTCCAGCGCCACGCCGCCCGGGAACAGATGGGCATGGCTTTCGCAAAAGCCCGGCAAGGCCAGCAACCCGGAGCCGCCCTTGGCCGTTTGTAGGATGTTGGCGATCCGCCCATCTTCCAACGTCAGGTCATAAAGGCCAACCTTTCCGAACAGGCGCAGGCCGTGCAGTAAAACAGGCACTGACATGGCCTAATCCTCCAGCCTTGTGACTTCGCGGCGGAAGGGAAGGGCGTCGCCCCAGTCGGGCTCGTCCAACTCCCGCGCATAGCGGTGGCCTGCAAAGGTGGCCCAAGCGATAGGGGCGGGGGCTGCGGCGTCGCCGATCAGCTTGACCGACTTGATGCCCGCATCGGCCCAATCTGCCTCACGATCTTTCAAATCGTTGTACAGGCTGTCGTCCGAGGTGCGGGAGGTGACAAGAACCACCGCATCGCAGCCGATCAGGCCACGCTGGTCGGTATAGGTGCAGTTCGTCTCAACCCCCTCGGCCTTCACCATCACCACTCCGGTGTTCAGCCGGATTGTCACGCCATTCGCCGCCAGCCGCCGATGGATGGCGCTTTGCTCCAGCGTATTGGCCGTCCAGTCCGACACGAAGGCTGAGGGGGTGACCAATGTCACCTCGCAGCCGGCCTGCGCGCAAAGTTCTGCCAGAACGCCGCCCATATAGTAGTGGTCGTCGTCATAGATCACGATCCGGCCCTTCGGCAGGCGCCCGGTCATCAGGTCATCTGGGGTGAAGACCGGCATCCGCGCATCGATTGGCATCGGCACGACATGCTGACGCGCCACGCCATCGGCCCGCCAGATCGAGCCTGTGGCGACGCAGACATGCTGGAAGCCGAAGTCCAGAACCTCCTCCGCGCTTAGCCGAGATCCGGGATAAAGCTGTACATTCTGTCTCTGTTTCAGCTGAAACAGCCGATAGTCCGCCACGCGACCCCATGCGGAAAGGCCTGGCAACTTCCGCTCGCGCGTCACGCGGCCGCCGAACTCTTCGCGCGCTTCGGCCACCGCCACATCATAGCCGCGCAACGCCGCCGCCCGCGCCGCCTCCAGCCCGGCGGGACCCGAGCCGATGATCAGAACGCTTTCGCTGACGCCTTTTGGGGCGATCTTCTCCGGATGCCAGCCGCGCCGCCATTCCTCCATCCATGTCGGGTTCTGCGTGCAGCGGCCCATGCCTTGCGTCATATCCCCCGTGATGCAGATGTTGCAGCCGATGCATTCGCGGATATCCTCGACCCGACCCTCGGCAATCTTCTTCGGAAGGAACGGGTCGGCGATCGAGGGCCTGGCACAGCCGATGAAATCCAGCCGTCCCGATTTGATCATCCGCGCCATCACATCCGGAGAGGTGAACCGGCCCACCCCCACCACCGGCTTCGGTGAAAGTTCCCGGATGCCCGTCACCCAAGCCTCTTGCGCCGCTTCTTCCTTGAAGCGGGATGGGCCGGAGCAATCCTCCCACGTCCCCATGGCCAAGTCCCACAGATCGGGCAATTCCGCGTTCATAGAGATGAAATCGCGCACCTCGGCGTTGGAAAAGCCAAGTTGCCCGATCGTCTCGTCCAGCGAGACCCGCATCGTCAGGGCCATGGTATCGCCCACGGCATCCCGCATATCGGCCACCACTTCGCGGGCGAAACGAGAGCGGTTCTCCAGACTTCCGCCGTATTCGTCGGTGCGCTGGTTCGTGGCGCGGGACAGGAAATGCTGGAAAATCCCGAAGCCATGCGCGCCGTACAGGCAGATCAGATCGAACCCTGCCAGCTTGCTGCGTTTGGCGGCTTTCACGAACCAGCGGCGGAGGTTCTTGATATCGGTCTTGTCCATCGTATGCGCCTGCACCGGGTCATTGGTAAAGGTCCGGATCGGCAGCGCCGAGGGCGCCAGCGGCACCTCTTTGGTGTACATGTTGGGGCCGTTGATGCCGGAATAAGCCAGTTGAATCCCCGCCAGCGCCCCATGCGTCTTCATCGCATCCGCCATCTTGGCAACGGAGGGGATATCCTTGTCCTCCCAAAGCCGCAGCTCGATGAAGGGCGTGATCTCAGACGTGTGGTGCATCTCGGTCTGTTCGGTGAAGATCACGCCCCAGCCGCCTTCCGCCTTGATCCCCCGCATCGCCGCCGCTGCCGAAGGGTCCCTATAGCCGCCGCCATTGCAGTGCGGCACCTGATAGAAACGGTTCTTCGCGGTCAAAGGCCCGATCGCCAGAGGCTGGAACAGGATGTCATAGCGAGGGTCGCGCATAGCTTACACTCTCAGGGTCAGGATTGGCGCAAAGTCAGGTCTGGCAGGATGTCTTGCAGCGTCTCGGTCGCGTGGTCGATGAAGGCGCGGATCGTCAGCGAGGCGCGGCTGCCATTCGCGCACAAAAGCCCCATTCGCATAGCCTGAACCGGGCCAGACAGCTGCACATAGGCCAGCGGCTTGCCATCCGGTGCCCGGTTGGTCAAAGGCCGGACATTGGCGATGGAATAGCCGAAGTCATTGGCGACCAGCGACTGCACCACAGCCATATCGCGGCTTCGATCCGCAATCCGCGGCTTCAGTGACGCTTTTTCGAAGAACAACGACAGGAAGTAGTCCGCAGACAAGGGCAGGTCCAGCAGCACAAGGGGCCAGTCTTTCAACTCCGCCAAGCTCACCGAGGAGCGCCCGGCCAAGGGGTGCGCCTTTGGCAGCATGACGAAGGGCGGCAGCGAGGCCAGTTCGATGAATTCCAGATCGGCAGGCAGGGCGAGGTCATAGGTCAACGCCACGTCCAGCGTCGCATCCCGAAGCCCCTCGATCAACGCCGCCTGATGGGTCTCGGTTTGATGAAACTCCACCTCCGGATAGCGGGTGATGAAGCTGCGGCGCAGTTGCGGGACGAGGATTTGCGCGAAGGTCAGCAGGCAGCCGATGTTGAGCCGCCCCTTGACCGTGCCACGATACTGTGCGGCAAGTTCCGTCAGGCGCCCGGCCGCGGTCAGAGCCAAAGCCGCCTCACGGATGATCTCTCGCCCGGATTGGGTGGGCGACATGCCATGCGCATGTTTGCGGACGAATAGGGGCAGCCCGAACTCCGCCTCCAGCTGGGCAATGGCGGTCGAGATCGACGGGGCCGAGACGTTCAGCCCCTCTGCCGCCAAGGTTATCGACCCCGCCTGACCCACGGCCACGAGGTATTCCAGTTGCCGCAGGGTAAAGCGCAGGGCCACCTACTTTTCGCCCGGCACACCGTAAGCCGGCGCCGCCCGAGGGTCCAGGGCACGCGTCTGATAGGCTGCCATCTGCGGCTTGTAGACAGCCCATGCGCGGGCGATATGGGCAATCGGATCGCCCTCTTCCCAGTCGCAGCGCAGTTCGGCCAGCGGCCAAGGATGAGTGCCCACAATCAGCAGACCTGCCGAATGCACCGGCCCGGCCTCGCCCCCCAAGGCAAGCGCTGCCTGCATGGCCGTCAGCAAGCGGTCACCGAGGTGGCCCTGTGCAGATTCAAAAGCCGTCACCATTGCAGCGGGAATCGCCTTGTCGGCCAGCAGATTTCCGCCCGCCGCCACGTTCTTGCCCTCTGCAGCGCCCCAGATGCCAAGGGCGTTCTCGCCGGACCATGTGGCCGTCCGCCCCTGCGCATCAACGCACAGAAGCTGGCGGTATTCGGGGAACTTCTCTTGCCGCACGGCTTCTGCCACCGCCTGTGGAGCGGACAGGCCTGAGGCCAGAAGGTCCAGCATCAAATCCCCCAAGCCGGGATTGGTGATGTTCTGGCTGGCCGCCGCCCCAACCCCCGCCCGTGCAGAGGCGCAGCGCGCCGCCACGGCAGGGGAGGACGACGATATGGCCATGCCGAACTGGCCGGTTTCCGCACAGCGGGCGACGAGGGAGAAGGTCATCTTAGTCCGGGATCACAGCGGTGGCATCGATTTCCACCAGCCAGTCGGGGCGGGCCAAGGCCACAACCGTCAGGCCGGTGCAGACCGGATGCACGCCTTTGATATACTCGCCCATCGTGCGGTAGACGGGTTCGCGGTGGCGCACGTCGGTCAGGTAAACCACCAGCTTGACCAAGTGTTCCATCGTGCCGCCGGCTTCCTCGATGATCTGCTTGATGTTCTGCATGACCTTGTGGGTCTGCTCCGCCGGGTCATGGCTGCCAAGGTTTTGCGCCGTGTCGAGATCCTGCGGGCAGGCGCCGCGAAACCACACCGTCGTGCCGCCCCTTGTCACCACAGCATGGGACAGATCATTGTCCAGCTTCTGTTCGGGATAGGTGTCTTTGGTGTTGAAGGGGCGAATGCGCTTGTGGATCATTTTGAGTCCCGAGGGTTGCGGCGGAAACCCAACCTTGCGGCAATCCTTGCTTAATGCCAAGAACAGAAATTCTCAGCCTTGGTTAGGTCTGGGCTAAGACCCAATCGGCAATCGCCTGCGGATCACCCGGCAAAGGCTCTGCCATGTCCCCTGCAAAGGTCAGCAGTTCGGGCAGGTTCAGCGCGTTGACGCCAATCAGCACGGGAATCCCTCGCTCCAGCGCCTCGGCGATCAGCGGCACATATCCCCGCCCCGAGGCTTCCAGCTTGCCGAACTTGTTGACGATCAGCGCCTGCGCACCTTCGGTGCGGGTCGAGACCTCTACCACCGCCGCCTCCAATGCCCCGCCATCCAGACGGCACCCTTTCGCCTCACGCCCGAGGTTCTGGTTGATGCAGACCACCGGCCCCTCTGGCAGGACCTGAAGCTTCATGTCGCAGGAGGGATCATCGGTCTCCAAGGCAAAAGTCCCTGAGAGCCGCAGCCCAGCCATCTGCAACAACCGCACGGCGGCGGTCACGCAGGCATCGGTCTGGCCCCGGCCGGGCAAGCTGACGTAGCGCAGGTTCAAGCCCTTCGTCCCACCACCGCAACGCCCAAGGTTTCCAGCACCTTCGCCTCGATCTGCGGGGCTTCCATCCCCGCCACGCGGTACATCGCTTCGGGCGAGGCCTGGTCGATGAAGGTGTCGGGCAGGACCATGCTGCGGAATTTCAGGCCCTTGTCGAAGATGCCCTCCTCGGCCAGCAGATGTGCCACGTGGCTGGCGAAGCCGCCGATGGCGCCCTCTTCGATGGTGATCAGCGCCTCGTGCGTGCGGGCGAGGTGCAGGATCAGGTCGCGGTCGAGGGGTTTGGCGAAGCGGGCGTCGGCCACCGTGGGGGGCAGGCCGCGAGTTGTGAGGGCCTCGGCGGCTTTCAGCACCTCGGACAGGTGGGTGCCGAAGGAGAGGAGGGCGACGCGTTTGCCCTCGCGCAGGATGCGGCCTTTGCCGATTTCCAGGGGGATGCCTTTGGCGGGCATCTCTACGCCGACTCCCTCGCCACGGGGGTAGCGGAAGGCGATGGGGCCGGAGTTGTGGGCGGCGGCGGTGGCGACCATGTGGACGAGTTCAGCCTCATCGGCGGCGGCCATCACCACAAAACCCGGGAGGTTGGAGAGGAAGGCGGTGTCGAATGCGCCAGCGTGGGTCGCGCCATCGGCCCCGACCAATCCAGCGCGGTCAATGGCGAAGCGGACGGGCAGGTGCTGGATCGCGACGTCATGGACGACCTGATCGTAGCCGCGCTGAAGGAAGGTGGAGTAGATGGTGCAGAAGGGCTTCATGCCACCCGCAGCCAGACCGGCAGAGAAGGTGACGGCGTGCTGTTCGGCGATGCCGACATCGAACATGCGCTTGGGAAAACGATTGGCGAAGAGATCAAGGCCGGTGCCATCGGGCATCGCAGCGGTGATGGCGACGATCTTGCTGTCGGCCTCTGCCTCTTTGATCAGCGCTTCGGCGAAGACCTTGGTGTAGGAGGGCGCGTTGGAAGGGGATTTCTTCTGCACGCCCGTCAGGACGTCAAACTTGGCGCGGGCGTGGCCCTTGTCGGCGGCCATCTCGGCGGGGGCGTAGCCTTTGCCCTTCTTGGTGATCACATGGATCAGGATCGGTCCGGTGGCGCGGGCCTTCACGGTGCGCAGAACCGGCAGAAGCTGGTCAAGGTCGTGGCCGTCAATCGGGCCGATGTAGGAAAAGCCGAGTTCTTCAAACAAAGTACCGCCAACCGTCAGGCCTTTCAGCATCTCTTTCGCGCGGCGCGCACCTTCCTGGAAAGGTTCGGGCAACAGGCTGACCATGCCCTTTGCCGCCTGCTTGATCTCTTGAAAGGGTGCCCCGGCATAAAGGCGGCTCAGGTATGAGGACAGCGCACCCACCGGTGGCGCAATCGACATCTCGTTGTCGTTCAGGATGACGAAGAAGCGCTTTTTCAGGTGGCCGGCGTTGTTCAAGGCCTCAAACGCCATGCCGGCGGACATGGAGCCGTCACCGATCACGGCAATTGCATCGCCCGGGTCGCCGCCAAGGTCAGCGGCCATGGCAAAGCCCAAGGCGGCGGAGATGGAGGTGGAGCTGTGGGCCGCTCCGAACGGATCATAGGGAGATTCGCTGCGCTTGGTGAAGCCGGACAGTCCGCCTTCGGTCCGCAAGGTGCGGATGCGGTCGCGGCGGCCGGTGAGGATCTTGTGGGGATAGCACTGGTGGCCGACATCCCAGATCAGCTTGTCACGCGGCGTGTCGAAGACGGCGTGAAGGGCGACGGTCAGTTCCACCACGCCCAGACCCGCGCCCAAATGGCCGCCCGTGACAGAAACGGCGGAAATCGTCTCGGCACGCAACTCATTGGCCAGCAGGTGCAATTCCCGGTCAGTCAGCGCCTTCATGTCGGCGGGAATGCTGACGCGGTCGAGGGTCGGGGTAAGCGGACGGGTAGGGTCAGGCATGAAATCCTCAGCTTTCGCGCGAAATGACGAAGCGCGCCGCCGCAACCAAGGTCGCAGCTTTGGTGCCATAGGGGGCAAGATGGGCTTCGGCCTCGGCGATCAGGGCGGCAGCCCGCGCCTCGGCACCTTCCAGCCCAAGCAGGGAAACGAAGGTGGCCTTCCCGGCCTCGGCATCCTTCCCGAGCCGTTTGCCAGCCTTGGCCGGATCACCCTTCACATCCAGAATGTCATCGGCAATCTGGAAGGCGAGGCCCAGAGCTTGGGCATAGGCATTCAGCGGCCTTGTGTCGGCGCCCGCAATGATCGCCCCGGCTTGGGCGGAAAACCGGATCAGAGCGCCGGTCTTGCCCGCTTGCAGATGGGTGATCTGGTCCAGCGTCAGAGGGTTGGGCGCAATCTCGGCAGCCATATCCAGCGCCTGCCCCAGAACCATGCCTTCGGCGCCAGAGGCCTTGGCCAGACCCAGAACCAAGCCCATCCGGACCTCTGCCGAACCAAGCACGGGGTCACACAGCAGTTCGAAGGCCAGCGTTTGCAGGGCATCGCCAGCGAGAACGGCCGTAGCCTCATCCCACTTCTTGTGAACGGTGGGCTGGCCGCGGCGCAGGTCGTCATCATCCATGCAGGGCAAGTCGTCGTGGATCAGGGAATAGGCATGCAACGCCTCAATGGCGGCGGCCGCGCTGAGGGCGCGGTCACCGACGCCATGCAAGCGCGCGCTTTCCAGCACCAGAAAACCGCGCAGGCGTTTGCCGCCGTTCAAGGCGTAGCGCATGGCTTGGATGACGGGCTCGTCGGCCTTGTCGGCAAGGGCTGCGGTTAGTCGCTCCTGAACCGCGGCGGCGTCGGCAGCCAGAATTTCGGAAAAGCTCACAACCCCTCCACCGGCGTGGTGCCTATGGCCTTGCCTTCTGCAGCGCGGATCAGTTCGACCTTTTCCTCGGCATCCTTGAGCTTGCTTGCACACAGCGCTTTCAAAGCTGCGCCCCGTTCGTAAAGCTTGATGGAGGCCTCCAGCGCGACATCGCCCCGCTCCAGCTGCGTGACGACCTTTTCAAGTTCGGCCATGGCCTCTTCAAAGGTCAATTCTGCGACGGTTTTCTCGGTCAACGGCCACGCTCCTGCAAGACACCCACATGCGCCGCGACCGAGGCCGTCAGCGCCTCCAGATCATAGCCGCCTTCCAGACAGGATACCACCCGGCCCAAGGCGTGTCTGTCTGCGAGGTCGCAGAGGCGGTGGGTCAGCCAGGCAAAATCATCCTCCAGCCAGTTCAATTGCGCCAAAGGATCATCGGCATGGGCGTCAAATCCGGCAGAGATCAGGATGAGTTCGGGTTTCCAAGCCTCCAGTGCCGGGAAAACCTCGGCCTCATAAGCGGCACGCATCACCTTGCCGTCGGAATGGGGCGCAAGCTGCAGGTTGAGGATCTGGTCATGCGTACCCGTTTCACTGCGGTCGCCGGTGCCCGGCCAAAGCGGCATCTGCTGGCTGGTGACGAAAAGCGCCCGGGGTTCGTTCCACAGCAGGTCCTGGGTGCCGTTGCCGTGGTGGACGTCGAAATCCACGACCGCGACGCGGGTCAGCCCGTGGTGATCCAGGGCGCGCTTTGCCGCAATGGCGACCGTGCCGAACAGACAAAATCCCATCGGCGTGGCGGTTTCCGCATGGTGGCCGGGTGGGCGGGCCAGAACGAAGGCGTTCTTCGCGTCACCAGCCAGAACGGCATCCACCGCGGCACAAGCGCCTCCGACCGCGCGCGAAGCGGCCTCGTAGGACCCCGCTGACATCCATGTATCGGGGTCAAGTTGTATGGTGCCCGTCGCAGGTTCCGCCGCTTTGATCCTGTCGATATAGCCCTGCGGATGACAGCGCAGAAGCTCGGCCTCGTCGGCCAGCGGGGCGGCGCGGTGCGTTACCGCCAAGCCTTCCAGCCCCCGCTCCACCGCCTGCACCCTGTCCGCCCGCTCGGGGTGGCCGGGCGGTGTGCGGTGGCGGCTGGCACTGGGATGGGCGTAGATAAGCGTCATGAAGATCCCCTGTTTTCGCCGATCAAAGGGGAATACGGCGGGCAAGGCAATATGGATGCTGCGTCAGGTCACACAACCCCGTGCCGCCACGTCCTCGGCGCGGATGACCTCACCACGGCGATGGAATATCACCCTATCCGTCAGATTGCTGACTGGGCAGCAATGGTTCGGGATGACGTGCACCTTCTCACCGATCTTGGGCCGGCGCAGGGATGGGCGCAGGTCGACAGTGCCATGCTCTTCGCTGAGGCCGGCAATCTGCGCTTCGGGATAGTCCCGCAACATGCCGTATCCCTGCAGGCCGAACAGGTCAGAGGTCAGCGTCTTGGACCCGGCGTCCAAGATCGCCCGGTCCGGTGTCGGCCGGCTGACAACCGTGGTCAGCACGGTCAACGCACAGTCGGACACGGCACAGGCACCGCGCGCGATCAGGGAGCGGTCGTTGTAAATATAGGTCCCAGCACGATATTCCGTGATGCACGGCGCCAATGCCGCTTTGTCGAGCGATGGCGTCCCGCCGCTGGAAATGATGTCGCAAGGGCCCACATCTGGCGCACAGAGGTCGCGGGCAGCGGACAGGAATGCCTGGACCTGCAACTCGTCATCGGGTTTCGGATAGGTCATCAGCCCGCCGAACCGCAGGCCCTTCGAATTGGCAATCAGCCGCGCCAGATCCCGGGCCGCCTCGGGGCTTTGCACGCCGCAGCGGCCCATGCCGGTGTCACATTCAACCAGAACCCGCAGCTGCGCCGTGGACCCCGCCATGCCTGCCGACAAGGCGGCCACCACATCGGCATTATCTGCCACAACTGTGATCTGCCCAAGCTCTGCCAGAACCCGTGCCCGGGCGATCTTTTCAGCCGACAGCAGGTTGTAGCACAAAAGGACGTCGCCGAAGTCGTCCGCCGCAAAAACCTCGGTCTCCGAGATTTTCTGGCAGGCAATCCCCACTGCCCCGGCCTGCATCTGCAAGCGGGCGAGGTAGGGGATCTTGTGGGTCTTGATATGGGGGCGAAATCCCTTGCCCAAACCGTCAAACAGGCGCTGGGCGCGCAGGATATTGGCTTCGACCACGTCAAGATCGACCAGAACCGCCGGGGTTTCGACATCCAGGGTACGCATGGGCTTCTCCGCAAGGGTTGCCCGGCCAAGGTCGCAAGCGCGGCGTCCGGACGCAAGCCTTTGCGGACTAGAACATGACGACGGAACCCGGTTGCGGTTGCGGACGCGGCGGCGGCAACTCATTGAGTTCAACCTCGTCGTTTTGCACGAACAGCAGCTTGACCTGACCCGTCGTCGGCCGGAAGATGACCCGCCTGGCCAAAGTGCCACCCACGCTTTCAGACGCGTTGGGAATCCCTTCATTGGACAGAAAGCTGTGGGCGAAGGCCGCATTCTGCCGCCCGATGTCGGTCAGCGTCGCCGACATTCGTGCGCCGCCGAACAGCTTGGCCTGCAGCCGTGCCTTGCTTGCGCCCGATTTCAGCAACTCGTTGATCAGCTTTTCCATGGCATTGACGCCAAACCGGATGTGGCCCGATTCGGTTCCTCGTCCGGCGGGCAACAGGAAGTGGTTCATGCCGCCGATCGCGGCCACCGGGTCAAAGAGGCAGACGGATATGCAAGAGCCTAGGACCGTCGACATTGTCACTTCAGGATGCGCCGAGACGTAATAGGTGCCTTGCACCACGTAGACCAGTTTTGCTTCAGTGATTACGGTCACGATGCCACCCTTCCTTCTTCCGAACCCTGCGCGCAGGCCCTCAAGATGGCCCCCGCAATTTCACCCAAGGGCAATTGTTGCCGTACCGCACCCAACTCCCAGGCTGCGCGGGGCATGCCGTAGACAACGCTGGAACTTTCGTCCTGACCGATGGTCGCCGCCCCCGCGTTGCGCAGGGCGAGCAGCCCCTCCGCTCCATCGCGTCCCATCCCGGTCAAAAGCGCCGCTACCACATTCGCGCCCGACGACACGGCAGAACGGAACAGCGCGTCGACCGAAGGCAGATGGCCTGAAATCAGCGGCCCTGGTTCCACGGTGATCCGGTATGGCTTGTTCGACTTCAACCGGATGTGACCCGGGCAACCGGCAGCCACACAAACGCGTCCAGGCCGCAGTTCCATCCCGTCCTGAGCCGCTTCGACCGTTACGGCGCAGCGGCGATCCAGCAGGCGGATCAGACTTTCGCTGAACCCCTGCCCGGTGTGCTGCACCACCGCAATCGGCGGGCAATCGGCCGGCATCGCAGACAAGACAGCCAGCAACGCATCCACACCCCCGGTTGAGGCGCCGAGCAGGATCAGCTTGCCGGATTTCAGCGAAACCGGAGTCCGGATCGGGGCCGCAACAACTGTTGGCTTGCGGGCCAGCGTTTGCCGCATTGCGGCCGAAATTTGAGCACGGATGACATCGCCGGACTGCGCGGTGTCAACGGCGGGAAAATCCCCCGCCGTTTCCGCTGTTGCCGCCGCTTGCGGTGCCGCGCCGAGCAATCCTTGATGGACCACGGGAATCCAGCGCGCTTCCAAGGCACGAAACAACGACCGCATCAGGCTGAACTCGGGCAGCAAGGTCAGTTCGCGTGAGACCAGGACTACGTCCGGCTCCATCGCTTCGGCAGAGGTGTAGGTTGCTGGCAGATCCGAGGCCTGACTGATCACTTTAAACCCTGGAGCCGCATCGAGCGCCCTGACCAGCTTGATCCGCATTGCGGGATTTCCACCGGCGACAATGACCGTGATGTCTGGCACAGCTTTCTCCTGTTGAGGGGCATAGAGAGCCTTGCGGCCCAGCAAGAATCAATTAGGTCAGTAGTCCTGCCATTTTCCCTTGGCCGTGGTGGCCTGTGCCCGCGGGGGCGGTACATCTTGCATGACCTCCCGGCTGGGAGTGGCCCTGGCTTCCGATGGCATGTCGGATTCGCGCTTCGGCCGTCGCTTGGCAGGGGGGTGGACCACGGGTCGGCTGGCGTGAGCGGCATTGCCCGAGGTGAACTTGCGCAACTTGAACTGCGCCACCAGTTCCGACAGGCCGGCGGCTTCCTGGCTGAGCGACTGGCTCGCCGCCGTGGATTCCTCGACCATCGCGGCGTTTTGCTGGGTGACTTGATCCAGTTGGGCTACCCCGACGTTGATTTCGGCCAGTCCGGTGGATTGTTCGGTCGCCGCTGCCGCGATGTTCGACACCAGAGTCGAGATATGCCCGACCCGATTGACAATATTGGCAAGCGCATCGCCTGCCCGGCCAACCTGTTCCACACCGCGCCCGACGTGCTGGGTCGAGGCACTGATCAGCGCCTTGATTTCCTTTGCAGCCGCCGAGGACCTCTGGGCCAGAGCCCGCACTTCAGAAGCCACGACCGCAAAGCCCTTGCCTGCATCGCCGGCTCTCGCTGCCTCCACCCCGGCGTTCAATGCGAGAAGATTGGTCTGGAAGGCGATGTCGTCAATGACTCCGATGATTTGCGAGATCTGGTCCGACGACCGTTCAATCTCGGTCATGGCACTGACGGCGCCCTGAACAACCTTTCCGCTTTCCTCGGCCTCGTTCCGTGCGGACCGCACAATACCCTCCACCTCCTTCGCCCCTTCGGCGGCAGAGCGAATCGAAGCCGTTAATTCATCCAGTGCCGCAGCGGTTTCCTCCAGCGTGGCGGCCTGGGTTTCGGTTCGCGTCGACAGGTCTTCGGACGACTGACTGATTTCGCGGGCACGCGAGCGGATGCTTTCGGACGTCTCGACCACCATCGAGATCGTCTCTGACAAACGCTCCACTGTTTCGTTGAAGTCTTGGCGCAGAGTTTCGTGATCGCCGAACTCCGCTTGGATCGATTGTGTCAGATTCCCTGAGGACAATTCCCGCAATCCGACGGTCAGGGCGTCCACAATGTTGCGCTGGGCGTCAGAGGCCTGATGACGCTCTTGCTCCAGCCCGGCTGACAGACCCAGCTTCTCCCGCAGGGCGTCGAGCGATTTGCCAATATCGCCCACTTCGTCGTTGCGGTCCGCATCGACGATGATTGCCCTCAGATCACCCTCAGCGATGGTTCGGATCGCCCCGGATACACGCACGATTGGCTTGATCACGCCGCGCGCAATCCAGACGCCCAAGAGTGCCGCGACGACGGACGCAACCAGCGTGCCGATCATCAGAAGCTGCACGGCGGCCATCACCGGCGCATAGGCCTCACTGTCGTCAATCTCGACAACTGCGTGCCAATCCAGCCCAGGCAGATCAAGACGCGTGGTCAAGGCTGTGCCCATATTGCCATCGCTGAGTTTCACGTTGTGATGGATGGCGAGTTCACTGGGGTCCTTGGAAAGCAACCCGCCCAGAACCGGGAGGGAATCAAGAATCCGGAAGCCTGACGGAAAGCGCGAGGCGGTGCGGGCGCGCCCATCAGCGGACAGGATGAGCAGTTCTCCGGTCTCTCCGAGGTTGCTGTTGTTGTCGACGGTTCCGTTCAGCAATGCGTCAGACATTTGAATGGCCATGACCCCTATGACGGCCCCCTTGTCGTCGAGAATGGCCCGGGCGACGAAGGCGGCCGGCGCACCGGCGGAGGGTCCGTAGGGCGCAAAATCGGAATAGTGGACGTCGCCCTTGGTATCCGCCTTGGCCTGGGCATAAACTTGCGCCAGAGGGCCGGTCTTATCCGGCCCTGTGAGCAGATTGCTGGCGAAATCGGTCTCTTTCATGACAGTGTATATGACGTTGCCATCAAGATCGATCAGGAAGAAGTCGTAATATGCGTGCAATTCGGTCCAGCGGCGGAAGGCCGGATGAAACTCACTATGTTGCTGGTTGTAGACATTGCTTACATCCGGTCGATCGAAGTCCTTGCGATGGCCGAGCGGTTTGGGATTGTTGGTGATGTAGTCCGCGACCAGCGTGCCAGAAGGATCGGTTGCGTTGGACTTCCACCCCATCAATAGTCGCCGATAGCCCGACACGACGGCGGGTGAACTGGACATATCCGTCATGTCGCGCTGCAGCACCGCGTAGAACCCTTCAACGGACCGCTTGCCTTCCTTGCCGAGGGACGTGACCCGCGCCTCAAGGTTTTTGACGGCCAGGTTCGAAATCTGAATGTAGCCGATGCAGCCGACCATCACGGCGACCAGTAGGCCGATCCCGACGATGATCGCAGGCAGCTTGGCCTTCAGCGGAATAGATGCGAAATTCAACATGTTGTCCCTCTGGGTTCGACCCCTTTTCCGGGTCGATGCCACGTTCGTCGCGGGCATCTTACGGGCAGGCATTTAAGGCCGGTTTAACAGCTCAGGATCTGGCGGCATGTTGGGCCCTGACGGGCCGCCAGAGCTTTTGGCGGAGGCACTTCAGAAAAGCACAGGCTCGGGGCGCGGTTCGCTCTGGGACAGTGCCGGCTGCCCTTGCAGCCGTTGGCGCAGGTCGGCTAGGCGCAACCGTGTCATGGCAGTCTCGGCAGAGATTGACCCACCGGGCAGACGCCGCGTTTCGGTGGCAAGATCTTCCAGCCAGAACGACAGATCCTCCAGAGTTTGGCTCAGTAGGTCGATTTTTTGCAGCGATATAATATTGTCCCGAAAGCTTGCCGCCGAGACCATGGTATCCCCGCTGTGCGGCGCTTTGCCGAGGAGCGGGGCGATGCTGTCTTCTATCTGCAGCAGCAAATGGGCGCTGTCCGCTAGAATGGCGGCCGTACGCTCCAGCAAGGGCGGCAAGGTTTCCGTCATTGAGGCCCCCAATTACAGCGGGCCAACGACGCGCTCGATCGAGGCTTTCATCGTGGCGGTTGTGAAGGGCTTGCGGATGAGGTTGTTCAGCCCCAGCTCTTGACCGATGCGCAGCAGTTCCGGTGTGGGCTGCCCTGTGATCAGAATGAACCCGATGCGCGCCGTCGTCTTGTTGTTGCGCAGGGCATGCAGCAACTCCAAACCGTTCATTCCCGGCATATTCATGTCGCAAAGGACCAGGTGGACCGGAGCGGCAACAAGCTTGCCCAGAGCCGCTTTGCCATCGTTCTCGGTCTGATACTTCGTGACGCCCAATTCTTCGAGAGACTGGGTGATGAGTGCCCGGCTTACGGACATATCATCAATAACCATGATGCGAATTGTGTCACGCAGGCTCATTTTTCATGTCCCTCCAGGCGGTTGGGAAAGTTTGAGAGTGCCGTCGCTGCGCTTGGCGGCGAAGAGGCTGTCTTGGCGCCAGCAAGGCGTTGATAGGCGGTTACTCCGACGGTGCGAAACATCAGCTCGGCCGGGCCCGCGACGCGTTCGGAGTGGCCGATGCAGAGATGACCTTCCGGCGCCAACAACTCGCCAAAGCGGGCCCAAAGGCGGGATTGGGTCGGTTTGTCGAAGTAGATCGCCACATTGCGACAGAAGATGACCTGGAACGGGCCAGCGATCGGCCAGTTCTCAATCAGATTGAGCTTTCCGAAGGTGATGAGATCGCGCGCAGCGCCGCCAATGGTGAAGCCGTTTTGGGCGGGTTCTATGAAGCGGCGCATCGCCTCGGGAATGGCTTTGCGCTCTTCCTCAGGGTAATTCCCCGCCTCGGCCTTCGCGAGGATTTCGGAATCTACGTCGGTGGCAAGGATGCGCAGGTTCAGTTTTCCCGCCTCGGGGCACAGGCCCAGCACGGTGAAGGCCAGTGAGTAGGGCTCTTGTCCGGCCGAACAGCCAGCTGACCAGGTCCGGATGCGTCCGCCTTCTCGCGCGGACTTGATCAGGGGCGGCAACGCGACCTCGCGCAGCAATTTGAAGTGGTGGTCCTCGCGGAAGAAATGCGTGACGTTCGTCGTCAGGGCGGACAGCATGGCGGTGCGTTCCGCTTCCCCCTGCGGACCTGTCAGAAGCGCGCAATAGTCGCGAAACGTCTCCAGCCCAAGGTTGCGCAGCCGTTTGAGCAGCCTGGAATAGACAAGGTCCCGCTTTGCAGTGGTCAGGTGCAACCCAAAATCGCGCATCGCCAGATCGGCAATGGTCTGGAAATCGGCATCGGAGAACGGGATGCGATCGCGCGCAGCGCTCGTCTCACGATCGGGCGGACCAACGGAGGAAAGCGCAGCTGTCATGCCACTGACCTGTTCGATGGGTGCAGCACTGCGCCGAGGTCGATCACCCGCGTCATGCCGTTTTCGATCGGGATCACGCCGGTAATGCTTTGCCGCGCCATTTCCGAGCGGATGTCGGGGGTTTCCTGAATCTGCTCACGAGAGACAGACAGGATCTCGGAAACCGCCTCGACCAGAAGACCAACGGTCTGGCCGCCGTGCATGGCCACGACGATGACGTTGCGCGGGTTCTCGGGCGTCTGGCCCAGACCGAAACGCGCGGCGAGGTCGTAGATCGGGATCACCGAACCCCGCAGGTTCATGACACCCAGCACCTCATGCGGGGCATGGGGCAGGGCGGTCACCGGGCTCCACCGCCGGATCTCGCGTACCTGCGTGATCTCGATGCTGAAACTTTGCTCGCCAGCTGAGAAGGTGACGAATTCAACTTCGGATTTTGTTGTATCTTCAAGCATTTGCATAGGCGGTCCTTCCCGCATTCGAGAGGATATTGGTCATGGGATAGTTCGAGGTGACACGGCCGCCCGCGATGGCATCAGGGTCAAGGATCAGCGCGATCCGGCCATCGCCCAGCACCGTGGCGGCGGAAACGCCGGGGACTGAGCCGAAATTGCTTTCCAGGCTCTTGATGACGACCTGACGCTGATCCTGAACAGAATCGACGACCAGCGCGCATTCGCCGAGATTTTCTGATTCAACCAGCAGCAAGAGAGGAGCGTTCAAAGTACCCGGTGAGGGAAAGCCCAGACTGCGTGCCACATCGACGACTGGAATCATCCGGCCTCGGATCGACAGCAAGGTCTCGTCCGTCCCGATGCGGTGCAGATCGGACGGCAAAGGGCGGATGGTTTCGATGATCGAAGTGATCGGCACCACCAATGTTTGCCCGCCGACCGTCACCACCATTCCGTCCATGACGGCGAGCGTCAGCGGCAGCATGATGGTGAATTCAGTGCCCTGTCCCGGCGTCGTTGCAATCGAAATCCGGCCACCCAGCGCCTGAACGGCATTGCGCACCACGTCCAAACCGACGCCGCGCCCCGAAAGATTGGAGATCGTAGCGGCTGTCGAAAAGCCGGCCATGAACAGAAGTTGGTCTACTTCTGCATCGCTCAGTTCCGCTTCTGGGGCAATCAGGCCCTTGCGTTTGGCGATCTCCAGAATCTTGGGTCGGTTCAGGCCGGCGCCGTCGTCCTTCACCGTAATGATCACGCTGCCCGACCGGTGCGAGGCTGACAGGCGGATCGTGCCCATCGGAGGCTTGCCAGCGGCGGCCCGCGCCTCGCGGCTTTCCAGCCCGTGGTCCACGGCGTTGCGGATCATGTGGGTCAAGGGGTCGGCCAGACGTTCGACGACCGTCTTGTCGACTTCGGTGCCTTCGCCGGAGGTCACCAGTTCGGCCAGTTTGCCCGTGGCATCCGCAGCTTCGCGCACAATGCGGGACATACGCTGGAATAGAGACTTCACCGGTTGGGCGCGGATCGCCATCACGCCTTCCTGGATGTCGCGTGCCAGAAGGCGATAATCCTCGATGTGCATGACAAGATCGTCATCCCGGGTCGAGGTCATGTCCTGTAGGCGCTGGGCAATCATCGCCTGATTGATGATCAACTCTCCTACCGCGTTGATCAGCCGATCGACCCGGTCAAGATCGACGCGCAGCGTAGCTTTTGGGGCCTTGGCATCGGACCCGTCATCGTTCCGTTCGGCCTTGGCCCGAGAGGCAACAACGACCGCGGGCGCTGCCGCCGTCAAAGGAGTCGCTGGCATGGCGATGGCCTCCGGGCCAAAGATATCGATCGCGGCGATAGCCAGCGGGCCAGCGACGGACTTGTTCGGCGCGCCTGTGCTGTCGGTCGAAACCTCTCCATTGGGCGAGGGCGGCGGCCCCATCAGCGGTTTGATCGTCAGATCGCAGAGGCCGTGGACGAACTCGAACACCTCTTGCACGGAGATTTCACTCTCATCTGTCCGCAGATCAACGGTCCAGCTCAGACGCGGCTCAGTCGGATTGAAATCGGACCAATCGGCCAGCTTCGTCATGTCGATGCGCGATGTCATCTGACCCAGATCGCCAAGGGCCGCGAACAGCAGGGCCGGCTCGTGACCATTGGTGAACAGGGCGGCATGCGGCCGGAAGTCGATCTGGAAACCGATCTGCACCTGATCAGTGTCCGAAAGGACGGGCGTTTCCACCGTTGCGACGGCGGACGCGTCGGCGCTGATTGGCTCAATATCAAGGGTTACGGCGTTGAATTCGAAGTTGTCCCAGGCATCGACAGCTTCGATCTCGCCTTCGCCTAGGCAGGCCTGCAGGGCGGTCAAAAAGCCGGATGTCACCTCCTCCGAGATCGTGCGTCCACTGCGCGCGGCATCGACCAGATCAGCCAGACAATCGGCCGACCGCATCAGCGTATGCATGATCTGCGGCGTCAGGGCCAAGGTCTCTGACCGGACGGCATCCATCACGGTTTCAAAACTATGGGCGAAATTGACCAGTTCGGTCATCTTGAAGGCCCCGGCCCCGCCCTTGATCGAATGGACCGCGCGGAAGACCGAATTGACGGTCTCCTTGTCGAACTCCGCGCCCTGCATGGACTCCAGCCCCTCGGCGAGCGATTCGAGAAGCTCCTCCGTCTCTTCGAAGAACGTGTCGAGGATCGGATTGCTCATCTTACGCCACCATGCCCGTCACACGGCGGATGACAGAGACCAGCGAGACATCGTCGAACGGCTTGACGATCCAGCCGGTCGCCCCGGCATCCCTTGCGCGGGCCTTCAGCTTGTCACCGCTTTCGGTGGTCAGCACGAGGATCGGCACCTGATTGTCGATGTCGCCCTTGCGGATCGCATCGATCACGCCGTAGCCGTCCATGTTCGGCATGTTGATGTCGGTGATCACCACATCAGGCCGCACTTCGGCATAGCGTTCCACCCCGTCAACGCCATCCACGGCGGATTCGAAGTCAAACCCGGCCTCTTCCATGACCGAGCGCAGAAGTTCGCGGATTGTCTTGGAATCGTCGATGGCAAGCACTTTCAGCGTCATTTCAATCCACTCCAGCCAGTGTTTTCAGCGGTAAGCCCCAGACGGATGAAGTCCTGCACCAGTCGGGGCGGCAGGTCGGACACATCAAACCCCAAGTCGCGGCCCTTCCAGGCACGCGACGCGGTGAGAAGGACTTGAAGCACCCGGGAATCCGGCCGCTTCTGATGGCGCATCGAGATTCGCACCGGCGTTGCGCCGTGCCCGTTCAGAAAGGACATCAGCGGTTCGGACGGCGCGATGCCGAGCCGGTCCTGAGGTTCGAAAAGCTTCCAGTCATGCGCCATGGGCATCTCTCGGTCAAAATCCACGATTGTTGCATGCGATCGGGAGCCCGTTCGGTTCGGGCTTCTCCACCGATATCCTTCTGCACTTAAGAATTGGTTTCCCCGAAATAGAACGCGCCCCGGTCGGCCGGTCAGGGCTGCCGGGGCGTGGGGTAAACTGGTTAAAAGGTTAGGCTTCGGTCATGCCCGGGTCAGCTTCAGGCTGGAAATCGCAAAGGGTCCCATGGCCTCGGTGGAATCAGAGGGTTCTTCCAGAAGATTGACCGCGCCATCAGCTTGCCAGCCTGCGGCAAGCCGAATCTGCGGCCGGACAGTCCCTCCGGCCGGTTCATAGATCCGCAGAACCAGCCCATCGCCCGACTCGGTCGGTTTCAAGGCGGACAGGGCGAGAGCACCGTCCACCCCAACCGCCTGCCAGACGCCTTCAGTCACGGAAGCCGCCTTGGCAAACAGCGGCTGGTTCAGATCCTGCGCCTCGGCCAGAACGCCGCCCTCCAGCCAGTCGCCTGCGAAGGGCAGCAGGGCATAGGTGAAGGCCTGATAGCCCTCATCCGCCAGCAAATCGGGGAAGACCGGCGAGCGTAACAGGCTGATTCCCAGTTCATTGCCCAAGGCATGGTGGCCATATTTGCCATCATTCAGCAGCGCCACGCCAAAGCCGCGTTCGGCTAGCAGGGCAAAGCGATGCGCCGCCACCTCGAACCGCGCCTCATCCCGCGCAGTGTTGCGGTGGGTGGAGCGAGAAATCACGCCGCAGGCGCATTCGAACAGCGCTTGGTCGGTCTTCACCGCCAGCGGGAAGCGCGTTTTCAGCAGCACCCGGCGGTCGTGCCACTCCAGTTCCGTATGGAATTCCAGCCGGGGCGAATTCGACCAAAGCCGGATATGCTGCACGATGGTGCTGGCGCCAAACCGCCGTGTGATGCGCAGGGCAGCACGGTGTGGGCCGGTCTCGGTCACTTCAATGCGTTCGGCCAGCAGTTCCTGACCCGAGGCGGCGTAATCCTCTTCGATATCCCAGGCGTCAAAGAAGCGCGGCTTGTCGACATAGGCCCAGATCTGGTTGCCCCGGTCCGCAAGGCATTCCCGCCCGGAGCGCTTGTCGATCACGCTGGACAGGGTGCCATCGGCGGCCAAGGTCGCCTTCAGGAACGCATTCTCCAGCCCGTTCAGCGAAACCGTCAACGGCCCGGGCTCGGCCAGTCCGGCCCGCGCCGTGACCGAAAGCCCCGCAACCGCTTCCGGCGCACTCAGAACATGGCCACCTTCCACCGCTTGCCCCCCGGGAAGTGGTTCGCTTGAAACAATACGCAGCGGGCGGGGTGAGAGGTCGGGGTTCACCACCACGACGCCCGCTTCGGTGCCGGCCATCGCTTTCGCGAGAAGTTCAAATGCCGTATCTTGTCGGGTCCTGCCCGCCGCGATCACCTGCGACAGCTCCGCCTCGGCCACCTCATAAACCTCGCGGATGGAGGAACCGGGCAAGATGTCATGGAATTCGTTGCGCAGCAGCACCTGCCAATCCGTCTCCAGCGAGGCGGGAACCGCGCCACCGTTCAGCGCCACCATGGAGCCCAGGATTTCCGCCCCGACCAAGGCGCGCTCGGCCTTGCGGTGCAGGAACTTGGTGCGTCCTTGGGTCGTCAGCGTGCCGCGATGGTATTCTAGATAAATCTCGCCCACCCATTTCGGCAAAGGCGCCTGAATGCGGAAGGGAATGGAGCGGAACCAGTCGGTCACGTTGACATGGGCCTGCTTTGGCACCAGCGGGAAGTCCTCCAACTGGCGGGCGCGCAGGATGTGATCCTCAGTCGGACCACCGCCGCCATCGCCGTGGCCATAGCACAGCAGCGATTCCCCAAGAACAGACTTGTCCTGCACATTGGCCCAGGTGCCCAATGCAGCCCTTGGTCCGATCTCGGCATTGTAGCCATTGGCCGGGTTCTCGAAGGTGTGCATCACCACCTCCGACCCATCCAGCCCCTGCCACAGGAACAGATCATGCGGCAGCTTGTGAAGCTCGGACCAGTTGCTTTTGATGGTGAACACAGCCCCCATCCCCGCGCCCTTCAACAATTGCGGCAGCACCGGCGAGAAGCCAAAGGTATCCGGCAGCCAGCAGACCGTTGACCGTTTGTCGCGACCGAACTGCTTGTCGAAATACCGGATCCCGTACAGCAGTTGCCTGATCAGCGACTCGCCGCAGGGCATGCTGGTATCCGGCTCCACCCACATTCCACCCAAAGGTTCCCACTGGCCTACCGCCACCTTTGCCGTGATCGCCTCCAGCAAGGCCGGGTCATCCTGACCCACAAAGTCATAAAGTTGCGCTGTGGAGTGGTTGAAGCGGAACTCGGGATACTGGTCCATCAATTGGATGACGGTGTGGAAGGTCCGCACCCCCTTGCGTCGCGTCTCCACCATCGGCCACAGCCACGCGAGGTCGATATGCGCATGGCCAGTCAGAGCCATGGCACCCTCTTTCGGGAAGCGTGTCTGCAGCGCGCGCAGACCCTCGCGCAAGTGATCCCGGGCCGCCACGACCGAGGCGCGGGCCTTGTCCGACAAAGGCTCTGCCGGGCCGTCGAAGGCGGGCAGCTTCCAGATCGACAGGGTCTCGGCGGTGGTGGAAATCCGCTTAAGATAGGCCGAGGTTTCAGTTGGCCAGTCCAGCAGATGGAACGCCGTCTCTGCCAGATCCATCACCGGGGCACAGACGGCATGTGGATCGTTGTGATCGGGATGCGGTCGGCGCGGGAACCACTCCGGAACCGGCCAGCCTTCAACCTCATGCCCGCCCAGAAACCGCACCATCTCCACCACCTGCCGCAGCATCATGATCAGGTCGGCAAGGTCCTTTTCCACCCAGACCAATTCCGTCCGCCCCAAGGCGGCATCCCGGTTCGGAACGCCCTGTTCCAACCGCGCCACGCAGTCAGCTTCGATCCGAAACGATCGTTCCGTAACCCGGAAGTCCATATGCGGCGGGTTCAGGCCGAAGGCGTTCACCTTCTCGCCGATCAACCGGACCAGACCCTCGCCGCCCAGCCACAGATGCAGCCGCACCTCGTCCAGCGGCCAGTGCTCCGGCACCGTCACCGCCCCGTGCGCGAAAGCCAGCGGCACGCCGTCGTCCTGCCAGCGCGTCCCCTTGTCAATAGAAGCTCCGGACAGCGCCCAACCGTTCAGGACAACCACCTCGCGCGCCAGCCATTGCTGCAATTCGTCCAGCCGCTTGTTCATCCGGCGCAGACGCATTTCAAGGTTCAGGTAACTGGGCATGTCATCCTCGGGGGCTTGCGGTTCCGCGTCAGACAATGCTGCGGCAACCCTGTCAAGTCCACCCCCCGCACCCCCCATTCACACGGCCCAAATATCCCACGGGGAGGTCCGGAGGGGTGTGAGACCCCTCCGGCGGCCGGGCACAAATGCACTCTCAGTCAGGCTGCAGCATATAGCCTTCGCCGCGCACGGTTTGCAGATATCGCGGCTGGCGCGGATCGTCCTCGATCTTGCGACGCAGGCGGGTGATCTGCACATCGACGGCACGTTCCTGGCCAAGCCCCGCCTCGCGCGGCATGTCGCCGGCAAGGCGTTCGCGCGCCACGGCCACTCCCGGCGCTGCGGCGAAGATGCGCATCAGCTGCGCCTCGGTCGCAGTCAGGCGGATCAACTCGTTGCCACGCCACAACTCGCCGCGGTCGAAATCATAGCGCACCGTGCCAAGTTGCAGAAACTTTGGCGCCGCCTCGGCCGGTTTGACCTGCGGCACCCGGCGCAGGATGGCGTTGATGCGCAGCAGCAGTTCCTTTGGCTCGAACGGCTTCACAAGGTAATCATCCGCCCCCGCCTCCAGTCCCTCGATCCGGTTGGAGGCTTCGCCGCGTGCGGTCAGCAGCAGGACCGGCACGGCCAGACGCTGGCGAAGGTTGCGGGTGAAGCTGATGCCATCCTCGCCCGGCATCATCACGTCCAGAACCAGAAGGTCAAACTCCAGTCCGGCCATCAGCCGGCGGGCCTGATCAGCGTTGCGAGCCGTTGTCACCAGAAAGCCGCTGCGGATCAGGAACTTTTGCAACAAGCCGCGAATGCGTTCGTCGTCATCGACCACCAGCAGATGCGACTGGTTCTCCGTCATGGCGCATCCTCCCGAAGACCGAGGTATTGCCGCCGCATCTCCGGGTCCATCATGGCTTCCAGCACCGTGCGGAAGCCCTGCACCGCCTGCGGCCCCGCTGCCCGATAGGCGGCGCGCATCCTGGCGCGCTGCGCGTCGGACAGGGCGCGCTCCAGGGCGGCCCCTTTCTCCGTCAGGTGCAGCCGACGTTCGCGCTTGTCGGTCTTCCCGACCCGCGCCTCGACCAGTCCGTCATCGAACAGGGTGCGCAGCACGCGGTTCAGGCTTTGCTTGGTCACCCCAAGCATCGTCAGCAGGTTCGACACCGTCAGGCCGGGAGACCTGTTGATGAAATGGATGGCGCGGTGGTGGGCGCGTCCATAATCCATCCCCTCCAGAATCCGGTCCGGGTCCGCCGTAAAGCCGCGATAGGCAAAGAACATCGCCTCGATGCCCTTGCGCAGCTGTTCATCTGTCAGGAATAGCAGGCCCTCACTGCCCGAAGCATTTTCTGCCATGGCGTCCTCCCTGCGGTGAATTTACGTCAGCCCTGTTGCCGTTCCAAGCTGCAAATTCATGCTGAGGACATTGCCCCAAGACCACGCGGCCTTGGGGCAGGTCTTGCTCTGTCAGCCCTGTTCGTCCTGGCAGGTCAGAACCGCATCCAGCCCAGCCATCGTGCCGGTCAGGTCGATTGTCAGGACCTGCCCACCATCCTTGTTGAACATGGTCATGGTCTGATGCTTGGCGATGCTCATGAAGAAATCGACGCTGTCAAAGGCGATATCGGCGCCCGGCACCCCGTTCAGGTACAGGCCCTTGGCCTCGCCGTTGTAGGCGTCCCCGTCCAGATCAAAGCTGACCGGATAGGTCGCGCCCTCCTCAATATCGCCCCAGGCGGTGTTGAAGACGGTCACGTAGCCACCGCCCGCCACTTTGTCGAGCCCGATGCGCACAAGGCTGCCATCGCGGAACTCTCCCTGAATGAGGCAGCCATTTCCCAGCGACGGGTCAATCATGACATCCCAGTAATCAGAGGACCCCCATTTCTGCAGTCCATCGGCCGAAGCCGCTCCGGCCAACATGACGAAAGCAGCCGAAGTCAATAGTTTGGCGATCATAGGGTCCTCCTCAATTTGTCGCGATGGTGGTTATACACGAAGGTTTGATTTCGGCAGTCAGAAAGATTGGATCTTTGTGCAGTCTCATCCGGAGGAACGGCCGCAGAAATTACGTCAGCCTTGTTGACATTGTGCGACACAACAGGTATCCCAGCGTCGATTTCGCGCAACATTATGTCCGAAGTGGACCTAACCAGCGCAACATTCGCAAAGCGGGAGGCCAAGATGGCGGGATATGACGATCGCGACGGGTTCATCTGGATGGATGGCAAGCTGGTGGAATGGCGTGACGCCAAGGTCCACATCCTGACCCATGCGCTGCACTACGCCAGCGCCGTGTTTGAAGGCGAGCGCTGCTACAACGGCAAGATCTTCAAATCGACCGAGCATTCCGAGCGTCTTTTGCTCTCGGGCCAACTGCTTGACATGCCGATCCCCTACACCGCCTCCGAGATTGACGCTGCCAAGGCCGAAGTGCTTGCGGCCAACGGTCTGACCGACGCCTATGTCCGCGCCATTGCCTTCCGGGGCGCTGGCGAGGAAATGGGCGTTGCAGCCTCGGCCAACCCGGTGCGGCTGGCCATCGCCTGCTGGACCTGGGGTGCCTACTACGGCGACGCCAAGATGAAGGGCGCGAAACTGGACATTTCCAAGTGGAAACGTCCCTCGCCGGAAACGATCCCTTCCGCTGCCAAGGCCTCGGGTCTGTATATGATCTGCACCATGTCAAAGCATGCTGCCATGGCCAAGGGCTGCTCGGACGCAATGATGTACGACTATCGCGGCTATGTGGCAGAGGCGACCGGAGCGAATATCTTCTTCGTCAAGGATGGCGAAGTACACACGCCCAAGGCCGACGCCTTCCTGAACGGCATCACCCGCCAGACGGTTATCGGCATGCTGAAAGACATGCAGATCGTCGTGCACGAACGCCACATTCTGCCGGAAGAACTTACCAGCTTCGAACAATGCTGGCTGACCGGCACTGCCGCGGAAGTGACCCCCGTGGGCCAGATCGGCGACCACATGTTTGAGGTCGGCGACCTGACCAAGCGCGTCGCGACCGAATACGAGCGTCTGGTTCGGGCTTAAGAGGTTCAGGTAGGGTGGGGTTACAACCCCACCCTACGCACCGCCGCAGTGCGGCAAAAATTTAGTAAAAATTTCTCTTCCGGAACAGCCTCTCCCGCTGCTACGAAGGCGGCAACTGAGGGAGGAACTCATGACCATTCGCTGGGGGATCATCGGCCCGGGTGCTATCGCGCACAACTACGCCGACGGCTTGGCTCAATCGACAAGCGGCAAACTGGTGGCCATCGCCGGGCGCGATCAGGCGCGACGCGATGCCTTTGGCGACGCCTATGCCATTCCGGCGGACAAGCGCCATGCCACCTATGCCGCCATCATGGCGGACGCCGATGTGGATGCGATCTACATCTCCACCCCGCACCCTTGGCATGCCGAACTGTCCATCGCCGCCCTGCGCGCCGGCAAGCATGTGCTCTGCGAAAAGCCCGCCGGCATGAACTCCGCCGAGGTCATCGCGGTGACGGAAGTGGCCGCCCAAGAGGGCCGCTTCTTCATGGAAGCCTTCATGTACCGCTGCCACCCGCAAATCGCCCGGGTGCTGGAGATCATTGCATCTGGAGAAATTGGCACCCCGCAGCACATCCGCACCCATTTCGGTTTCAACGCGCCTTACAAGCCCGGCTCTCGCCTGTACGAGATGGCGCTCGGCGGTGGTGGCATTCTGGATGTGGGCGGCTATCCCGCCTCTCTGGCCCGGCTGATTGCGGGGGCTGCGGTTGGCGCTGATTTCGCCAACCCCACTTCCGTGAAAGCAGTTGGCACGCTCGCCGAAACCGGCGTGGATGCTGTGACCTATGGGCTTCTCAGCTTTGCGTCCGGCTTCACCGCTGAAATCGCGGTTGCCGTGGCGCGCAACATGGACAACCGGGCAATCATCACCGGGCCCAAAGGCCAGATCATCATCGACGACCCCTGGGTCCCCGGCCGCAACGCCGGCCCCTCGGACGCCACGCTCCACATCACCGTTGGCAAGGAAACCCGCACCGAGGTCTTGCGCGACCCCCGCATGCTCTTTGCCTTCGAGGCGCAGTATGTCTCGAACACAATCGCCTCTGGCGCGCTGCAAGCCTCCGGTCCCGCGCCCAGCCACGCCGATTCCATCGGCAACAACGAGACGCTCGACAAGTGGCGGGCCGAGGTCGGCTACAAGACCTTCGCGGAAACCCCCGCCACCAACCGCATCCTGCCCGGCGTCCTGCCCAAAGGCCTGCCGCAAGTCCCCAAGATCGCCCTGGAGGGCGTGACGCTGCCTGTCTCCAAACTGATCATCGGCTGCGACAACCGCAACACCGTGGCAGAGGGAGCGATTGTCTGGGACGCGTGGCTGGAAGCGGGCGGAAACACGTTCGACACCGGCTTTGTCTACGGTGGCGGCCAGCATGAACGGGTGCTGGGCGAATGGATCGCCGCGCGCGGCGTGGCCAAGGATGTCGTCGTCATCGCCAAGGGCGCACACACTCCCTATTGCACCCCCCGGGCAATCGGCACCCAACTCGACATAAGCCTTGAACGGCTCGGCCTGTCCTCGGCTCCGATTTACATCATGCACCGCGACAATCCTTCCGTCCCGGTGGGCGAATTCATCGATGCCCTGAACGCGCTGAAAGCCGCAGGCAAGATCGGCATCTTCGGTGGCTCCAACTGGTCCCCCGCCCGCCTGAGCGAGGCGAACGACTACGCCGCCAAGCACGGGCTGGAACCCTTCCGCATCCTGAACAACAACCTTTCGCTGGCGGTGATGGAAAAGCCGGTCTGGGCGGGGTGCATCACCTCCAACACGCCGGAAACCCTCGCCTTCCTGCGGCAAGGCAGCGTGGCGCATCTGTCATGGTCGTCCCAAGCGCGCGGCTATTTCCTGCCCGAGGCCCTGCGCAACCGCCTGCCCGCCGACACGGCACCCGAAACCTGCTTCGGCAGCCCGGCCAATGCCGAACGCCGCCGCCGTGCCGAAACCCTTGCGGCTGAAAAGGGCGTCTCGGCCCACAACATCGCCACGGCCTGGGTGCTGAGCCAAAGCTTCCCCTCGCTGGCCCTGATCGGCCCGCGCTCTCCGGGGGAAATCGTCTCGACCCTGCCCGGCGCCGCGCTGACCCTGACGGAAGCCGAGGTTCTGTGGCTGAACCTGGAACAGGACGCCCGCTAACGCGACTGCCAGGCTTCTTTCTTGGAGCTTGGCCCGATCCGCTTGGGCAAGTCGGGATTGTCTGTCACCGAGGGCGTTTTGGTGGACTTTTTTGCGTCAGGCTTGCGAACGACTGGCTTGGGCACCTCAGCCTTGACAGCCTCCGGTCTGGCAGGCGCTGGGGCAGCCGAAGTAGCCGCGACCGGTGGTGCTTCCGGCTTCGGTGTCATCAATTCTAACGTCTTGCCTGCAAGGCTCGACCAATCGACATCCTGCGAGGCCATCATCGCGGCAAAGGCCAGCATGGGCAGGATCGAAATGTTTAGGAACACCCCGAAAGACCGCTCTCGCGTCTGACCCCGAAAGAACAGCCGCCCCAGTTGCGCCCCCAGCCAGCCGCCCACGGTGGACAGCACCAGTAAAGGCAGTTCTGGCACGGCCCCTTCGTCCGTTAAGGCTCGGCGGTGGTCAAGGAAGAAACCCGCGAAGGCCAGCAAGTTGACCAAGGCGAACCAGCCGAAAAGGCTGGTCAGCAGAAGGTTGGGCGATCCGGGGTGCAGGAGTTCTGTCATCATGCGGCCAAGCAAGCCGGGAAATCGCGGCAAGATTAGGGAAACTCGGTGCAGGACCGAAGAAATCCGGTTGGATCTATCCCCAAAGCACCAGATGCGGCACCCCGTCTGAGGTCTGGTCCAATGACCGCCCATCCGGCGCGATCACCTTGCGGACCTTGCTGCGGAAGTTCGAGAAGCTGTCAAACGTGACCACATCCACCGGCTTGTCGAGGGTCAAAGTGACCTCAAAACAGCCGTCGCCCACCTCTTGCACAGCGGTGACCTCGGCAAGGAATTCCTGCTTGAGATAGTGGCCGGGGACGATCTGGCCGACATGCACCGGCGGGCGTGGCACGTTGCCGATGGCAGCGTGCAGGGTGTTCCAGTCGCGCTGGCCGTAGCTCTTGGCGACGAGTTCAAGGGCGGCAGAGTGACTGATCTCTCGCCCCCGGGCGGCAAGATCGACGCGAAGATAGCGGGCCTGCGCCTTGGCGGCGTCGAGGCTGGGAAGTGGGGTCATGGCCTGTCCTAAGCGGGACTTTCTGCTCGGGCGCCTGCGTTGCCGATGGGTCCCGATGTGGATCAGGTTGCGCGGGATCTTCCCCGGTTTCACCATAAATTGCAGGCGGCAGGGACCGGATACCCTGCCGCCTGATTAGGCGTCCCCCGCCGTCTGGTCAAGCCTTACAAGCTGTCGCGGCGCAGCGGTGTGGTCGAACAATGCAGCCCGCCGCCGTTCTTGTGGTTGGCGGCGTAGGGGATCGTGGCCCATGTAACCCCGGCCGCTGCGAGCCGGTCGAGGGTGCGGTTGGTGGCACCTTCTGGCATCAGAACCTTGCCGGGGGCGATGGCGAGGGAGTTGACGATCCAGGGATCATCGCCGGGGTCGGTCTCGATGTAGCGGATGCCTCGGGCGGTGAGGTCTTCGAGGAAAGAGTAGGGCAGGCCCATCGGGTTCAGGATCGCCAGATCCTGGTCGATCATCAGGAAGGAGACATCGAGGTGGATGTCATAGCCCGTGAGCTCGACGATCAGCAGGTCGACGCCCTGCCGCTTCAGGACCTCGCCCACCTGTTCGGCGCCTTCCCGGTTCACGCGCACCCCGACCCCGGTGGCGCAGGTCTTGTCGTTCAGCCAGGCGAAGCTACCGCCCTCCATAATGCCGCGGCCAGAGATGGTGCGCAGGATCGGGATGCCGATCTTGGCGAGGGTGCGGGTGACGGCGAGTTCTTCGCCTCGGCGAATCCGGGCGCCCATCCTGCAGACGATGGCGCCGCCCTTGACCATGATCAGCGGGTCGCGGGTGTAGATCTGTTTCAGGCGGTTGCCAGCCTCGCCTTCCATGTAGTGAATCTCGACGCCCTCGGCCTCAAGAGCGGCGGTGAAGGCGTCGTGCTGGCGCTGCATCAGGGGCAGGTCGGGGAGGGTGTCGCTTTGGAAGTACCAGCCGACCTTCGGGTCGCCATAGCTTCCGATCTCGGGCAGGCGGTGGGCAGGGTCGACCACGTTCAATTCAGGGCCGGGACGGTGCATCAGGATCGAGCGGATCTTGCCCACATCGTTGTCGATGCCCCAGACCGCGCCCCAGGAGGCCATCAGTTCCGAAGGGTCCTCAAACGGGGGTTCGGCCCCGGCGGCGAAGGTTTTCACGGTTTGGGTGTAGATCCAGTGGGCGTCTGACATGGGCGGGCCTTTGGGTTGGATTGCACGCGTGCAATCATATTTAGATCATTGATTTTACAGGATTTATACCTGTGGCATTAACCTTTTCTTCAGGCTTTCACACCGCTGAGAAACCGTTGTCGACGAACAGCTGGGTGCCGTTGACGAACTCGGCGTCGTCTGACGCCAGATACAGCGCGGCGCGGGCGATGTCTTCGGGTTGGCCGAAGCGGCCTTGGGCGGCTTTCAGGGCAGCCTCGGACACATCGACCCCCAAGGCAGTGAGTTCTTTCACTTCCCGCAACCCGTGCGGGGTTTCGATGAAGCCGGGGCAGATTGCGTTGCAGCGGATGCCGCGGTCGCGGAACTCCACCGCGATGGCGCGGGCGAACATGTGGCAGGCGCCTTTGGTGGCGTCATAGAGCACTTCGTTCGGGGTCGCGTACACGGCGGAGATGGAGGAGGTGCAGACGATGGCGCCTTTGCCCGCCTCAAGCATCATCGGCAAAACGGCGCGGGTCATCAGGTACATCGACTTCACGTTGACGTCGAAGAGGAAGTCCCAGTCCTCTTCTTCGGTCTCAAGGAAGGGTTTGATGACGATGGTGCCGGCGTGGTTGAACAGAACGTTGACCGGGCCGAGCGAGGCTTTGATGTTGGCCACGGCGGCCTCGACCTGATCTTTCTTTGACACGTCGGCGGTGGCGAAGACGACCCGTTTGCCGGCTTGCGCCAGTTCGAAGGCAAGCGCCTGTCCGGCGGAGACGTTGCGGTCGATGATGCCGACCGCGGCACCTTCGGCTGCGAACAACCGCACGGCGGCGGCGCCACAGCCTGTGGCGCCCCCTGAAACAATCGCTACTTTACCTTTGAGACGGTCGACCATTGCACTCTCCGATTTTGGCGGCAGCCTAGCAGCCCTTGCGGGGTGGGCAACCGCCAAGGCGATCAGGAGGGTTGTGCCCAGGAATTTTCGGCGAAAATTCTTCAGGGTGCAGGGTCAGACGAGGGTGGTTTCGACCTTCACATTGCCGGCGATCAGGTTCGAATAGGGGCAAATGAAATGTCCACGCTCGGCAATCTTGGCGGCAACGTCGGGGGCGACGCCGGGCAGCGAGACGGCGAGCTTGATGCCAAGGCCGAAGCCGCCGTCCGAGCGCGGGCCGAGGCCGACATGGGCGGTGACGGTGGCATTGTCGGGGACGGTGCCCAGCTTTTCAGAGGCTGCGGCGAAGCGCATCGCACCCAGGTAGCAGGCGGCGTAGCCTGTGGCGAACAGCTCTTCCGGGTTATGGCCAAGGCCGGAACCGCCCAGTTCCTTGGGCGAGGCCATGGTGATGGTCAGCTTGCCATCGGCCAGTTTGGAGGTGCCATTGCGGCCGCCACCGGTGGCGGTGGCTTCGGTCCAGTACTTCGGGTCAATCGACATGGGGTTAATCCTCGTTTGCGATTTGATCGTGCACGATTTGTTAGCTGAGTCGGCTGAGCCGGTCAAGACTCTTGCGATTTGATCGTGTACGATTTAATCAGGTCGCAGAGGTGATCTATGGGCCAACCTGATCTGAAACTTCCCGACATGATCTGCTTTGCGCTGTATTCGGCCAACCATGCCATGCAGCGGGTCTATCAGTCGCTGCTGGCAAGGCTGGGTCTAACCTATCCGCAGTTTCTGGTGCTGATGCAGTTGTGGACCGAAGACGGTCAGACAGTGGGAGAATTGGGCCGGGCGCTGCAGCTGGAGTCAAATACCGTGACGCCGCTTTTGAAGCGGATGGAAGGGTTGGGGCTGGTCAACCGGGCAAGGGTTGCCAAGGATGAACGGCAGGTGCGGGTGGCTTTGACCGACAAGGGGCGCGGCTTGCAGGCGGAATCCGATGCGATTGCGGGCTGCATCTTCGATGCCTGCGGGATGGCGGCGGATGAGTTGCTGGCGCTGCGGGATCAGATCACGGGGCTGCGGGATCGGCTGCGAGCCGTTTGAGCGCCCAAGTTGCGGCATCCTGCACGGTGGGATCGGGGTCTGCGCTCAGGCGCTGGGCTATAGGGATCAGCGTGAGGTCGGCGGAGTTGCCGATGGCGTAGAGGACGTTGCGGACCATGCGGTCCCTTCCGATGCGCTTGATGGGAGAACCGGCGAAGCGCTGGCGGAATTGGGCGTCATTTAGGCAGGCAAGGTCGGAGAGTTCGGGCAGGCCGATTTTGGGCTGGTAGCCGATTTCTGACGCGGCCACGGCGAACTTGTTCCAGGGGCAGGCGGCGAGGCAATCGTCGCAGCCGTAGATGCGGTTGCCCATGAGGGGGCGAAGGTCCTCGGCGACGGGGCCTTTATGCTCGATCGTCAAGTAGGAAATGCAACGGCGGGCGTCGAGTTGGTAGGGGGCGGGGAAGGCCTTGGTGGGGCAGGCGTCGAGGCAGGCGGTGCAGGTGCCGCAGTGGGAGGTTTCGGGCTGGTCTTTGGGCAGGTCAAGTGTGGTGAAGATGGCACCGAGGAAGAACCAGTTGCCCAAGGAGCGCGACAGAAGGTTGGTGTGTTTGCCTTGCCAGCCGAGGCCCGCAGCTTCGGCGAGGGGCTTTTCCATGACCGGGGCGGTGTCGACAAAGACTTTGACCTCGCAGGGGGCTTGGTCGATCAGCCAGCGGGCAAGGCGTTTGAGGCGGCGTTTAACCAGGTCGTGGTAGTCTTTGCCTTGCGCGTAGGATGAGATGAGGCCGTGGGAGGGGTGGTTCAGGCCTTCAAGTGGGTTGACTTCAGGGCTGTAGAGTTCGGCCAGCATGATGACCGAGCGGGCCTCGGGCCAGAGGGCTTCGGGGTTGCCGCGCCATGCTTCGCGGTCCTCCATCCAGGACATCTGGCCGTGGTGGTTGGCTTCAAGGAAGCCGCGCAAGCGGGGGACGGCCTGCGGGATGGCGTCGGGCGCGGTGATGCCGATGGCCGAGAAGCCGAAGTCGAGCGCTGTCTGGCGAAGGGAAAGGGAAAGCGCTTGCACGGGCGGGCCTTGAACTTGGGTCCCCTATGTGGCGGCGGAGGGGTCAGGTCGTCAAGCGGCGCCGCGGGTGATGTGCAGGACACGTTCGGCCAACTGCGCCACTTCGCCGCGCAGAAGCGAGAAGCGGGGCAGGCGGGGCTTGCGGCCGGTGGCTTCAGCGGCCTCGGCCAGGGTTTCCTTGGCGTGCAGGGCGTCAAACATCCGGGCTTCATATTCGGAGATCGGCATGAAGGGATGCCGGACCGACGGGCGCACCCGGTTGGATGCGGCCGCGGTTTGGCCGGCGTCGTTCATGGATAGGCTGGCAGGCCGTTCCATCTTCATCTGTGATTCCCCCAGAACATCGTAAATCGTACTTGCTTCACAAGCGTATAGGGGAACGATCCCAGATCCGGCACGCGGTCAGGGGCATAAGACGGCTATCCTGATGGATACCGCGCAAGCTGGGTCTGACAAATTCGCGGCGCGGCAGATTGTTGCATTGCAAAGCTTCGGTGGCATACCCAAGTGAGGGCGGAGGCTGGGGGGATGTGCTGTTGCTGCGGGCATCCTTCGGGCGCTTGATGAGGAGAAGCCACTATGAACCTTGAGAAATTTACGGAACGGTCGCGCGGGTTCCTGCAAGCTGCGCAGACGATTGCGATGCGGGAAAGCCACCAGCGGCTGGCGCCCGAGCATCTGCTGAAAGCGCTGATGGATGACGAGCAGGGGTTGTCCTCCAACCTGATACGCCGCGCGGGGGGTGAACCTGCGCGGGTGAGCGAGTCTTTGACGCTGGCCTTGGCCAAGCTGCCGAAAGTGACGGGCGATGCGCAGCCCTTCATGGACCCGGCCTTGGCGCGTGTGCTGGATGAGGCGGAGAAGGTTGCCAAGAAAGCCGGGGACAGTTTTGTGCCTGTCGAGCGTATTCTGATGGCACTGTGCATGGTTTCGTCGAAGGCCAAAGAGGCTTTGGACGCAGGTGCGGTGACGGCGCAGAATTTGAACACGGCGATCAATGATATCCGCAAGGGGCGTACGGCGGATTCGGCTTCGGCGGAGGAAGGCTACGATGCCTTGAAGAAATATGCCCGCGATCTGACCGAGGCTGCGGCGGAGGGCAAGATTGACCCGATCATCGGGCGGGATGATGAGATTCGCCGGACAATGCAGGTGCTGTCGCGCCGGACGAAGAACAACCCGGTGCTGATCGGCGAGCCGGGCGTGGGCAAGACGGCGATTGCCGAAGGCCTCGCGCTGCGGATCGTCAACGGCGACGTGCCGGAGAGCTTGCGCAACAAGAAGCTGATGGCGCTGGATATGGGGTCGCTCATCGCGGGCTCGAAGTACCGGGGTGAGTTCGAGGAACGGTTGAAGTCGGTCCTCAATGAAGTCACGGCGGCCGAAGGCGACATCATTCTGTTCATCGACGAGATGCACACGCTGGTTGGTGCGGGCAAATCGGATGGCGCGATGGATGCGGCCAACCTGATCAAGCCGGCCTTGGCGCGGGGCGATCTGCACTGCGTGGGGGCGACCACGCTGGATGAGTACCGCAAATATGTCGAGAAAGACGCGGCCCTCGCCCGGCGCTTCCAGCCGGTGATGGTGAATGAGCCGACGGTGGAGGATACGATCAGCATCCTGCGTGGCATCAAGGAGAAGTACGAACTTCACCATGGTGTCAGGATTGCCGACGCGGCTTTGGTGGCGGCGGCGACGCTGTCGCACCGGTATATCACCGACCGGTTCCTGCCAGACAAGGCGATTGACCTGATGGACGAAGCGGCCAGCCGTCTGCGGATGGAAGTGGATTCGAAGCCCGAGGAACTGGACGCTTTGGACCGCAGCATCCTGCAATTGCAGATTGAGGCCGAGGCGCTGAAGAAGGAGGACGATGCGGCCTCCAAGGACCGGCTGGAGAAGCTGGAAAAGGAACTGTCGGACTTGCTGGAACAGTCTGCGTCTATGACGGCGACGTGGCAGGCCGAGCGGGACTCGCTGGAAAAGGCGCGCGAGATCAAGGAGCAACTGGATCGCGGCCGGGCGGAACTTGAGGTCGCCAAGCGCGACGGCGACTTCGCAAAGGCGGGGGAGTTGCAGTATGGCACCTTGCCCAGTCTGGAACGCCAGTTGGTCGAGGCCGAAGCGCGCGAAGGGCTGGCGTTGGTGTCTGAAGCGGTGCGGCCGGAGCAGATTGCCGAGGTCGTCGAACGGTGGACCGGGATTCCGGTTTCCAGGATGCTGGAGGGCGAGAAGGAGAAGCTGCTCGCCATGGAAGACAAGCTGGGTGAGCGGGTCGTCGGGCAGAGGGCGGCTGTGACCGCCGTGGCCAATGCGGTGCGGCGCGCGCGGGCGGGCCTGAATGACGAGGGGCGGCCTTTGGGGTCGTTCCTGTTCCTTGGGCCGACGGGCGTGGGCAAGACCGAATTGACCAAGGCCTTGGCGGAGTATCTGTTTGACGATGACAGTGCGATGGTGCGGATCGACATGAGCGAGTTCATGGAAAAACACGCCGTCAGCCGTCTGATCGGGGCTCCGCCCGGCTATGTCGGCTATGACGAGGGTGGGGTTCTGACCGAAGCGGTGCGGCGCAGGCCCTATCAGGTTGTGCTGTTCGACGAGGTCGAGAAGGCGCATCCGGACGTGTTCAACGTGCTGTTGCAGGTGCTGGATGATGGGGTGCTGACCGATGGTCAGGGGCGGACTGTGGACTTCAAGCAGACGCTGATCATCCTGACCTCGAACCTTGGGGCCTATAGCCTCAGCCAGTTGCCGGAGGGGGCCGACCCGACCCGCGCAAGGGCCGAGGTGATGGAGGCGGTGCGGGCGCATTTCCGGCCCGAGTTCCTGAACCGGCTGGACGAGACGATCATCTTTGAACGTCTGGCCCGCTCTGACATGGGGGCCATCGTCGAGATTCAGTTGCGCAAGCTGGAAGCCCGGCTGGCGGGACGGAAGATCACGCTGGAGTTGGATGCGGCGGCCAAGGCCTGGCTGGCGGATGAAGGCTATGATCCGGTGTACGGGGCGCGGCCCTTGAAGCGGGTCATTCAGCGGCATCTGCAGGATCAGTTGGCGCAAATGTTGCTGGCCGGCGATATTCTGGATGGGTCGACGGTTCTCGTCTCGGCCGGGGTCGACGGGCTGTTCATTGGCGACCGGATCGTGCGCTCGACGCGGGAGCGTCCGCCGGAGGCGCGGGTGCATTGACATAGAAACGGGGGGCGCAAGGCCCCCCGTTCGTTCGTTTGGACCGATTACATCGGCGGCAGGATCACCGAGTCAACGACGTGGATCACGCCATTGGTCGCCGCGACGTCAGCGGTGGAGATGACGGCACCGTTCACTTTGGCTCCACCGGCGAGGGTGATGGTCAGTTCGCCACCCTGTACGGTTTTGGCCTTCATGCCTTCGGTCAGGTCCTTGGACATGACCATGCCCGGGACGACGTGATAGGTCAGGATGGCGATCAGCTTGTCCTTGTTTTCGGGCTTCAGCAGGCTCTCGACGGTGCCGGCGGGCAACGCTGCGAAAGCGGCGTCGGTCGGTGCGAAGACGGTGAAGGGACCAGCGCCTTTCAGCGTGTCCACAAGGCCAGCCGCCTGAATGGCAGCGACGAGCGTGGTGAAATTGCCGGCGGCAATGGCGGTGTCAACGATATCCTTGTCGGCGGCAAAGGCGGGCATTGCGAGCGGTGCCATCAGGATGGCGGTCGTCAAGGCGAGAAAGGTTCTGCGGATCATTGGGAGCTCCAGTGTCTTGCCGGTATTGGCATGGAGGTTACGCGGCAGTGCGGCGAACAGATTGGTTTGGCTCGATAAAAAACTAGTGAACGCGTCGTGATTGACCTTGGGACTGGCCGCGCTAAGGTCGCCGAGCCGTTGCCAAGGAGGCCCGATGTCATTGACCGAAACGCTGCTGCTTGCGCTGTTGATCATCTTTTCCTTGCCTTGGGCGGTCTGGCGTGCCTGTGGCGGAACCGTGACGCTGCCGTTGGTGGTAGTGCAGATCATTGGCGGCATTCTGTTGGGGCCGGGGGTTATGGGGGCTTTGGCCCCTACGGTCTATCAGGGGCTGTTCCGGCTCGAGGTGATCACCGGCATCAATGCCATCGCACAGTGGGCGGTTATGCTGTTCGTCTTTGTCGCCGGGCTGGAACTGGATGTCGCGGAAGCCTGGGCCAAGCGGCGGGAAACTTCGGTTGCGGCGGGGTTTGCGCTGGTGGTGCCTTTGGTGCTGGGCGCAGTGGTGGCCTTCGGGTTGGTGCAGGCTCCGGGCTGGGTGGGTGACAAGGGGCAGGCGTGGCAGGCGGTGCTGGGGATCGGCATGGCCTGTGCGGTGACCGCGCTGCCGATTCTGGTGCTGTTTCTGGGGCAGTTGGGCTTGCTGCGGCAGCCTTTGGGTCAGCGCATCCTGCGCTATGCCAGTCTGGACGACGTGGCGATCTGGGGAGTGCTGGCGCTGATCTTGCTGGATTGGGAGCGGTTGGGGCGGCAGGTGGGCTTCATCCTGATCTTCCTGACCGCGGCTCCGTTGCTGCGCCGCCTGATGCCACGGCTGCGCGAAAGCGACCGCTGGTGTGTCGGGCTGATCTGGCTGGCCGCCAGCGCCTTTGCGGCGGACTGGGCGGGCTTGCATTTCATGGTGGGCGCCTTCCTGTCCGGTGCCGTGCTGGAGGCGCGCTGGTTTGGCGAGGTGCGGGTTGACGCCTTCCGCGAGGCGGTACTGGTGGCCTTGATGCCGGTGTTCTTCCTGTCGACCGGGTTGCGGACCAGTTGGGATCTGGGTGGGCCGGTGGTGTTTCTGGCGGCGGGGGCGCTGCTGGCGGCCTCGGTCGGGGGCAAGCTGGCGGGGGTGCATGTGGCGGGACGGCTCTTGGGTTGGCAGCGGGCCGAGACCTGGGTGATTGGCTGGCTGTTGCAGACCAAAGCGCTGATCATGATCATCTTCGCCAATATCCTGTTGGACAAGGGCATCATCTCGCCCGCGACCTTCACGGCCTTGCTGCTGATGGCGGTGGCCAGCACCTTGCTGACCATGCCCATCGTCACGCGCAGGCTGGCGGCGCTGACGTAGGGTGGGGTTATAACCCCACCCTAATGATCACGACCTTGTGAGGTCAAAGCGTGAAACGGCGCAGGCATTCCCGGCGTACAGTCTTACGTGGCGGCTGGAGTTTTGCTTTTCTTCACGTCTGCCCCATCATTTGCCCTTTGGCATCCGAGGAGCTGCACATGACCTTCAAGACCCCTCTGCGTTGGTCCGATGTTACCCCCCAACATCTTTACCTGAACCGTCGTCAGATCATCGCGGCAGCCGGGGCCGCCCTGCTTGCCACGCCTGCGCTGGCGAAAAGCAAGTATTCCACCGACGACGCGCCCAACACCTTCGAGGAAATCTCGGGCTACAACAACTATTATGAATTCGGCACCGGTAAGGAAGACCCCGCCGCCAATGCCTCGATGCTGAAGACCGATCCCTGGACGGTCAAGGTCGACGGCATGGTGGACAATCCGGGAGACTATGCCCTTGGCGACCTGATCGCTGGATTGCCCATCGAGGAGCGCATCTACCGCTTCCGCTGTGTTGAGGCCTGGTCGATGATCATTCCGTGGCAGGGCTTCCAGTTGTCTGGCCTGCTGGACAAGATCGGCGTCCAGCCCTCTGCCAAATACGTGGCCTTTGAAACGCTGGTTCGGCCCGAGGAAATGCCCGGCCAGAAGATGGGCATCCTCGAATGGCCTTACCGTGAGGGCCTGCGGCTTGACGAAGCCATGCATCCCCTGACCATCATCGCCACCGGCCTCTATGACAAACCCCTGCCAAACCAGAACGGCGCGCCGATCCGTCTGGTGACACCGTGGAAATACGGCTTCAAAGGTGTGAAGGCGATTGTCCGCATCAGCCTGACTGATCAGATGCCCCAGACCACCTGGAACATGATGGCCGCCAACGAATACGGCTTCTTTGCCAACGTGAACCCCGAGGTCGATCACCCGCGCTGGAGCCAGGCTTCCGAGCGCCGCATTGGCGCGGGCCTCTTTGCCGGGCGTCAAGACACCCTGAAGTTCAACGGCTACGGTGACGAGGTGGCGAGCCTTTATGCCGGCATGGACCTGGCGCAGAACTACTGATGCTGGACCTCATCAACAAACAAATCCGCCGGGTCCCAACCTGGACGGTGTATATCCTTGGCATCTTGCCGGCCGCTTGGGTGATCTTCACCGGCTTGCAGGCGGTCGACCCGGTGCGCGGCATTGAATGGGGCCTCGGCCTTTGGGCCGTGCGCCTGCTGATCGCCACGCTGTTCATCAGCCCTCTGCGCTGGATTGGGCTGAACCTGCTCAAATTCCGCAGGCAGCTGGGGCTGGTGGCCTTCGCCTACGTGGTGCTGCACTTCACCGCCTGGCTCACGATCGACATGGGCCTGCGCTGGAGCCAGATCTTGCCCGACCTCTACAAGCGCTGGTACATCATCATCGGCATGTCAGCGTTGCTGTTGCTGATCCCGTTGGCGGTGACCTCGAACAACGCCTCAATCCGCAAGTTGGGGGCGAAGACCTGGAACAGGCTGCACAAACTGGCCTATCTGGCGACCGGCTTGGCCATGGTGCACTTCCTGATGATCGGCAAGGTCTACACGGTCGAGGTGCTGACCTATGCCGCCATTCTTGTCCTGTTGCTGGGTGTCCGCATCTACCGCAACGGCGCGCAGAGCTTGCTCCCGGTCTGAAACCGGGGTCAGGATTTCCTTTCACGAGGGAATCGTCGAAGGGACCCGTTTTCCGGGCATCGCTGGAAAACCCGCGCAACAATCTGTCGTCAGATGCCCTGACCGTTTGGTAAAATTTCCCGTAACCCCATGGCATCGCCAGTAATTCCCAGATTACGAAGAAAATGCGACGGTTGTTGATTTTGTGTCTTGCGGGTTTTGTTGAGTGGGCCTAGATACCGCTTCACCGAAACGAAGACGACGCCAGACGGTGTTGGAAGCGGGCCGGTGGTGGCGGACGGGGATGCGAGTTTCTGTGTGC
>CANBRQ010000001.1 GCA_947371955.1 Paracoccaceae bacterium | reverse complement strand
AGTATTACTTGAAACGCGCGGCCGAACTTGCATTTGTTGGGATAAATTTCAACTTCGCCCCCGTTGTGGACCTTAATGTTAACCCTTTGAACCCCGTGATCGGAGCGCTAGGTCGATCATTTTCCGCCCGAGTTGATGATGTCGTTCGGCAAGCCGAGAGCCTTATTCAAGCTCACCAAATTTATAAAATCCGAACTTGTCTAAAACATTTTCCCGGACACGGTAGTAGCTCAAGTGACAGTCATAAAAATTTGCCAGACATATCTCGGAGTTGGACAGCACAAGAACTTGAACCGTTTAAGAGGATCGTAAACGACAAACTTTGTGATTGCATAATGATGGGCCATCTACTCCATCCTCGGTTCAGCGACGGAGCACACACGCCATCATCGCTGTCGATCAAGTCTGTTTCAGTCCTGCGGGATGAAATTCTGTTTAGAGGGCCTATTATAACCGACGACTTACAGATGGGAGCAATCACCGAGAATTATTCAGAGAAACTTGCTACTACGCTCGCGGCGCGCGCAGGAAATGATTTGCTAATATTCTCCACCTCAAAGCGCGCGGATGAAAACATCGGCGCCCGAATTAATGACATACTCGTTACAGCGACCATTAATAGAGAGCTGGATATTAACATGATGGCAGCATCCGCTTATCGCGTTGCGGCGCTTCGAAGAACGCTGTGATTCGCCTACTTGATTCCTGAAATTATGCCAGCGACAGTTGACATATTCCCGGTAGCGAATTTTGGCCAGCACCAACTCTTCTTAATTACGTAGGAGAACGCTACGCAATTGGAATCCAGCTCGCATTTGCTCCGACATTCTGAGAGCGTTAGGTTCTTGACACCGCTCGGATATATATCTTCGCCTGAAATATCCTGCCCGGAAAACTGTCTGAAACTAGACTGTGGCGCATCGATTTGAGCAGAATATGCATCTTTAACAGCACTCACAGCGTCCTGTTTATACATCTTCTCACCAACCCCACTTTTCGGCCAGCACCAATGTTGTTGTGGCAAATAAGTGTAAGACTGACAGATAGGACTCGCTGCGCAATCACTTTGGCATTCGCTAATGCTTATGTCTTTTATGCCATCAGAAAGAAGATCCATCCCGAAAAGATCTGTGTCATATAAAACTGTAAAACTGTCATCGCTAGGCGCTGAAACCTGCGGCGTTGGTTCTGCGCTCGGCTGCGGGACTGAGTTTTCTTCTGACGCAGGATTAGTGTGTTGTTTCTCTAAGCTATTCAAGTTATCTATAAAACTATTTATTTCACCTAGGTTGACGCTGCTGGCGATGCTATCAGATTCAAGATTTATATTAATCTTTTCTGAATCAGAGAAGAAATATATATCATTTGTGGAGAACATTTTAACATAAACAAATGGAGGAGTAGAGTACTCATTCAGGGCATCAATTATTTCAGCAGCAACCGCCTGAGTTGAAGATGTTGCCTGATCTTGCGTAACTTGGTTATTTGCACCTACACCCGCATCATAAAACTGATGCACGCCAAGCGCGCCAGACGCCAAACGTCTAGATCCGGCGAAGAAGATATAAGAGCAGGCTGAAGCACACATAGCGCTTGGAGGAATATAGGTCGCGATTGACTTATCGTGGGCAATCCCGGCAATCTGTAGCCCCTCAACTACGCTTCCCCCGGGACTTCCAACAACAAGAATTTTTATATCATGAGCCCGCAGTGCTTTGCGGAACTCTAAACTGTCACCATCTGAAATCTGGCCAAGTAGAAATAGTACGTTTGGAAATTCGTTCACGTAAAACGAACTCCCATAGGCTTCAAATGCACCGCTTCCTTGCGATTGAGCTAGTGCATGCGTCTGTCCAACAACGGCTTGCACAAAGATAGTGGAAGTAGCGATCGCGATCAAGCCACCTATTTTTTTCATTGCCCCTCTCGGTTTTGCGTTATTCGCCGATTCGTTTTGAGATCGGGTGCCATATTTCGCTAAGGTAAGTTCAGAATTCTCCTATAGCAACCGCATGATTGCCTATTTCGGGCTACTTTCCAATCACCCCTCCTGCGACCAACTCCTCCCGCGTCGGGGTCCAGACATCCTGCCGTGGTGTATCAAAGACCCTCAGTGCGAAGTCCAGACTGACGCGATGGTCCAGCAGGAAGCTCAGCGCGTCGCGCAAGTCGGTCTGGGCGCGGTCGTCCATGTAGGCGGCTTGGCCGAACTCGTCTGCCCAACCGTAGTTGGCTTTTGATCCGCGAACTGCGCCTTTAGGATATCAGCGTGTGCTACGATCCACTTGAGATGAATTTGCGCCCCCTGTGCGACAATGCGTGTCTTACCTGCCGCCAGAATATATAGGCAGGCCTCGCTGCATTCGCCCCGTACCTCGGTGGTCAGTGCAAAGTCATCCACCACCCGGGCGACGTCGAGCGCGGCTCGGGTAATCCAGAAATCCCCGCTCAGGACGATCCGCTTTATCTCGGCGTGCGTCCGCAGCAATGTGCCAATGGTGTCGGCGTCTGATACGCGGTTTGGATTGTATCCGTAGATCGGAGCGTCATAGATCAAGGCATCTCCCTCGATCTGGATGTCGGCAGAGGCAGGCAGCGCCCACAGAGCGAGGAGCAGGCCAAGCGTCTTCATGGTGCGGTCACTACTCCGGCGGCGGTTAGTTCAGCGCGAGACGGTATCCACATGTCGCCCTGCTCGTACGTCAGGGCCTTCAGCGCGAAGTGGATATCTACACCGTGGTCCACCATGAACTTCACGCTGCGCAACGCAGTATCTTCACCACTGTCGTATTGGTCCGCCACATCATCGGCACCAAAGGACGGATGGTCCCCCGTCGGCTGGAACTGGTCTGCAATAGCGCGGACCGAAACATGGCTGCGATGAAAACCCAGAACGCTGCCCTTGGCCAGACTGCGATGTTTGCCTGCCAAGAATATCAACGTACAGGCGCTGAGGCAGCGACCCGCCACTTCGGTATCGACGCCAAACTTTTCGATCACCTCGGAAACTGCCGTGGCCACCCCTATAGAACCGCCTGTCGAGTTCAGCACGACAGTCTGTAGGCCCTGATCATTCTGTAGGTAGTAGAAGAGATCGTTTGCGTCCGTGCCGCCGATGCTTCGCGAGTCGTCACTCGGAAACGGGATGGTCGCGTCGTAGTAAGGGCGATCCCCTACGGCTGAGAAACGCTGCGGCGCGGCTGCCGCAACGCTTGCCAATGCCACGCTCATGGTCAGGGCCGCGATAGAACTCAGGTACATTCTGGCGTCATTGTCGATTGCCTGCTGTTTGTGGTGACTAATGTCCGAAATTTCATTTTGATAGCTTAGAAGGACCCGGACTCCCAGCATAAATGGGATCATGGAACAGGGCGCCATAGGCATCATTGCACCAGTGAAGCGCATCTTTGGATACAAAGATACCCTCGTCGGGTATTGAAATTAATCACCGAAGAGCATTGACGTATCCTTGAGATAACTTTACATTCTCCTCGACGCGTGATGTCCAATTAGCGGGAATTCTGTATCGCAGTTTAGACAGGTCTGGCAAACCTATCACATTGAGCGCGGAATCAGAATATTACAGACATAGATCCAGCTACAGGTGAAACGGAGAAACGTAAGTGAACGATTGCTTCGACACGGATGCGCGCGTAATTAACGTTGGGCTTGGCAAGCACCCGATGCGCATACTTTTGGTATTATCAGGGCTGTGCCTTGTCGGCTGTTCTACGCCGGAATTTCAGGCAGCTCAGGGAAGTTGCAGTGCCACGTGGAATTCGAAAATCCCCCCGAGATATGAGCAGGAAATTTACAATCAGCTTCAGATGCGGGAGGTCTTCACTGGCCAGACCAATTGCTATGGAAACGGTTACTCGGTTAGTTGTCAGCAGGTTACGACCCCTCAGTTTTATACAATACCGGCGGTTCGCACAGTTGATCGAAATGAACCAACGCGGAATGCGAAGATTTCTGATTGCACTCAGCGCATGTGTATCAAACAATATGGCAATGTGGACTGTAAAAAGTCGTGAAATTTAGGCTCGTGGGCCATGTAAACAGGTGTAGCGCTCGAGAAATCGACTGATCATAACTGTGTCATGCTTGAAGGAAGACCTCGACCGCTACCATCGGATCGTCGCCACCTGTTCTGTGCCAAGCGGCGATATCGGGGCCTACATGGTGTCCAACGGTCTGGCCGTCGCCTACCGGAAGTATTCGACTGCTTACGCCGTAGAAGAGGACGCCGCTCACTCCAGTGGCGTCGGCATCTGGGCTGGGACGTTCGACATGCCATGGGATTGGCGCAAGGCACACTGACCGCGCCAGAGGCCCCTAGGAGTGCAGGATCGGGTCGGCGCCAGCCAAGGTATGGCGCAAATCTACGATGACCCTCCAGCACATGCGCCACGTTCGGGAGAGGAAACTCGACGGTTGCGGACGCCCTGTCACCATCGTCCCTTGCGCGCGTGAGGCGGTGTGTCACCTAAGGAAGAAGAAAGGCTGAAACACATTTTGTATGCCGTGCGCGCAAGGGACAATGGTGACACTGCCTGCCTGCATCTGTGACAAAAATATGCTCTCCCGGTAAGACGAAGGCCATGTTTTGTCACACAGGGTGAGCGCGCAGGCACCCTTTGCCGCCGTCGCTAGGCTATGTTATACTATAACACATGTCGCCCCTTCACCGCCGCCTAACAAGACTGGAAACTCGCCGCCCCACACAGGGTCCGGCGGATATAATCGACGCGTACGACCTTGACCCGGTGGTTCTTGCGATTTGGTTGGCGGTTGGGATCGACCAGATGACCCTCGCCCAGCTCGACCTGCTGGAAAACAACCTCAGGAGGCTCCCCGTATGAGCGGCAGGACAACGGCTGGCACGTTCACGACTGGTAACCCCGGACGGCCCAAGGGCGCACGCAACAGGACCACGATGGCGGTTATGGAGCTTCTGGATGGCCAAGCAGAAGCAATCAGCCAAAAGGCGGTGGAACTAGCGCTGCAGGGTGATACGGTGGCCCTGCGGCTCTGCCTCGAGCGGCTGGCGCCGCCCCGCAAGGACGCCCCCGTACAGTTCCCCCTGCCCCGCATGACCACCGCCCGCGACGCTGCAGAGGCCGCTGGGGCCGTGCTGGAGGCGGTAGCCGAGGGCGACCTAACCCCGGGCGAGGGCGCGCAGATCATGGCGCTGGTGGACAGCTACCGCCGGACGCTGGAGGTCACGGAATTGGAGGCGAGGCTGACGGCGTTGGAGGGGCGGTAGACGCAAGGCTTTCAAAACTGGGGTATTTGAGCGCTGGTTGGCCGGCAATTGCCTTGACTAACGATCGTCAAAATTGAATTTCCCGTGTCCACCACGTAATAGGAATAATATCTCGCCTCAATTCGGTCGATGTAAGACTCTCTCGAAATTTCTTGAAGTGGCGGTTGTGGCTTCGGTTCGGAACTCATAAGTACGTATTTCGATGGGTAGGTCGAGAAAGTCCCCTGCCAAGAGTACCCACTATCATCCCTTTGAATGAGATACTTTTCGTTACTAAGCTCAATATGTGCTATATATTTTAACCAATTGTCCTGAACAATATAGCCTGCCGTGTTTTTTGCTTTCCAGTTTTCTTCAACTCTACACTCCAACGAGAGTTCTTGCGCGCTTGCATTGCCTATTCCAGCAGTGAGAGACAGAAGGATGAACAGCACATAAAATTTTTGCATGGATGTCTATTTCTGCGTTGTAGGCACCACAAAGGTGGTGACGTTTGAGGGTCAGCGGGTGTGATCGCAGGTTGGGTCGAGAAGGATGTTGCCCGAGCGGTCGATCGTAAACCATTTATCGCCTGTTTGCACGACAGAGCGGTCGTTGTCGAAACCGCCAACACTATCGAATTGCGATTTTATTATCAGCGAACCAGCCCTGTCAATAAAACCCCATTTATTTACAATTTGAACAGCAGCAATACCATCATGGAAATAGGCAGCGTTCTCAAACTGCGGCTTGATAACCTCCAAACCATTCCTATCAATAAAGCCCCACTTGCCGTCAATCAGTACCGAAGCCAGTCCATCTGAAAGACTACCTAGATCATCAAAATGTGCTTTGACTACTACGGCACCAGATCCATCAATGAAACCCCACTTGCCGTCGATCTGGACTGGGGCCCTGCCGTTATTGAAGTTTATTAATCTATTAAACTTCGTGCCGATCACCACGGCGGCCGCCTTTTCGATGAAACCCAACTTACCTCCAACCTGAACGTCAGCAATGCCGTCATTAAAACTAAAAGCATCTTCAAACTGCGGATTGATAGCTATCGCACCCGACTTGTCGATAAAGCCCCACTTGACACCTATTTTGGCCGGAGCAAGCCCCTCGCCGAAGGTACCTACCTGACCGAAATTCGAAACAAATTGCACTGCACCTGAACTGTCTATGAAGTACGTCTTGCTGTCAATTTCCACTCCAGCAAGGCCATCGCTGAAGGGAGGCGCATAATCAAACTGCGGTTCAATCACCCAGCAGTGGTTGTCATCCACATATCCCCATTTGCCATCGCTGCGCTGAAACGGGTAAGGGTCGCCCGCGAAGGCTGTGGTCCCTGCCAAGGTAACCAACAGAGACAGAACGACGAGAACGCGCATAGCCTATCTCACATCTAACAAGCGATGCTGCGGGGCTAGGCTTACAGGCGGCACGGGACAATCTACTCGAAAGGGATGAAACGCTTGCCAAGCCCAGCGCGGCACGCCATCAACGCCCTATCTTTCGTTGATCTGAACGCCCTTTGGATATCGGCCTCTTCATTTCCCGTTGGACGGCCTCTGGCGGCAGTGAGCGCGCCAATTTTCCGCAGTCCGAAATCGAACTCACGCAGCTGCTGGGCATGGACGTCCCAAGCCCGCCGCCTCGGATGCGCAGAACGATGACTACCGCTTTGAACGCCCGGTCGCCCCGCCTACCAAAACCCCGCAGGACTGACTGCCATAACCCAAGCCACCCAAACCGAACTTGACGTCGGGGTGGCCGACAGCACCCCCAAAGCCCCATGGCCCAAATCCCTGCACGAACAAATTACCGCCGTCCACATGGCGCTCCGCGACCTAGGCGAGGCCACCCCCACCCAAATCGCCCACCGCTTCACCAAAGCCACCCCCCGCAGCGTCCAACCCCTGCTGGAAGCCCCGACCGCCCTAGGCCAAGCCCGCCCGCTTGACCAAGGCCGATTTGCCGGGTGATGAGGACAAAAGGAAGAAAGTGCTGTTCTGTTGGCTGCAGTTCTGATTCGCACAGTACCGATGTTTAGGAAAAGGATGACCTTGCCTTCAAACAAGAACCAGCGCCGCGCCACCAGTGTGCCACCAGCCCTGCCCCACAAAGCAACAAGGGCCTAGCCGCACGCGACTAAGCCCTTGTTATTATTGGTGAGCCGGTCGGGATCCGAACCCGAGACCTACTGATTAAAAGTCAGTTGCTCTACCGGCTGAGCTACCGGCCCACTGTGGCGCTGACTAAGGAAAGCGCGGGGGGACGTCAAGCCCTCATTCTGAGTTCTTTCCGGTGGCTTGGCAACTTGATGAACTGGGGGAGTTTTCGCATGGTGAGCCGTGCAGGATTCGAACCTGCGACAAGCTGATTAAGAGTCAGCTGCTCTACCAACTGAGCTAACGGCCCCATGCAAGGCCGTGATTAGGCAGGTCATCCGGGAGGGTCAAGGGGCGGTTTGTCACATTTTCTTTGCAGACTGGCAAAAAGCCTTCGATCCACGTATATGGCCGGCATGAGCAACACAGATTCCTCCTTTGGCCTGACCTTCATGAAAATGCATGGGGCGGGCAATGACTTCGTCGTGATCGACTCGCGTGGGCGTGAGGCGGTGGTGACGGCTGGACTGGCACAGGCTTTGGGCGACCGGAACCGTGGGGTCGGCTTTGATCAGTTGGCCGAGATCAGGTCCTCGGATGTTGCGGATTTCGCTTTGGATTTCTGGAACAGTGATGGCAGCCGGGCCGGTGCCTGCGGCAATGCCACGCGCTGTGTCGCCGACTATGTGATGCGGGGCGCGAGGCTGACGGCTGTGGAGCTTGTGACGGCGCGCGGGCGTCTTTCGGCGCGGCGGATGGCGGATGGGCGGGTGTCGGTGAACATGGGCGCCCCGCAACGCGATTGGGCCGAGGTGCCTTTGGCGGGTGCTGTCGACACGTTGCATCTGCCCTTGGCCGGGGACCCGGTGGCGGTTGGCATGGGCAACCCGCATTGCGTCTTCTTCGTCCCCGATGCCGATGCCGTGGACCTGCGCGGCCTTGGGCCGCAAATGGAACATGATCCGCTGTTTCCGCAACGCACCAATGTGGAATTTGCCTCGGTCACTGGGCCGGATCATTTACGCATGCGCGTTTGGGAACGCGGGGCGGGTGTGACTTTGGCCTGCGGATCAGGTGCCTGTGCCACGGCTGTGGCTGCACATCTGCGCGGCCTGACCGGGCGCAAGGTGACACTGCAGCTGGATGGTGGTGTGCTGGAGGTTGACTGGCGCGAAGATGGCGTCTGGATGACCGGGCCCGTGGCGCATGTCTTCGACGGTGTGCTTTCGGCGGACTATCTGGCGACAAACGCATGACTGAGCTGAAACCTCCGGTCTTCGCGACGCTTGGGTGCCGTTTGAACGCCTACGAGTCCGAAGCAATGAAAGAGCTGGCCGCAGCGGCGGGCCTGTCCGGCGCAGTGATTGTGAACACCTGTGCGGTAACGGCCGAGGCCGTTCGCAAGGCCAAACAGGAAATCCGCCGTCTGGCGCGGGAGAACCCCGGCGCAGCGGTGATCGTGACCGGGTGTGCTGCGCAAACCGAACCCGAGACTTTCGCCGAAATGGCGGAAGTCACCCGCGTGATCGGCAACCACGAGAAGATGCAGGCTGACACTTGGTCTGGCTTGACGGATAGCTTGCGCGGCGTTGATCTGATCGGCGCGACCGAGAAGATTCAGGTTGACGACATCATGTCGGTGCGCGAAACGGCAGGCCATCTAATTGATGGCTTCGGCCGCCAGCGCGCCTATGTTCAGGTGCAGAACGGCTGCGATCACCGCTGCACGTTCTGCATCATTCCCTATGGCAGGGGGAACTCTCGGTCGGTGCCGGCGGGCGTGGTGGTGGAGCAGGTCAAGCGTCTGGTGGACAAAGGCTTTTCCGAGGTTGTTCTGACCGGCGTGGACCTGACCTCGTGGGGTGCGGACCTGCCTGGCACGCCGCATCTTGGGGATCTGGTGTTAAAACTGTTGCGGTTGACCAGCATCGCCCGGCTGCGGATTTCCTCAATCGATTCCATTGAAGCCGATCCCGCGCTGATGGAGGCGATTGCGACCGAGCCTCGTCTGATGCCGCATTTGCACCTCAGCCTGCAAGCCGGCGACAACATGATTCTGAAGCGGATGAAGCGCCGCCATGCCCGGGAAGATTCGATCCGCTTCTGCGAGGAAACGCGTGCCTTGCGGCCTGACATGGTGTTTGGGGCTGACCTGATCGCCGGCTTCCCGACAGAAACCGAAGAGATGTTCGCTAACTCTTTGAAGCTGGTGGAAGACTGCAGTCTGACCTTCCTGCATGTCTTCCCCTTTTCCCCCCGCAAGGGCACTCCTGCGGCGCGGATGCCGCAGGTCAAGGGGCCAGAGATCAAGGCCCGGGCGGCACAGCTGCGTCATGCAGGTGATGTCGCGCTGCAGCGGCATTTGCAGGCACAGGTGGGGACGACGCATCAGGTGCTGATCGAAACGCCCCGGTTGGGTCGCACGGCGCAGTTCACCGAGGTGGCATTCGAAGCCGATCAACCCGAAGGCGCGATCCTGACCACCCTGATCCTTGGCCACCGTGATGGACGGCTTTTGGGCTAGCGCTGGCGGATCGTGTCGCCGGGTTGCAGTGTGGGGAACAGTTCCACCGTCTCTGGCCCCAGGTCCGGATCCTCATTCCGGCGCGCGATGATCTGGGCGGCACGGCGACCGATTTCCAAACGACAGGCGTCCATCGTGGCCAGTCGGCGCGGCAGGCCGTCAAGCAGTTCGACACCATTGAAGCCGGCAAGACCCACTTTGCCTGGCACGTCGATGCCTTGATCAAGGCAGTACAAAAGCCCTCCTGCCCCGATCATGTCGTTGGAATAATACAGGAAATCGACATCCGGACTGCGGCGCAACACCGCCGCAGTCATATCGCGCCCCTTCAGCAGAGCTGAACCGCCATCGTAGAACTCCCGGTCCACCAAGGCCATTCCCGCGCGCTTCAAGGCCTCTTCGAAACCTTCCAGCCGCTTCTTGGCGCGGAAGTCGTTGGGCATCTGGGTGCCCACGAAAGCGATGTTCTTGTAGCCCGAAGCGACAATCGCCTCGGCCATCTGACGCCCGGCGCGACGGTGCGAGATGCCCACGGCGCTGTCCACCACTGGTCCGTCGATATCCATGATCTCGACGATCGGAATGCCCGCCTGCGCCAGCATGGCGCGGGCCGCCGCCGTATGCTCCAGCCCGGCCAGAATAACACCCGACGGGCGCCACGACAGCATCTCATACAGCACCGCCTCTTCGCGGGCGGGCAGGTAGTTCGTCACCCCGACGACAGGTTGCAGGCCGGTGTTGTCGAGAATTTCGGAAATGCCGGTCATCACCTCGGGGAAGACCATGTTCGACAGCGAAGGGATGATGACACCCACCAGATTGACCCGCTGGCTGGCCAAGGCGCCCGCGATCTTGTTGGGCACGTAGCCCAGCGTCCGCGCCGCCTGCAGCACACGTTCGCGCGTGGTGGCCGAGACATCGCCCCGGTTGCGCAGCACGCGGCTGACCGTCATTTCACTGACGCCAGACGCTTCGGAGACGTCACGCAGCGTCAGGGTGCGGCGCGGGTCGATGCTTGTGGCCTTGGTCAAGACGATCCCCTTCTTTTCCTCACTGTTAGCGCCAAATCTTTCACTTGTCCAAGCGCTGATTCGCCGCTATGTTACCGCTAACGGAGCCCGATAAGGGTTCCGGCGATATCCGCTGCGTCCTGCAAGCTCTCAACCCAGACGCAATGGACCCGAGGGGGAGTGGTGGGCCAAATTCACTCCCCCTTTTCTTTTCCAGAACCCCGCATCCCAAATCCGTTGCACAAGATCGCGTTTTCGGCGACAAGCCCTGCAGGTCTATGGCCTCGTAGCTCAGGGGATAGAGCGGCCGCCTCCTAAGCGGCAGGTCGGTGGTTCGAATCCACCCGGGGTCACCAGACCGAAAAAAGGGGGCCGAAACCCCCTTTTGATCCGGTTTAATGATTTAGTCAGATGTCGAGATGCTCGACGTTCAGCGCGTTGGCTTGAATGAAATCGCGCCGAGGCTCGACCACGTCACCCATCAACTTGGTGAAGATGTCATCGGCTTCCGCCAGATCGTCGACCTTGACCTGCAGCAGGGTGCGCGCCTCGGGGTCAAGCGTGGTTTCCCACAACTGGCCGGGGTTCATTTCGCCCAAGCCCTTGTAACGCTGAAGGGAAAGGCCCTTTTCGCCCTCGGCCAGGACCGATTTCAACAGGTCGACGGGGCCAAACACCGGCTGATCGCGCTCCTTGCGGACCAGTTTGCCGGGCTCCCGGTAGACCTCGCGGTCGCGCTGCGAAATGGCAGACAGGCGCCGCGCCTCACCCGAGCGCAGGACGGCACCATCCAGCGTGCGAAGCTCTTCCACGCCGCGCAGGATGCGGCTGAGGCGGATGCCGTGATCTTGCGTGATGCGACCTTGCCAGCCGCGCTCGAACTCGGGCGCGACGAGGTTCAGGCGCTTGGCGACCTGATCGGCCACCACTTGCAGGTCGGTGGCGCGGTCAGGGTCGAAAGCGCCCGCCAGTGCCGCCTGTTCAAGGATGGCGCGGGGATAGTGCGTCGGGAAGGCGTCCAGGATGCGCCGGAAAGCGCGGGCGCCTTCGATGACGCGGGCAAGGTCGGCACCGGCGATTTCCTCTCCGGTGGCCATGCGAAGGATGGCACCTTCGACGCCCATCTCGATCAGATAGTCGTCCAGTGCCGCCTGATCCTTCAGGTAAACCTCTGATTTCCCACGCGCCACTTTGTAGAGCGGTGGCTGAGCAATGTAGAGGTAGCCGCCTTCAATCAGCTGCGGCATCTGGCGGAAGAAGAAGGTCAAGAGCAGGGTGCGGATGTGTGCGCCGTCGACGTCGGCGTCGGTCATGATGACGACCTTGTGGTAGCGCAGTTTCTTGATGTCGAACTCGTCGCGACCGATGCCGGTGCCCAAGGCGGTGATCAGGGTGCCGATCTCTTGGCTCCCCAGCATCCGGTCAAAGCGGGCGCGTTCCACGTTCAGGATCTTGCCGCGCAGGGGCAGGACGGCTTGGTTGGAGCGTGACCGGCCCTGCTTGGCCGAACCGCCTGCCGAGTCACCCTCGACGAGGAAGATTTCAGACTTCGCCGGGTCGCGTTCCTGACAATCGGCGAGTTTGCCGGGCAGGGAAGCCACGTCCAGCGCCGTCTTGCGCCTTGTCAGGTCACGCGCCTTGCGGGCGGCTTCGCGGGCCACAGCGGCCTCGATGATCTTGCCAACGATGATGCGGGCGGGGCCGGGGTTCTCCTCGAACCATTCGCCGAGCTTCTCGTTCACGAGGTTCTCGACCGCCGGACGGACCTCGGACGAGACCAGCTTGTCCTTGGTTTGGCTGGAGAATTTCGGATCGGGCACTTTGACGGACAGCACACAGGTCAGCCCCTCGCGCGCGTCATCGCCGGTGAAGTCGATCTTTTCCTTCTTCGCGATGCCGGTCGATTGGGCATAGGCGTTGATCGTCCTGGTCAAAGCGCCGCGAAAACCTGCCAGGTGCGTGCCGCCATCGCGCTGCGGAATGTTGTTTGTGAACGGCAGTACGTTTTCGTGATAGCTGTCATTCCACCACATCGCCACTTCGACGCCGATGCCGTTCTTTTCGCCGATCATGTAGATCGGTTCCGGCATGATCGACGCCTTCGAACGGTCGAGGTATTTGACAAACTCGCGCACGCCGCCATCGTAGTACATCTCAACCCGAACCGCCTCGGCGGGGCGTTCGTCTTCCAGCACGATCTTGACGCCAGAGTTCAGGAAGGCCAGTTCGCGCAGGCGCACTTCCAGAATCTTGAAATGATATTCCAGGTTGGAAAAGGTTCCCGAAGGGGTGTTCGTTTTGGCCGAAGCGAGAAAGCGCACCTCGGTCCCCTTGCGCCCCGGAGCGGGGCCGACGGGATAGACATGCACCACGCAATCGCCATTTTCAAAGCGCGCCCGGTATTCGGTGTCGTTGCGCCAGACCGTCAGTTCCAGCCAGTCCGACAGGGCGTTGACGACGGAAACCCCCACGCCATGCAAACCGCCCGAGACCTTGTAAGCGTTGCCGCTTTCGTCCGTGTTGTTGAATTTTCCACCGGCGTGAAGCTGGGTCATGATGACTTCGGCCGCCGAGACGCCCTCTTCCTCATGCAGGTCAACCGGGATGCCGCGACCATTGTCGCGCACCGAAACGCTGCTGTCGGCGTGGATCTTTACGCTGACTTCGGTCGCGTGACCGGCCAAAGCCTCGTCGATGCCATTGTCCACAACTTCGTAAACCATGTGATGCAGACCCGAGCCGTCATCGGTGTCGCCAATATACATGCCAGGGCGCTTGCGAACCGCATCTAACCCCTTGAGAACTTTGATAGAACTAGCGCCGTACGACTCGGTCTTGTTGGGCTCTTCAGCCATGTGCACTGCACCCCTTCATAAGCGTGCAATTTATAGCGGCAATGGGGGGGAATGTCACGTGCCGGACACAAGATTTAGGGTCAGGTGAAGGGAATCACCGCAGCCACAAGGATCAGAAGGCACCCAGAGATGCGGTTCAGCATGCGCACCCGTTCGGGGCTGGACAGAAGCGTGCGGGCGCGGTCAAGGAAAAGGGCAAGGCACAGGTTGCCGGCCAAGGGGACAGCGACCGACACGGACAATACGGCGGCTATATCGGCTGCAGTCAGGCGTGACAGATCGCCAAAAAATCCTGGAAGAACAGTCATATAGAAGAGAATAGCTTTGGGGTTCCCGATCACGGCGGCCACACCTGTGGCGAAGCCTGCCAATCGCCCGGGCCGGGTCAGCTTGCTGTCAGCGGACATCAGCGCACCCGACTTCGTGATCAGCAAGACCCCCATCACCGCGAAGGTGCAGGCCGCCACCCAGCGCAGGATGTGCAGAGCGTCGCCATAGACCGACAGCACCCAACCCATGCCGAAAATGGCCAGCGCCGGCCAAAGGCAATCGCCCAGCGTCACGCCCACTGCCAGCGGCCAGGCCGAGGCAAAGCCGCCCGACAGCGAGCGGGCCAGCAGGGCCACCCAAACCGGCCCAGGCACGCACCACAGGCCCGCCATGGCAAGCGCATATAGTCCCAGTTCAGCGGCGCCCAGCGTCATCAGAATACATTTCCCAACAGATCAAGTGTGGCGGCTTCGTCCCAGATGGCACCACGCAGCGGCAAGACCATCAGATCGCTTGACGGCGTGCGGCGGACCTCTCGCGTGATGCTGCCGCGCATCTCGACCCAGATCGTCGGGTTGCGCACGCGCCGGAAGCCTGCGGCGTGATAGAGCCCGGCCGTGCCGAACAACAGGAAGAATTCCGCAAGGCTGGCACTCGCCTCGGCGATCGCCACCTGCAACAGATGCCCGGCGATGCCCTGTCCGCGAAAATCGGGATCTGTGGCCACATCTGCCAGCCCTGCGATTGTGACCGATCGTTCGTCAAGCCGCATGGCCCGAAATTGCAGGGCCATATGGCCGACGATCCGGCCCTGCCGATACACCAGACGCAGATGCTGACGGTTGTCAAAATAGGACCGCCCGCCGAAATCCGTCTTGAAGCAGCGCGCCAGCAGATCGGCGATCTGGCGATCATCCGCCTCGGTCAAGGCCCATTCGGGAATGCGTTCGATGTCCATTCAGCTGATCCGGCTCTCGCCGCCCTCTTCCACCACCGTCAGACTTTGGCCGCGTGTACCCAGAGAGTCAAACAGCCCCGGTTCCGTCCCGGTCATCAGCGCTTGTGCGCCCAAATGGCAAATTTCGTCATAAAGCGCCGCGCGCCGGGCTTGGTCGAGGTGGGCGGCGACTTCGTCAAACAGCAGAACCGGCGGCTGGCCAAGGTCTGCCGCCAGCGCCCGGGCGTTGGCGAGGATCAGGCTGATCAGCAGTGCCTTCTGCTCGCCTGTCGAGCATTGGTCGGCGGCGACACCCTTGGCCCTATAGGTAGCGTGCAGATCGGTTCGGTGTGGCCCCACCAGTGTCCGCCCCGCCGCCATATCGCGCCTGCGGCCCTGGGCAAGCGCCAGAGCCAGATCCTCCAGCTCCTCCCCGTCCGGGCCAAGCAGCGTCAGATCAGCCTGCGGGAAGGCCGTCTCGGCCCCGTTCTGGGCCTGCATCAGCCGGGCCACGGCGGCTTGCCGGTTGGAGGAAATTTGGTTGCCCGCCTCTGCCATTTGGCTTTCCAGCGCGGCATACCAGTGCGGGTCGGTGACGCCATCCTTCAGCAGTCGGTTGCGGTCGCGCATGGCCTTTTCATAGACCAAGGACACCTCGGCATGATCGGGCGCGAAGCTGAGAGTCATGCGGTCCAGAAAGCGCCGCCGCCCCTCGGCCGCCTCTATCCATAGTCGGTCCATCGCCGGCACCAACCACAGGATGCGGAGGATGCGGCCCAAGGCGGTCTGGCTGGCGGCCTTGTCGTCAATGCGGACCTCACGCGCGCCCTCCCCCTCGGCCCAGGTTTCGACCTTGTGGGAGGAGCCGCCCAGGCCCCGCACCTCGGCCCGCACCTTCCACCCCAAGGCCTGGGGCCGCCGTGCCAGTTCTGCGGTCGTAGCGCGACGCAGGCCCCGGCCAGGTGACAGCAATGAGATGGCCTCAAGGATATTGGTTTTGCCCGCCCCATTCGGCCCCGAAATCGCCACCGGGCGGCCGTCAAACTGCAACGTCGCGGCACGGTGGCTGCGGAAATGCGACAGGCCAAGCGCGGTTATGGCAAGACCACTCACCGGCTAACCCCTTTCATTCTGGCACAAATATCCCGGAGGTCCGGAGGCAGCGCCTCCGGCTGGTGGTCACACGCGCATCGGCATGACGACAGAGGTGGCCGACATGTCATTGCCTTCGCGCATCAGGGTCGGATCGCCGGAAGAGTTGAACAGGAAGACGGCGTTTTCCCGATCCACCTGGCCTGCGATTTCCAGCAAGTACTTGGCGTTGAAACCAATTTCCAGACGTTCGGCATCATAGGCCACGGCCAGTTCTTCCTCGGCGGCGCCCGAATCGGGGGCGTTCACCGACAGGATCAGGCGGTCATCCTCCAGCGTCAGCTTCACCGCGCGGGAGCGTTCGGAGGAGACGGTGGCAACCCTGTCGACGGCCTTGGCGAACTCGGCGGCGTCCACCTCCAGACGGCGGGTGTTGCCGGTCGGGATCACACGGGAATAGTCGGGGAATGTGCCGTCGATGACCTTGGAGGTCAGCGTAAGTGCCGGAGTTTTAAACCGAATCTTGGTTTCTGACACCGATACGTCTATCATCGCGTCATCGTCATCCAGAAGTTTGCGCAACTCTCCCACCGTCTTGCGGGGCACGATCACGCCGGGCATTCCGGCAGCGTTTTCCGGCAGCGGCGCGTCGATTTGCGCCAACCGGTGGCCGTCGGTCGCCACACAGCGCAAGGCAGGGCCCTCGGCGGATTTGGCGACGTGCATGTAGACGCCGTTGAGGTAATACCTTGTTTCCTCGGTCGAAATTGCGAACTTTGCCTTGTCGAACAGGCGCCGCAGCACCGGCGCAGGCGCTGAGAAGTTGGTGGCGTATTCGGACGACGCCATCACCGGGAAATCTTCCTTCGGCAAGGTGGCGAGGTTGAAGTTGGAGCGGCCGGCGGCGATTGCAAGGCGGCCTGCGGCAGCGTCGTCAATCAGGCTGACCAGCGCGCCATCCGGCAGTTTGCGGACGATTTCGTGCAGCATCACGGCAGATACGGTGGTAGACCCGGCCCGCTCTACCATGGCTGGGGCGCGGTCGACGACCTCAATGTCCAGATCGGTGGCGCGGAAGGACACGGTATTGCCTTCGGCTTCGATCAGGACGTTCGCCAAAATCGGGATGGTGTTGCGGCGTTCCACCACCGATTGCGCCTGTGCCAGCGCCTTCAGAAGCGTGGCGCGTTCGATCGAGAGTTTCATCGTCCCATCCCTTCGTCGTTCCGCGTCTTCAAGCGCGGGGCTTGAACCCTAGCGGGTTTCAGCCAATGCACAAGTGCTGTCTGTTATCCGTCGGTTCCGCGTATGTTTTCCGTACCGACAGTGTAGGTACACGCGGGACGGCGGGTTAAGGAAACCTTAACTTTGCAGCAGCCGTTTCAGCAGTTGCAGATCGTCGGAAAGCTGGCTGTCGGTGGCCATAAGTTCCTCGATCTTGCGGACGCCGTGCATGATCGTGGTGTGATCCCGACCGCCAAAGCGGCGACCGATTTCCGGCAGGCTGCGCGAGGTCAGTTGCTTGGCCAGATACATCGCGACCTGCCGGGGCCTTGCGATGTTGCGCAGGCGTTTGGGGCCGATCATGTCGGACAGGCGGATGTTGTAATGCTCGGCCACCTTGCGCTGAATCTCTTCGATGGTCAGCTTGCGGTCCGAGGCGCGCAGGATGTCGGCAAGGCAGTCTTGGGCGAGGTCGAGGGTGATCTCGCGACCAACAAGTGAGGCGAAGGCGAAGAGGCGGGTCAGGGCGCCTTCCAGCACGCGGACGTTGGTGGTGATGCGATGGGCGAGGAACTCCAGCACGCCATTGGCGATTTGCAGGCCACGGTACTGGGCGCGGTAGTGTTCGGCTTTGGTTTGCAGGATACCTAACCGCAGTTCGTAATCGGTCGGATGCAGGTCAACGACAAGACCGCATTGCAGGCGGGAGCGGATGCGTTCCTCAAGATCCTTGATCTCACCCGGCGCGCGGTCGGCGGAGATGACGATCTGCTTGTTCTGGTCCACGAGGGCGTTGAAGGTGTGGAAGAACTCTTCCTGCGTAGAATCCTTGCCGGCGATGAACTGCACGTCATCGACCATCAGCACATCGACCGAGCGGAAGATTTCCTTGAAGTCCATGATCTGGCGTTCGCGCAGGGCCTGCACGAAGCGGTACATGAATTGTTCAGCGGACAAGTAGATTACGCGCAGCTCGGGCTGGCGGGCTTGGAGTTCGTGGGCAATGGCATGCATCAGGTGGGTTTTTCCCAAGCCTACGCCACCGTACAGAAAGAGCGGGTTGAAGGTTACCGGCCCACCTTCGGCCACGCGGCGGGCGGCGGCATGGGCCAGTTCGTTGGGCTTGCCCACAACGAAGCTGTCAAAGGTGAAGCGCGAATCAAGCGGGGCACCGGGAAGTTCTTCATCGACCGGGCGTGTGGGACGGACCAGCGGGCGGGACAGCGAGGCGGGCGCCGGGCGTTTGACTTCGGCCTTGGGTTCGCCATCGCGCACCACGGCGAATTCCACGCGCTGCACCGTGGCACCATTTTGCTGCAGTTGCGCAAGGATATGGTCGGCAAAGTTGCGCGACACCCAGTTGCCGAAGAAGGTGGTCGGCACTTCGAACTGTGCAACGCCGTGATCGAGGGTAACGAGCTTCAGAGGCTCGATCCAGGTCGTGTAGTTGTTCTTGCCGACTCTCGCGACCAATAGTTCACGTGCCTGTCCCCAAGTCTCTTGCGTCATATACTTTGTCCAGAGGCTCTTCCCGGCACTAAAGCCGGTGGCCTTTCCTTTGCTGTTTTTCCTGCGGAGCCCCGTCGGATCGGTTGTGGCCCTTGTCCGCATCAGGGCCGGGCCCCGCTGCGGAGTGTTAACCACAGGACAATGGCACAATTACGGATGCAGAATCACTGCACCCTTCCGCCTGAAGCGGCCTACGCCGCAACAGATATGCCAAGTTGTTGATCCTGAACCGTTTTCCATCTTTGAATTCCCAGCATGGCAGTGCCAGGTCTGCAGAAATACGGTCCGTGATCTTCGGTCGTCCCCCAATTCAACGTGAATCGCCCCATCACGCTAGCAAGCCCGGGCGGGTCAGGGCAACCGATCTTTCGCGCTTGACAGAGGGGGTTTGGAAGCGAATCCGGGGCCTCTGGCAAAAGAGCAACGCAGGCGTTTTTCAGGGGTGTTTTTCGGGCACAAAAAGCAAAAGGCGCAGTCCCGGTGCCGGGATGCGCCTTTGGCACTTCAAATAGTTAACGACTCAGACGGCGGCTGCGGCGCCCAGAGTCTTTACGCGGTGGTTGAGGCGCGAGATTTTGCGCGCAACCGTGTTCTTGTGCAGAATGCCCTTGGAGACGCCACGCATCACTTCGGGTTGAGCGGCTTTCAGCGCAGCAGCGGCTGCGGCTTGATCGCCGGAGGCCAGCGCCTCTTCGACTTTGCGGACGAAGGTGCGGATCCGCGAACGGCGCGCCTTGTTCACGTCTTGACGCGCCACGGATTGGCGGGCGCGCTTCTTGGACTGGGCGGTGTTTGCCATATCGGTATCGGTGTCCGTTTGCGTAGGTATTGATCTGAAGCCGGGTCTATAGGTGCGACTCGGGGTCTAGTCAACCGGCAAACGTCATCTGGGTGTTACTTGTCGCTGAACCGGGCCGGGCGTTTTTCAAGGAAGGCCTGCATGCCCTCCTTCTGATCCTCGGTCGCAAAGCAGGCGTGGAAGGCGCGGCGTTCGAAAAGGAGGCCTTCCGACAGGGGGGTTTCGAGGGCGCGGTTGACCGATTCCTTGGCGGCTTTGATGGCGAGTTGCGATTTTGCGGCGATGGTTGCGGCGGTTTTCAACGCTTCGGTGACAAGATCGGCCATGGGGATGATGCGGGAGACCAGGCCTGCGCGTTCGGCCTCGGTCGCGTCCATCATGCGGCCGGTGAGGTGCATTTCCATGGATTTGGATTTGCCGATCAGCTTGGTCAGGCGTTGTGACCCGCCCATGCCGGCGATGATGCCGAGGTTGACCTCGGGCTGGCCGAATCGGGCGGTGTCGGAGGCGAGGATGAAATCGCAGAGCATGGCGAGTTCGCAGCCTCCGCCCAGACAGTAGCCGGAGACGGCGGCGATGATCGGTTTGCGGATGCGGGCGATGATCGAGGCGGGGGGGCCGTAGAGGTCGGCTGAGGCCACCTCGGCATAGGTGAGGTTTTGCATTTCCTTGACGTCGGCCCCGGCGGCGAAGGCCTTGTCGGAACCGGTCAGGACGATGCAGCGGATGGCATCGTCGGCATCCGCCACGATCAGGGTATGGGCAAGGTCCTGCATCAGCTGCTGGTTCAGGGCGTTCAGCGCCTCGGGGCGGTTGAGGCGGATGAGCAGGACGGGGCCGTGGGGTTCGAGGATCAGGGTGTGCATGGGTTACCTCTGGCAGGTGGGGCAAAAGAACGACGAGCGGCCGGATTGGACGAGGCGTTGGATGGGGGTGGCGCAGGTGTGGCAAGGTTCGCCCTCGCGGTCATAGACGCGGAAGGTGTGCTGGAAGTAGCCGAGTTCGCCATCCGTCTGGCGATAGTCACGCAGGCTGGAGCCTCCGGCGTCAATCGCCTCGGTTAGGACCTCGCGGATGATCGGGACGAGTTGGGTGATGTTTTGGGGGGTCAAGTCGCCTGCAAGGCGGGTGGGGGCGATCTTGGCGCGGTGCAGGACCTCGCAGACGTAGATGTTGCCGAGGCCGGAGAGGACGGTCTGATCCAAGAGGGCGGCCTTGATGGGCGTCAGGCGGCCTTCGAGGCGGCGGGCGAGGTAGGGGGCGTTGAAGGCGTTGCCCAAGGGCTCGGGGCCCAAGTCCGCCAGCAGCTTGTGGCTTTGCCACTTGGCGGTGGGCATCAGGTCCATCGAGCCGAAGCGGCGGGCGTCGTTGAAGGTGATCTGGGTGCCTTGCTCCATCGTCAGAACCACGTGGTCGTGCTTTTGCGGCGCGGGGTGGGTGTGGTGGAATTCGCCCAGCATATTGCCGGAGACCAGCATGCGGCCGGACATGCCGAGGTGGATCAGCAACGTCTCATCGGAGGACAGGTCGGCGAGGATGTATTTGGAGCGGCGGCGGAGGGACAGGACCTTTTGGCCCGTCAGACGCTCGGCCATCCGTTCCGGCAAGGGGAATCGCAAGTCGGGGCGGTTGACTTGGGCTGTGGCAATCACAAGTCCCTCCATGACCGGCAGCAATCCGCGCCTTACGGTTTCAACTTCGGGCAGTTCAGGCATAAGCGTTCCTTGGATTGAGGGCGTGCCCTGCCCGGCCTATAAGGTGGCGACGTAGAAGGAAGGGCAAGCCCCGATGAGCAGCGATAACACCACCCATTTCGGCTATCAGACCGTGAATGAGGACGACAAGGCCGGGATGGTGCATGGGGTCTTCACCCGTGTCGCCAGCAAATATGACATCATGAATGACCTGATGTCAGTGGGCATCCACCGGCTTTGGAAAGAGGCAATGATGGATTGGCTTAGCCCCCGGCCGGGGCAACGGCTGCTGGATGTGGCTGGCGGTACCGGGGATGTGGCGTTCCGGTTCCTTGGGCGCGCGCCGGGGGCGACCGCGACCGTGCTCGATATGACGGAGTCGATGCTGGTTGAGGGGCGCAAGCGGGCGGAGGCGGAAAAGCTGGCGGATCGGCTGGACTGGATCGTTGGCGATGCGATGGCCCTGCCCTTCCCGGACAATTCGTTTGACGTTTACACGATCAGCTTTGGCATAAGGAATGTGGTGCGGGTGCAGGATGCGCTTTCGGAGGCCTATCGGGTGCTGCGGCATGGCGGGCGGCTGATGGTGCTGGAATTCTCGCAGATTCCGAATGAGATGCTGCAGAAGGCTTATGATCTGTATTCCTTCAACGTGATCCCGGCTTTGGGCCAGATGGTGACGGGGGATCGGGAGAGCTATCAGTATCTGGTCGAGTCGATCCGCAAATTCCCGGAACAGGAGGTTTTTGCCGGCATGATCCGCAAGGCCGGGTTTGATCAGGTGAAGTATCGCAACCTGTCCTTGGGCATTGCGGCGCTGCATTCGGGCTGGAAGGTCTGATGCGGGGACCGCACAACCTGCTGAGATTGATTCGAACCGGGGCGACGTTTGAACGGACCGGGGCGATGGATGTGGTGCTGGAGGGGTTTGGCGCCCCGACAAGCCTGCGCATTCTGGTGCGAGCCTTGGGCTGGCCGTTCAAATGGCTTGGGGTGCGGGGCGATCCCGCGCTGCCGCCAGTGGTGCGGGCGCTGACGGCGCTGGGGCCGTCTTACATCAAGTTTGGGCAGATCCTGTCGACACGGCCCGATGTGGTGGGCGCTCAGATGGCCGAGCAGTTGAAATATCTGCAGGACCAGTTGCCGCCCTTCCCGACCGATGTGGCCAAGGCGATGGTGGCGGCGGAATTGGGCGCGCCGGTTGAGGCTTTGTTTGATGATTTTTCCGAACCTGTTGCGGCGGCATCCATTGCTCAGGTCCACAAGGCGCGGCTGCGCGAGGATGGGAAGCTGGTGGCCGTGAAGGTGCTGCGGCCGGGGATCGAGCGGGCGTTCCGGCGCGATATTGATGCGTTTTATCTCGCGGCGCAGACGATCGAGATGTTCCTGCCTTCGACAAGGCGCTTGCGGCCGATGGATGTGATTTCGCATTTCGACAGCGTGGTGCAGGGGGAGCTGGATCTGCGGCTGGAGGCGGCCTCGGCTTCGGAGTTCGCGGCCAATACCAAGGATGACAAGGGGTTTGCCGTGCCGCAGCCCTTGTGGCGGCTGTCAGGCCGGTCTGTGATGACGATGGACTGGGTCGAGGGCATCAACATGTCCGATAACGCCGCATTGGATGCGGCGGGGCATGACCGGGTGGTGCTGGGCGGGCGGGTGCTGGCGCTGTTCCTGAGCCACGCTTTGCGGGACGGGCTGTTTCATGGCGACATGCATCAGGGCAACCTGAAGGTGGCGGCAAATGGCGATATCGTGGCCTATGACTTCGGCATCATGGGGCGGATCGACGCCTATACACGCAAGGTCTATGCCGAGATCCTGATGGGCTTCATCCAGCGCAATTACCGGCGCGTGGCGGAGGTGCATTTCGAGGCGGGCTATGTCCCGGCGGACCGGGATGTGGAAGCTTTTGCCTCGGCGCTGCGGGCCGTTGGGGAGCCGATCTTCGGGATGGAGGCCAATCGCATCTCGATGGCGAAGCTCTTGGCCTATCTGTTTGATGTGACGGAACGGTTCGGCATGCAGACGCGGACGGAACTGATCCTGTTGCAGCGGACCATGGTGGTGGTCGAGGGTGTGGCGCGGTCTTTGGATGAGAACGTCAACATCTGGCAGGTCGCAAAACCGGTGGTTGAAGGCTATGTCCGCAGCCATGTGGGGCCCTTGGCGCTGGCCAAGGACCTGATCAGCACGGTGCAGGTGCTGGCGCGCTTTGGGCCGAAGCTGCCAAGGCTGGTGGAGAACCTGCTGATTGCGCAGGCCGATGGGCCGAAGACGCCGCCACCGCCACGGGGCGTGCCCCTGGTCTGGGCACTGGCGGGGGCCGTGGTGCTTCTGGCGGTGGGGATCTGGGCAGGTGTCTGGATCAGGTAGGATGGGCCGTTTGGCCCATGTTTCAGGCCGCTTGCGTCGCCCGCGCCTCTGTCAGGATGGCGTGCAGTTTGGCCGGGTCTGTGTTGGCGCGCAGTTTGGCGCAGATGCCGGGGTCGCGCATGGTGCGTGACACCAGCGCCAAGGCTTTCAGGTGGTCGACGCCGGATTCCTTTGGCGCGAACAGGCCAAAGACAAGGTCGACCGGCTGGCGGTCGACCGAGTCATAGTCCAGCGGTTTTTCCATGCGCAGGAAGACGGCAACGATGCGGTCGATGTCGTCCAGCCGCGCATGGGGCAAGGCGATGCCATGGCCCACGCCGGTGGGGCCAAGGCTTTCGCGTTCCTGCAGGCCGTCGGTCGCGACCGAGGCGTTCATGCCATAGGCTTGGGCGGCAATTTCCCCAAGCTCCTGAAACAGGCGCTTCTTGCCCGTCAGTTGCCCGATCACCCGCACCGCGTTGGGCATAAGCAGCTTCGAAAGTTCCATTCTTGTTCTTACCTGCTTTTGCCCGGGCGCACCGCTGGGCGGGTCCGGGAGATTACTTGCCGTTGGTCGGATCAATCCAGCCGATGTTGCCGTCGTCACGGACATAGACCACATTCACCCCGCCATGACCGACGTTGCGGAAGACCAGAAACTTCTGGCCGCCAAGTTCCAGTTGCATCACGGCCTCGCCCACGGTCAGAGACCCGATCTTGGTCTCCATCTCGGCGATGATCACGTGATCCGCAACGGCGGTATCGGCGTCTTCCGGCTCTTCGGTTGGAGCGAGGATATAAGACGCGCCGGTGTCATATTCAACCGGTGCCGTGCGGGCGGTGTGGTGGTTGCGCAGGCGGCGCTTGTAGCGGCGCATCTGCTTGTCCATCTTCTCGCGGCAGGATTCGAAGGCGGCGTAGATCTCGGTCGCGTGGCCCTTGGCCTGTGCGGTCAGCCCGGTCGAGAGATGGATGGTGGCCTCGCAGACAAGTTCATAACCAGCCTTGGAAAATACGATGGATGCGTCCGTCGGGCGTTGGGCGTACTTCTCGATGATCTCACCAAGTTCGGCTTTCACATGGGTCTGCAGGGCCTCGCCAATGTCGATCTGCCTGCCGCTGATTTGATACCGCATGATGCCTCCTAAGCGTTGCATTGCCACGGATCAGGGCGATCCGAGGGGTCTTATCCAGAGTTGGATGGGGCGGAGTGCGCTGGTTTTTATTCCCTTGCGTCAGACACTTGCGACCATGGGCGGTGCCCCGTGACAGGGCCGCAACGGTAGGGCAAGGCAGGGCTGTTCTTGCACTCATCCCCTTCATTTGGGGACGGTAGGGGGTACTTGTCAACAGCGCTTTCGGATCAGATTAAATGATCCGGAAATTCTCGCCCAGATAGACCTGACGGACCATTTCATCGCGTACGATCTCCTCCGCCGTGCCGGTCATCAGAACCTTGCCATCGTGGAGGATATAGGCCCGGTCCACGATATCCAGCGTGTCGCGGACGTTGTGGTCGGTGATCAGCACGCCGATGCCGCGCGACTTGAGGTCGTGGACAAGGTGGCGGATTTCAGCCACCGCGATGGGGTCAACCCCGGCGAAGGGTTCGTCGAGCAGCAGGTACAGCGGATTGGCGGCCAGACAGCGGGCGATCTCGACCCGTCGACGTTCACCGCCCGAAAGGGCCAGCGCGGGGGCGTTGCGGATATGGGTGATGGAAAACTCCGACAGCAGCTCCTCCAGCCGCTCGCGCCGCTTGTGGCGGTCAGGTTCCGAGATTTCCAGCACGGCAAGGATGTTGTCTTCAACCGAAAGCCCCCGGAAGATCGACATTTCCTGAGGCAGATAGCCGATGCCAAGCCGGGCGCGGCGGTACATGGGCAGGGCGGTCACGTCGCGACCGTCGATCAGCACTTCGCCCGATTCAGGCGTGATCAGGCCAGCGATGGCGTAGAAGGTGGTGGTTTTGCCGCAACCGTTCGGGCCGAGCAGGGCCACGACCTCGCCCTTCGCCAGATCCAGTGAGACGTCGCGGATCACCAGCCGTTTGGAATAGCTTTTGCGCAGGTTGCGGACTTGCAGGCCGCCTGTGCCGACGACGATGCCGGGTTCGACATAGGTCTGTTCGGGCACGTGGCCGTCAATCAGGACCTCGGTCTTGTCGGCCATGGGGGCTGTCAGGTCTGCGGGCATCACTTCTTCTTCGGTTGCGCGGGGGTGAAGGTGGTCGTTACCCGGCCGTCCATGGTGCCAAGTCCGGTCTTGAGGCTGAGCGTCAGTTTCTGGCCAGAGATGGCCGAGGCACCCTGGGTCAGGATCACGTCTCCGGTCAGCAGAAGGTCTCCGGTTTCGGGCGCGTATTCGGCGGTTTGCGAGGAGGCGGCGTCGGTGCCGGCGACCAGCTTGACCCCGCCATCGGCGAGCAGCTTGGCGATGGTTTTCTTGTCAGGCCCGTATTGCACCTGCACGGTGGCTGCGGCCAGCGTCATGCTGCCTTGCGTCACCACAACATTGCCCTTGAACAGCGCCGTGCCGTCGTTCTGATTGACGGAAAGCTGATCCGCAGTGACCTGCACGGGAAGGGTCGGGTCGGTCTTGAGGCCGTTGAATGCCACGTCAGTGCCTGCCGCCTGCGCCGCAACCGGCAGAAGCATCAGGACGAGCGCAAGGGCTTTCAGCATCACAAACCTCCTTTGGGGGTGTAGATCAGCGTCACACCCCCGGTGAAATCCAATAGGTAGCCGCCCGAAGGCTCTGCGCCAAGGTGCATGCCGCCGGCCTTTATGGTGCCTGCGGGGCCTGTGCCGGTGACGGGGCCAAGGCTGGTCACATCGGTCTGGTCCAAGGCCACGCTCATGCCATCTGTCTTGATGGTGTAGCCGGTGGAGGAGGCGAGGGTCACGCCACCGGTCAGGATCGCCTGTTTGGCCTGCTGATCCATCCGGCCTGCGCCCGCGGTGACGGTGGCGGTGGAGCCGCCGGGCATCTCGATCAGGGCGGAAAGGTCGGTGGCGGACCCCGCGTTCGAGGAGCCTGCCACGCCGGGCTTGGCCTCAGCCGCCTTGATGGTCAGCGCCGCGCCGTCTTTCGTCATACCGGCGAAAGCGGGTGAGGTCAGGCGGGGTTCCTTGACGCGGTCGGCGATATCGGTGCTGGCGTAGGGGATGGCATCTTCGGGCCGGACGGTGCGGCCAAACAGGAACAGGGTCGCCAGAAGGCCAAGGGCGGTCAGGGGCAGCAGAATCTTCAGCCAGAAGACCAGGCGGGAATGGAAGTTGTCCGCCAGGGCCTGCACCATCACACCACTCCGGCGCGCAGCAGGTCATGGATGTGCAAAATGCCCTCGGCGGGAAGATCGGGTTCGGGGCCGTCCTTGACGAACAGGCAGGTGATCTTGCGGTCGTTCATCGCGGCCAGAGCCACCTCGGCCAGTGCGTCGGGGCGAACGGTGCGGGGGTTGCGGGTCATCACCTGCTCGGCAGTGTAGGAAAGAAGCCCCTCCATATGCCGCCGCAAGTCTCCGTCGGTGATGATGCCTTGCAGCGCGCCATCCGGGGATGTGATGCCCACGACGCCGTAACCGTGGCGCGAGATGGCCAGCAGGGCTTCGGACATCGGGCGCGAGGCCTCGATCAGCGGCAGGTCGGTGTGCATCAGGTCGCGCACCTTCAGCAGCTTGGCACCCAGCTTGCCGCCGGGGTGGAAGATGCGGAAATGTTCGGGCGTGAAGGAGCGGTGTTCCATCAGGGCGATGGCCAGCGCGTCACCAAGCGCGAGCGTCATGGTGGTGGAGGTGGTGGGGACGATGCCGGTCTCGCAGGCCTCGGGGGCGTCGGGCAGCAGGATTGCCACGTCGGCGGTCCGCAGGAGGGTGGAGTCCGGGCGACTGGCGACGCCGATCAGGGGGATCTCGAAACGACGCGTGTGGGCGATGATGTCCGCCAGTTCGGACGTCTCGCCCGAGTTGGACAGGACCAGCACGACGTCGCCTTGCATCACCATGCCAAGGTCGCCGTGGCTGGCTTCCGCGGGATGGACAAACAGCGCGGGCGTGCCGGTGGAGGCAAAGGTGGCGGCGATCTTGCGGGCGATGTGGCCCGATTTGCCCATGCCCGACACGATCACCCGGCCTTTGGAGGCGAGGATCAGGTCGACGGCTTGCGTAAAGGTGCCGTTCAGCGCCCCGGCGAGGATGGTCAGCGCCTCGGCCTCGCGCGCTACGACTCGTTTGCCGGTGGAGAGGGGGTCAGTACCCATGTCAGTGGTGGAAGAGGTCATTGGGCTCTTCCCAGCCGAGCAGATCAAGTTCGGCGCGCGTGGGCAGGAAATCGAAGCAGCGTTGCGCCAGTTCCAGCCGGTCTTCGCGGATCAGGATCGCCTCCAGCGCGTCTTTCAGGCGGTGCAGGTAGAGGACGTCAGAGGCAGCGTAGTCTTTCTGCGCCTCGGTCAGGGTGGCTTGGCCCCAGTCGGAGGTTTGCTGGGCTTTCGAGACGTCGACGCCGACGAGTTCCTGCAGCAGGTATTTCAGGCCGTGGCGGTCGGTGAAGGTGCGGATCAGCTTCGCGGCGATCTTGGTGCACCAGACGGGGGCGGTGCGGACACCGAAAGCCTGCTGCATCATGGCGATGTCGAAGCGGCCGAAATGGAACAGTTTCAGCGTGTTGGGGTCGGTCAGCAGGCGTTCCAGATTGGGGGCCGAGGTCTGGCCCTTGGTGATCTGCACCAGATGGGCGTGGCCGTCGCCGGACGACAGCTGCACGACACAAAGCCAGTCGCGGCGGGGGTCAAGGCCCATGGTCTCGGTGTCGATGGCGACAATGGGGCCCAGCTTCAGCCCGTCAGGCAGATCATTCTTGTGCAGGAAATTGGCCAATGTCGGGGTCCGTTCGATGGGTTTGGCCCGGTCTAGCCGATTTCCGCAGGGAAGGGAATTGAGCTGGGTTAGAAGCTGGAGCGAATGGTCAGGCTGGGGTCGATCAGGACATGCTGGGCCTCTTTGCGCCCACCGATGCGCGACAAGAGCGCCTCGGTCGCCAGTTGGCCAAGACGGGTGCCCGATTGGTCCATGCTGGCTAGGTCGATCAGGGGCAAGGCGGCCACCGGCGAGTTATCATAGGCGATCAGGGCCAGGTCCTCGGGAACGCGCAGGCCCATCTGGCGGGCGGCATTCAGGATCGGGATGCCGTCGAGGTCTGACCAGACAAACAGCGCGCGGGGGCGGTCGGGGCCGGCAAGGAAGGTCGTGATCTTGCCAAGACGGGCGTCGTCCAGATTGTCGAAGCGGAAGATTTTCGGCGCGCCCAGACCGGCCTCGGCGATGGCTGAGGCAAAGCCGATCTCGCGTTGGGGGGCCACGTCGTAATGATCATGCGGACGGTGCGGCCCGAGTGAGACCATGCCGATGTCGCGGTAGCCTTTGGCCACGAGGGCGCGGACCGCCAGCTTGGCGCCATGGCTGTCATTGGCGTTCACGGTGTCGAAGGTCTGGGCCAGCGGTTCGTGGTGGCCGATGACGGCGATGGGGATCTGGCGGGCGTATTTCTCCATCAGTTTGCCGGAAAGTTGGGCGGCGATCATAACGATGCCGTCCATGTGGCTGTCGATCATCTGCTCGATCAGGCTGGCTTCCATCGGCATATGGGCCGCGCCGACCCCCATCAGAATTTTGTACCCCGCCGCATTGGCGACCGAGGCGATGCCGGCAAAGACCTGCGGCAGGAAGGGGTTGTCGATGCCCACCAGCACGACGCCCAGCGTATAGGTCTGGCCGCGCATGCCCCGCGCCGCGTTGGACGGGCGGTAGTTCAGGCGTTCGATGGATTCCAGCACGTTCTGGCGCAGGGCTTCGCTGACCCCGTAGGCGTTGCGCATGACTTTCGAGACGGCGGCCACGGAAACGCCGGCATCTTCGGCCACCGTGCGGATGGTCACGCGTTGGGGCGGCGGTTTGGCTTCGTTCATGTCCTGACCCTGCTTTTGCCGAGGGTATTCAAAAAATGCTTGCACTGCAAGTTAAGCTGTAGAATGTTCTACGTAGAACGGTGCACAGAATCGCGGACGATGTGAGTCGAGGGCTGCGCACCCGTGGGAGGAGACGTCAGATGAGCCTTGATGGGCTGAACCGCAGTGAGTCTGCGGGTGGGAACTTGCACTCTGCGCGCGGCTGGACCGGCCGGATGATTGCGCCCTTGGCCGACAAGGGCGTGGGCACGCAAGCCAGCTTTGTCGCCAAGGATTTCACGCTGGAGACGGTGCCTGCGACGGCGGTTCTGCATATCACGGCGCAGGGATTGTATCGGGCGTTCGTCAATGGCGTGCGGGTGGGAAATGATCTGCTAACGCCGGGCTGGACCAACTATGATGACCGGATCGCCTATCAAAGCTATGAGATTGCTGATCTTTTGCAAGTCGGCGCCAACCGGATCGAGATCTGGCTGGCCGATGGCTGGTGGCGCAGCCAGTTGATGTGGGCGCAGGCGCCGATCTACAATTGCTACGGCGACCGGATTGGCGCTTTGGCGGAGGTTGAGGCGGGCGGCATCCTGCTCGCAACGGATGAAAGCTGGGTTTCAGGCCTGCTGCCGATCACCAAGAGCGGGATTTACTGGGGCGAGGATTATGATGCGCGCGTCGCGGTGAAGGACTCGGCGGGGGTCGAGGCCTTGGCCTTTGATCTGGACCTTCTGGTGCCGCATGAGACGAGGGCGGTGAAGGAACTGGCGGCCCTGCCCGTGCTGGAAAGCTGGGCCGATGGCGATGCCACGGTCTATGACTTCGGCCAGAACTGCGGGGCCTATGTGCGCTTCACGGTCGAAGGCGAAGCTGGGGCGGTGGTGCGGGTGCAGCACTCGGAAGTGCTGGGGCCCAACAAGGCGTTTGACAACCGGAACTATCGCTCGGCCCGGGCGGAGGTGATCTATACGACCAAGGGTGGGGTAGAGACTTATGCGCCGTTGTTCACCTTCATGGGGTGTCGCTATGCCCGCGTGACGGTGACCGGGGCTGCCAAGGTGACGGCGATTGAACTGGTGCCGATCTCCTCGGTGCCGGTGCAGGCGGGCGGGTTTACTTGTGGTGTGCCGGCGGTCAATCGGCTGGTGCTGAACACGATCTGGTCGCAGCGGTCGAACTTCATCGAGGTGCCGACCGATTGCCCGCAGCGCGATGAGCGGCTTGGGTGGACCGGGGATGCGCAGGTCTTTGCGGGCACGGCGTGCTGGCTGGCGGATTCGGAACGTTTCCTGAAGAAATATTTGCGCGATGTGATGGCGGATCAGCGGCCCGACGGGGCGGTGCCGCACTTCTCTCCGGACCCGACACGGTTGCATCCGGTGCCGGGGCGGGGGGAGTGGGCTGGCTCGACCGGTTGGGGCGATGTGATCACGGTGATGCCGTGGCAGTTGTACCTGCAATATGGCGATGTCGGGGTGTTGAAGGAGACATTCCCGGCGATGCTGAAGTGGCTGGGCTATCTGTGGGGGATTTCCAACGGGCCGATCGTGCGGCCGCCGGCCTTGTGGGGCGCGCATGGGTTCACGTTTGGGGATTGGTTGCAGCCGGTGGGGGATAATCGCAAGCCCCGGCCCACGATTGCCGATGATTGTGCCGCGACCTTGTACCATTTCATCTCCACCGATCTCGCCCGGAAAGTGGCGCTGGTGATTGGCGAGACGGATGAGGCGCAGCGGTTGGCTGTGCGGGCGGATGAGATCAAGGCGGCGTTTAGCCATGAGTATTTCTCACCCTCGGGCCGGATCGCGCATAACGACATGACCTCGTGGTCACTGGCCTTCCTGTATGGGCTGGTGCCGGATGAGTATTACGAGGCGGGCAAGCGCTATTTCCGGCAGGTGGTCGAGGATGCGGATGGGCTGATTGGCACCGGGTTTATCGGGACCCCTGCCCTGCTGCCTGCGCTGACGCTGCATGGCATGGCCGATCTGGCAGAGAAGATCTTCCTGAACCGCAAGGTTCCGGGGTGGCTCTATCAGGTCGAGCGTGGGGCCACGTCCATCTGGGAACGGTGGGATGCCTTGGGTGAGGATGGCACGATCTACGACCCGGATATGAACAGCTACAACCACTACGCCTATGGCGCGGTGTGTCAGTGGTTGTTTGAAGGGGTGGCGGGGGTGGCTCCGGTGGCCGAGGCTCCGGGGTTTGATGTGGTGACGCTGGACCCGCTGATCCTGCCGGCGCTGTCGCCGGTGGCGATCTGGCATGACTGCCGCCACGGGCGGATTGATGCGGGGTGGAGCCTTGAGGGTGACAAGGTCACGTACAAGGTCAGCCTGCCGCAAGGCTGCGTCGGGCGGCTGGTGCGGAACCCGGCGCACCATGCGGTCACCGTTGGCGGCCAAGCCGTTGATATTCCAGCCGGCGGTCTGACCCTTGGGTCGGGCGCGCATGAGATTACCTTCCGCGTTTGACGCGAAGACATTGCCGGGGGGGATCAACCCCCTCGGACCGGAAACTGGTTCAGTGGAGGAGACACGACCATGAAGCTTATCCCAAGTGCGGCCCTGTTCAGCGCCTTCGTTATGGTTTCGGGCCTTGCCCAAGCCGACACGGTGTTGAGCGTCCTGATCGACAACAACCCCGAGACGATCGCCTCGATGAATGCGCTGACCAAGGCCTATACGGCCGCACATCCCGACGTGACCTTTGACATCGAGCAGCGTCCGGGTGGGGCCGATGGCGACAACCTGATCAAGACCCGTCTGGCGACGGGCGAGATGGCGGATGTGTTCGACTATAACTCCGGCTCGTTGTTTCAGGCGCTGAAGCCGACGGACACTTTGGCGGACCTGTCGGGTCTGGCCTCGCAGGCGGGCATTCTGGACAGCTTCAAGACCGTGGTCACCGGCACCGATGGCGTGGTGCGGGGCGTGCCGTTTGGCGCGGCGATGGGCGGCGGGATTTACTACAACAAGAAGATCTACGCCGATCTGGGCCTGAAAGTACCGACAACTTGGGCCGAGTTCATGGCCAACAATGAGAAGATCAAGGCTGCTGGCAAAGTGCCGGTGGCGCAGACTTACGGCGACACTTGGTCGAGCCAGCTGTTCGTTCTGTCTGACTTCTACAACGTGGCGCAGGTCGTGCCGGGATTTGCCGCCGATTACACCGGCAACAAGGCCAAGTACGCGACAACTCCGGCGGCGATGGCAGGCTTCCAGCATCTGGAGGATGTGTTCAAGGCGGGCTATCTGAACCCCGACTTTGGTGCTGCCAAGTTCGATGACGGCATGAAGATGGTGGCGACGGGTGAGGCGGCACACTATCCGATGCTGACCTTTGGCATTGGCAGCGTGAAGCAGAACGAGCCGGACAATCTGAACGATGTGGGTTTCTTCGCCCAGCCGGGCGATGATGCGGCACACAACGGGCTGACCGTCTGGATGCCTGCTGCACTGTACGTTCCCGCCAAGTCCGCCAATCTGGACGCTGCCAAGGCCTTTGTCGACTTCGCGGGCAGCGTTGATGGGTGCAACCTGATGATCGGGGCCAATGGCGCAACCGGGCCTTACCTGATCAAGGGCTGCGAGTTGCCGAAGGACGTTCCGGCCTCGGTTGCCGACATGCTGCCCTACTTCCAGAAGGATGGCGGCACGGTTCCGGCGCTGGAGTTCCTGTCGCCGATCAAGGGGCCGAACCTTGAGCAGATCACGGTGGCGGTTGGGTCCGGCATCACCTCGGCCGCCGATGGCGCCAAGCAATATGACCAGGATGTCGAGAAACAAGCCAAGCAACTCGGCCTGCCGAACTGGTAAGCTCCCCCAGTCGGCAGACTTTCCCCCGCCCGATCCACCGGGCGGGGGCGTTTATGAGGTGCCCCGTGCAAAGATCGCCCTATCCCTATTGGTTCGTGCTGCCGGCGGCGGTGGTGTTCGTCACGCTGTTTCTGGTGCCGACGGTGGCGAGCCTGTGGTTCAGCCTGACACGGTGGGACCTTTATACGGCGAGTTATATCGGGCTGGACAATTTCCGGCAGTTTTTCTCGGAGCAGAACCTGACCTTGGGTCTGATGAATACGGTGATCTACGCCGTGCTGACTTCGGCCACCAAGACGGTGTTCGGGTTGCTGTTGGCGGTGCTGCTGACAAGCGGAATTTGGGGGCAAAGCTTCCTGAGGACGGTGGTGTTCTTTCCGGTGCTGGTGTCGACGATTGGGGTGGGGATTACCTTTACGGTGCTGATGCATCCGACCAAGGGGCTGTTCAATGTGGGGCTGGCGGCGATTGGGCTGCATGGGCCGGGCTGGCTGACGGATGCGTCTTTGGCGCTGTATTCCGTGGCTTTGGTCGATTTGTGGAAGGGTGTCGGGCTGGCCACGCTGATCTATATCGCGGGGCTGGCGGCGATTTCGCCGGACTACTACGAGGCGGCGCGGATTGATGGGGCGACGCGGGTGCAGCAGTTCTGGCGCGTGACGGTGCCTTTGGTGCAGCCTGCGACGGTGACGGTGATTACGCTGTCGCTGATTGGGGGGCTGCGGTCGTTCGACCTCATTTGGGCGATGACGAAGGGCGGGCCGGGGTTTTCGTCTGACGTGCTGGCGAGTGTGATTTACAAGCAATATCAGGCCGGGTTTTATGGGCTTTCGACGGCGGGGAATGTCATTCTGTTCGTGCTGATCGCCACGATCATCCTGCCGCTGACCTGGTGGTTCAACCGCAAAGAGGTGGACCTATGACACGGCGGCAGTATTGGACCGGGATTATTGCCACGGTGGTGGCGCTGGTGATCTTCGTGGTGCCGTTCGTGTTCATTGCCTTCACGGCGGTGAAGGACAAGGCGCAGGCCTCGCATCTCGACTTCACCTGGCCGTTGCAGTTTTTGTTCTGGCAGAATCTGGTCGATGTGGTGACGACGCGCAACTACATGCTTTTGCTAGCCTATTTCAACTCCAGCATCATCACGGTCGGCGCGGTTGCCATGCTGATCCTGTTCGGTGCGATGGTAGGCTATGTGTTGCAGCGGCGGCAATCGCGCTGGAACCAGGTGATTTTCGGCTGCGTGCTGGCGGGGTTGATCATTCCTCCGGCGGTGGTGCCGACGATCTGGGTGATGCAGGGCTTGGGGCTGTTCAAGACGATCTGGGGGATGGTTCTGATCCAGGTGGCCTATGGGCTGGCGTTTTCGGTCCTGCTGTACCGCAGCTTCATTGCCACCATTCCGCGCGATCTGGACGAGGCGGCGCGGATTGATGGGGCCAAGCCGTTGCAGATTTTTCTGCGGGTGATCCTGCCCTTGTTAAAGCCTGTCACGGTGACGCTGATCGTGGTGCAGTCGATTGCGATCTTCAACGACTTCACCAACCCGCTGTACTACCTGCCCGGGAAAGAGAATGTCACGGTGCAACTGACGCTGTTCAACTTCCAAAGCCAGTTCTCCACCCAGTTCAACCTTCTGTTCATGAACATCCTGCTGGTGACGATCCCGCCGCTGATCGTCTTCATCTTCTTCAACCGACAAATCGTGGCCGGCATGACCGCTGGCGCTGTGAAAGGGTAGATCATGGCTGAGGTGGTCTTGACGGGCATCCGCAAAAGCTTTGGTGCGGTGGATGTGATCAAGGGGATTGATCTGACGATCAAGGACGGCGAGTTCTGCGTGTTCGTGGGGCCTTCGGGCTGTGGCAAGTCTACCTTGCTGCGGATCATTGCGGGGCTGGAGGTGGCGACGGGCGGGACTTTGCATATTGATGGCAAAGAGGTCAGCAAGGCGGAACCGTCCGAGCGCGGCATCGCGATGGTGTTTCAAAGCTATGCCTTGTACCCGCATTTGACGGTGCGGCAGAATATCGGCTTTGGGTTGAGCCTTGCGAAGATGCCGAAGGACGAGATTGCGCGGATTGTCGAGGCGACGGCTGCAACCTTGCAGTTGGAGAAGTTACTGGACCGCAAGCCGAAGGAATTGTCCGGCGGGCAAAGGCAGCGGGTGGCGATCGGGCGGGCGATTGTGCGGAACCCAAAGGTGTTTTTGTTTGATGAGCCTTTGTCGAATCTTGATGCCAGTTTGCGCAGCCAGATGCGGATCGAGATCACGGAACTGCATGCCAAGCTGGCGACCACGATGATCTATGTGACGCATGATCAGGTTGAGGCCATGACGATGGCCGACAAGATCGTGGTGCTGAATGGTGGAACGATTGAACAGGTCGGTTCGCCGATGGAGTTGTACAACGCTCCGGCGACTCCGTTTGTCGCGGGGTTTATCGGCGGCCCGAAGATGAACCTGTTCGAGGGCAAGCTGGCCGAGGAGATGCGCTGCCGCACCTATGGCATCCGGCCCGAGCATGTGCTTTTGGGCGCCGAAGGGCGTTGGCAGGGCCGGGTGAAACATGTCGAGCATCTGGGGGCGGATGCCATCGTCCATTTGGATGTGGCGGGACTGGGGGCGCTGATTGCGCGGATCAGCGGGGACACCGGGCTGAGGCCGGGGGATGACGTCAGGGCCAGCCCCCAGCCGGGCAAGGAGTTCAGATACTGATCAGACGACCGGCTCGAACGGGGTGATCGTCCAGTAATGCGTGCGGGTAACGGGTTCATCCCGGCCCGTCAGCACGGCCTGCCCATCCCGCAGCGCCAGCCAGCCGCTGTCACGCATGCAGGGCCGCAGCCGGAAGCCGCCGAGGTCGCGGTACAAAAGCCAGCGGGTCGTATCGAAACTGTCGATCAGCGTGGCCTTTCCGAGGCTGACGAAATGGCCGGACCCTGCCAGCATCCGCGCCTCTTGCCCCTGATTCAGCAGCGACCACGTGCCGCCCTCGTTCAACCGGATCTGCCAGTTGGTGCCGGTGAAGGGCGCCTGCCGCGAAGGGACAAGATGCACGGTCGAAGCATGGACATTGCCGTCAAGGTACAGGTGGCCGACATGCTCTTGCGGGGAAAACGAGACGCGGGCGCCGTTCGCGATCCACTTGCCATCGCAACTGAAGGCAGCGGTCACGCGCTCCAGATCATCGAAGCGGATCATGCGGTGGCTGTCGATCAGGGTATCAGACATGTCGCGTTCAACCATGAAGCACGGCGAAAGGGCGAGACTGCGCCACTTCGGACCAGAAGGCTGGCGTCGAGGTGACGGCCATCCGTTTGGCATAGTGGGCGCGCAGATCGTCATAGCCCTGCGTGAATGCGCTGAGCGAGACAAAGAACCGCGCGGCCACGATGCTGAGCGCGGCAATCCGTTCGGCATCGTTGGGGTTGTAGATCGAACGGCGCTCGGTATGCGGGTTCCACAGCACGACGCCGTCGATGGGCGGCTCATCGGGTTGAGTCGGCATATACAGGAAACGGGCCTGCGCGGTCAGCTTGCCCTCGCGCTGCGAGGCGTCGCGCATGGTGTCGATCACCTCGTCGGGAATGACGGTGAAGGCAGATTCGAAGCTTTTGAAGCGGGTGATCATGGCGATGTAATGGTCGGCAAAACCCGGTTCCATCAGACGGTCCATCGCGACCAGATCGGCCAGCGCCTCAGCATAGACGGTCAGGCCTGCGACATCTGACACCGACAGGTGCCCCAGCGCGCGGGAGTGGAAGAAGGCGGCAAGCTCATCCGGTTTGTCCTGCCCATAGGCCATGTTGATGATGATGCCATGGGCGATCGACATGTATTCCTGCGCGTAGGAATGCGCCGGTTCGTGCCAGGCGGCCATGTTGGGGTTTGACAGGGTGATGCCGCCCCGCATGGCATGGCGCAGCGAGTATTCGATGTCATCGCCGCGCAGGAAGAAGGCGATGGGCAGACCAATCTCGGCAATGCGGCCAAAGGGCATCGACAGCAGGATGAAGGTTCCATATTCCGCGTGATGCAGTTTGGCCATGTCATCCAGATGGTCAAGGCCGCGGAAATCGCGGTGATGGCGCAGAAGACGCGGACCAACACCGGTTCTTTGACCCCTTGGACTTTCCTTGGTGAAGCGCCCCCAGAAGCCGCCATCCTCCCATAGCCGCCGGGGTTCGGACTTCATGAAGACGGGCAGGGTGTGGAAGGCATTGTCGCGGCGGAACAGGGTAGAGCCCCAGTTCCGCGACAAGGATTCCAGCGAGATCTGCAGGTCATCGTCGGCCAGAACCACCTCGTTCACCGTGATGCCCGAAGCTTCCACGGCCTTTTGCAGGGCAAGGAGTTCAAGGCTCATGTTGCCGCCGCCGCCCATGTTGGGACCGGACAGGACAAAGGTGTTCAAGCCGGTATCGGCCAGATCGGCATAGGTCGCGGGCGAAACGTCTGGCGATGAATCGTAGATCAGGAACAGGGTGTTGGCCAACATGTGGCCATGCGCGCCGCGATGGGCACTTTCCTGAAAGCGCTGCAGCAGCAGTTGCACATCACGGGTGCGGCCAAAGGTGCGCATGGTGACGACCATACGCCCCTCTGTCGCAGTGGGGGCCGGAACCTCCCAGGTGACGTCCAGCACTTCGCAGCCATCGCTGAGCGCACGCGCCACCCAGAACAGACGCGCGCCGCGCGGCAGAGCTTCGATCGGGCCAAGCTCGATCAACTCCGTTGCGGGTTCGTCGGAGGAGACGACCCGTTCGGCCAGCGGCATGTCGGCATGGCCAAGGCGGCTTTGATAGACGATGATCTGGAATCGTCCGCGAAACCGGAGCTTAAGCCAAAGATTCATGTCCTGACCATGCGAGGACAGGACCTGAGGGAAGAAGGAATTGCGCAAAGTGCCGGTGTTGAGGATTTCCTGATTGAGCAGGCGCAAAGTTTGACCATGGCGGGGGCGGAAATGGTCGGGTTCGTCAACGAAGAACAGATCGTCCAGCCCCATGATCCGGTTTGACAGGTCTATACCCTGAATGCGGACCATCTCGCCCTTCGCAATCGGGCGGGTTTGACGGGCCCAAAGGCCCAAGGCCCCGGCAAGCGCCTCGACAGTCTGGGAAAACGCGGTCGTCGTCATTCAGCACAGGCCTCCGAAATCACGGCAGGGTCATGACGCAGCAACCAGCGACGCAGGCTGCGCGACAGGACCATCCGCCATCGCATAAGCAATGCCCGAAGGCCCTGCAACAGACAAGACATGGGCCAGAACCGAAACCGCCAGCGTCCGAGGGTCCCGGCACGAGCCGATCAGGCCGAAATCCGGGCGCAGGTTGGCGATATGACGGTCGGAGACGCCCTGCGCGCGCAGATCCTCCAGCAGGCGCTGACGGGCGCGCAGGCTGCCTTGTGCGCCGATGAAGAAGGCCTCGGACGGCAGGAATTGCGCCAGAAGCCGGGCCTCGTTCTCATGGTCGTGGAAGAACAGGGCGATGGCGGTACGGTGATCGGGCACAGGGCAAACATAGCTGCGGAACGAGGGCACGACGGTGATGTTCAGGGGGCCGATGCGGGAAAGGTCGGCCTGCAGGCCGTCTTGACCGAACAGGGTCACGTCGTAGCCGGCGGCCTGTGCCATCAGGGCGAAGGACATGGCCTCGATCCCGTGGCCATAGACCCAGAAGCGCAGTTCGGATTCCAGCACCACGACGATATGGCCAGGTGGGGCGTCGCGCTGGCCTTGGGGAAGCAGAGTCAGCGCGCCGGTCGTGGGGTTGATGGCCAGAGCCGCCTCTTGCCTTGCATCGCCGCGTGCGAGAACGGCGCGCAGGATGGCGGGATCGGGGTTGGGGATCAGCAGGATCGACAGCCCGCCGCCGCAGGGCAGTTTCAGATCGAAGAAGGGCGAGCCCTGGCCATAGCGCAGGCTGCGCGGCTGGCCGGTTTGCAGGGCGGCGGCGGCATGTTCGGCAATGTCATCCTCGATGCAGCCCGAGGACAAGGAGCCGGTCCGCTGGCCCTGCGGCCCGAAGGCCATCATGGTGCCAAGGTTGCGATAGGATGTGCCGATGATCTGCGTGATCACGGCCAGAACACCGCCCGTTTCGGTCAGGCGGCGCAAGGGAACCCGGTTGCTGGCGTATTCTATCATCTTGCACACTCCCCCCGGCGCACAATGTGGGGCAGGAACCAAACCTATGCCAGCCTTGTTTTGCGCAGCACCCGCATTTGGGCGAGGTTAACTTGACGCAGGCTCGCGGATCGCGGTGATCAGCGAGGTCAGCGCCTCGACCCCGCCGGGAAGCATGGCGGATACGCCATTGGCACTGCTGCGAATCTCGGAGATCTTGCCGTAGTATTCGACATCCGAGGATTCCAGCAACTTGTCCTTCTGATAACTTTCCAATGAGAGGGAATAGACGCCCTTGGGCAAGCGATTGCCTGAATTGTCCAGCCCCTGCCATTGGTAATCGGCGCTGCCCAGCGGCAACTGGGTGCGCGAGACCTCATGCCCGGACTGGTCCTTGACCACCAGCACCGCCTTGTCGGCATCTGATGTCGGGTTGGGCGAGATCGTCACCGGCGTTGCGCCGTCAAAATAGGCCGGGGCCGCCAGACGCGCCTCTTTCCCGACCCAGCCGACCATCTGCCCCATCGAGCCCAGCGCGTTCTGGCCCAAGAGTTGCGTCAGCAGGTCGTTGGTCTTGGTCTGCTGTTCGACCCCCGAGAAGGTGGCAAGCTGCACGGCCAACTGATCCGCGCTCATAGGATTTAGCGGGTCTTGATTCTTGATCTGGGCCGTCATCATCTTCAGGAAGGTGTCATAATTCTTGTCGTTGTTCTGCTTGGCCGTGGTGGTGGTCTTGGGTGTCGTCGTAGTGGCTGCGGTGGTGGCTGCAACGCTCATGGTCTGTCCTTTTCAAAGCCGCAGATCCAACCCGGACCCGGAGACGGGACGGCGGGAGGTTGAAAGCGTGAGGGTGGCAAGGGGAAGCGGGTCATCGGGCGCGATCTCTGCCCCGGGCTGGTCCGGCACGGCGCGGTCGCCCGCACCTTTGCCCCACTGGCCGAAGCTGAGCGTGCCGGTATCGAGACCCGAGGCCCGAAACTCTTGACGCAGCTCGTCCGCATGACGGCGCAGAAGGTCAAGGGTTTCGGGACGCTCGGCCGAGAGGTTGACCTGCACCTGATCGCCCGTGGTCACCAGATCAAAGCGCAGGCGGCCAAGTTCCGCCGGTTCCAGAATCAGTTCGGCGCGGCTGTGGCCACTGTCGAGGACAGAATGCGCAAGATTGCTGGAAAAGCCTTTGGGCAGGCTGTGGTGCGCATGCTCGGCAGGGGCTGCGGGATGGGACGGCGCCGCGACCATGTGCGCCTGAACCGGCGCAGCGGAGGGGGCAAAATGCCCGGCCCGCGGCACAGCAGGGTTAGTTTCAATCTGCACGGCAGGCTCGGCCGCCCTGTCATCGACAATGGGCGGGCCGTGCCCGGCTACCTTTCCGGTCGCAGAGCCGAGAGCCGGTACTGCCGCCGTACCGGCTGCGGCTTGCAGCGTGTTAACCGGCGCCGGGGTCTGGCTGGGACCTTTAGCAAGCGACTGGCCGGGGATCATGCTATTCCGACGCGTCGGCCTTTCCGGCTGACTGTTTGTCGGGCGCGAAAGACCCATGACCTCCGCCAGATCAGGTTCTGAAGCCCGATCCGATGCCGGTGCGATTGGCGTCGGCGCCGGAACAGCTTGTCCCAAAGCTTGCGGCACGGTGCCAAGGGGCGCAGTCGTCAAGGACGCGGCTATGGGAGAAGGCGATGTCTTGGGTGCCGGTTCAGACGGCTTGGGTCCTGCGGGCCCGACTGTCTGGAGCGGGGCGTTGACGCGGATCGGCAAGATCATCCTCGAGGCAGGCGCAACGACCTCAGGCCCGGAGATGGTGGGGGCTGTCACCGCGCGGTTGGCCAAATCCGTCTCCGGCCGCACTTGGGTAGCGGCCTGAGGAATGGCCTCGGCCTGCTGCGGTCTTGCAGGAGCGGCCAAGACGATCGCCGCTGCCATAGATTTGGTATCTGTGGAATTGCCTTGCGCGGGGCGGTCTTGCAAAAGCCGGACCTCCGGGGGGATTGCTGACGGAAGCCGGGCTGCCACTTGTGGGGCAAGCCCGGGGCGGGTTTCGAGCGACCCTGCCGTGGCCAGCCATGTGCGCGCCGGTTCCGGAGTCAGCAGCGGGGCATCGGCAGGTTTTGCCGATGCGGGTCTGGATGGATTGGGCGTGAGCGTCACGGGGTCTGACGCGTCAGGTTCCGGCGGCTGTCGCTGCGCTGTGCCCGGTTCCGGCGTTTGCTGCACGTTCACGGGGGAACGGACCGGCACGGGCCGGGGCCATGCCGTCTGGGATTCCGCTTTTCGGACAGCGCTAGAGGGCAGCCTTTCGCCGAGGCTGGTCGCTGGCTTGGGCGGCTCGTGCAATGCAGCACCGATCGGTCCCGACGATTGAGCAGGATGGATTTCCGTCCGGGTTGGCAGATCGCGGGCCTCAGCCGAAGCGGAAGCGGAAGCGGCGTTCTCCGGCGAGGCTTCAAGGTTAGCCAGCGGCTTGATTGCCGCCATTGTAGGTGCCGTATCGGTGAGGCTGGCGTGTCGTTGGGTGCGTGACGGCACGATGGGGCCCGCCGTATGCCGATTCGAGGCTGGCAAGGTTGGGATCGTAGTCTGGTCAGGCTGTGCCGGGACGACACCAAGCGGCGGCGCAACCATCCGATCCGGCTGGGCGCGCAGGGTGAGCATGGTTTGCGCGGTGGTGACAACTGGGGCGGGTTCTGGGTCATCCGAGACCGTGATCTGCGTGGCATTGGGCCTGGTCAACACGGTCTCGGCGGTGGGTATAAGCGCGGGTTTGGGAGAGGGTCCTTCCCCCAAAGTGCGATCCAGCATGGTCTGGAAGCGCGAAAACGCCTGCGATGGGATGAGGATCTGGTACGCCAAAGAGCCACGGGTGACCTCGACACCCTCTGGAGGGGGGACACCCTCGCCGGTCTTAGGTGCGGGCATGGATTGCGGAGCACGGGCGGAAGGGATGTTCAACGGCTGCACGGGCAGTTTGGAGGCACCGTGGCTTGCGGGCAAGAGTGCCGGGACGGGCTGGAGCGGGCTTTTTGCGGCGACAAGAGCGGGATGGAGGAGGGGGCGTTGCAGGGTTACCTCGACCGATCCGCTGGCTTTTGTGACGGCTTGGGCGAGGCCCTGTACAGCTGCGGGTTGGGCTTGTGTGGTCTGGACAAGGGGCAGGCTTTGCCCCTGCGTCGCTGTTGCCTGGACGACCGCGTTCAGACGCGCGGCGGGCTCTGGTTTTGTCGCCTGGGTTCGGGGTTGACTGGCACGCGGGGCATGCGGCGCCAAACCATTGACTTGGGACGCAAATTGCGCGGCACTGGCGTGTTTGGCTGCAGGCACCTCTGGGGCGGGCGTGGCAGGATGCAAGGCGGTGGGCGCAGGGCCAAGCGAAGGCGGCTGGGCGGCTTCGGCCGACGGCGCGGCCGGGGAATTGGGCGTGGCAGTCTGACGCTCGGGAGCCGTGAAGGTTGCAGCGACTGGGTGTTGGACAGGCTTGGTGAGCATCATCCCGCCAAATGCGCTATTGGTCTGCGGCTGAGGTGACGTGCGGTCGGATGCTTGCGTCGCGATCGGCTGAGGCGGGATTGCGGGTGGATCTGTGCCAGCGATGGAGCGTGTGATGAGGTCAGAGGTAGGAAGAAGCGGCGTGAGCGCGTTGGTGCTTTCGACGGTCTCGCCCCCCGGATTCGCCGTCGGGGCGGAGACGGTTGGGCCTGAGGGCGCTGCCATGAGGCTCTGCCCGGGATCGCGGCTCGCTTGAGGTCCTTGGGTGATCCTCTCCTCGGCAGTGCCAGCCGAGATGGGTTGTGCGTCCGATAAGGCATCGGCAACCGTTGATGCCTTGATTGGAGGGATAGTCGGAAGGAAAGGAAGCTGCAGGGCCTGAAGAAGAGGCAGGATCTTTTCCGCAGCCATGGTGGAATCCGGGTTGTGGGAGAGAGGGTCCCCCTTGAGTTGCAGGGGATGTGCCGGGCGCAGATCGGGCCCGGGCAGCACGGCAGGCGCGGCAATCTTGACCGGCAGATCGAGAATGGCATCGGTCAAAGAGAACGCCATCTGTGGCTCTGACGGTTTCAGATGGGCGGGATGGCGGTGATGCGGAAGTGGTTGTGGCACGGGAAGGGTTTGGTCCGGCGACGTCAGGTCGGGCAAGGGTCGCGCTTGGGGCTGCCTGTCAGGACTGCCGAGCGGCCGCGGGGCTGCAGGATCGGCGGCCACAAGTGCCAGCACGTCAGAGAAGGCGTCGGACGCCAGCAAATCGGACGCCGTGTTTTGCGCCATCAGGGGCGCAGCGGCGGGACGTGGGGTCTGGGCGATTTGGGCGGTGCTGATCATCTGGGTCCGACTTCTGCCGACAACGCCTGATCTTTCCTCTGTATCGGTTACCGGATGTTTACCGCTTGGCCGGATAGTGCGGAAAATCTGCTGTATTTGGAGAATCCGATGCAAGTGACCAGATCAACCGACGCGGTCAGCGGCCTAAGCCCGGCGCGCTCAGCCCAACTGATGAAGAAGGCCAAGGAGCTTGAGACGAACTTCCTGTCGGAGATGCTCTCCTATACCGGGCTTGATGCCCAGAAGGGCGACTTTTCGGGCGGTATTGGCGAAGATCAGTTTGCTTCTTTCCTGCGCGATGCCCAGGCGAAGGCCATGGTTGACCACGGCGGCATCGGGCTTTCGCAGAACATTTTCAACGCTTTGGCACGGCGCGATCATGGCGCGGACTGATTCGCGCGCCGCTGTCCTGCTGGACGAGGTTTACGCCGCCTTGTCCAAGCGCGACTACGCTGCCCTGCCCGCGCTGAGCGCTGCCCTTGGGGCAGAGTTGGATCATCCCAGCGAAACGCTTGATCAGCCGGCCCTGCAGGTCATCCGGCGCAAGGCAGACCGCAATGCAGCAACCCTGATGGCCATTCAGCGGGGGATAAGATCGGCCGTCCGCCGGCTGACCGAGATCAAGTCGGTGTCGAACGGCCTGGTCACCTACGACCGCGCCGGTCGCAAGCAGGAGCAGCAAAACACCCATGGGTTGGCGGCGCGGTACTAACCTTTAGATCAAATGGCGCGAATTCTGCGGGGCGTGATTAGGATTCTCTTAGATGTTCCGCGCTTTTATGAAGGTCGCATCCCAGGTGGGGTGGCGCGTTCCGGGCCTTCCGGTCGCATTGGAAAGAAAGCCCTACTGCCATCGCTAGTGATGGTGCAACAGGCCGTACGCAAAGCGTCGGCTGACCGCAAAGGAAACGGAAATGTCGTCCATTCTGACCAATAACAATGCCATGGTTGCGCTGCAGACCATGAGGTCGATCAGCGCTAATCTGTCTGATACCACGTCGCAAATCTCGACCGGAAAGCGCATTGCGACTGCGAAAGACAATGCCGCCGTCTGGGCTATCTCGAAGGTGATGGAGGCCGACGTCGCCGGCTTCAAGAGCATTTCGGACAGCCTGGCACTCGGCTCCTCGACGATCGCCGTGGCGGGCCAGGCCTCGTCGACCGTGAACGATCTGCTAACCCAGATGAAGACCAAGATCGTCGCGGCCCAGGAAAGCAACGTCGACAGAAGCAAAATCCAGACCGACATCGACACATTGCGCAAACAGATCGGGTCTGTCGTCGGCGCTGCCCAGTTCAACGGTCTGAACCTGATCGACGGATCGAACGCCAGCGTGAAGATCCTGTCGTCGCTGGACCGCAGCGCCAACACGGTGACCGCCTCCTCGATCACGGTGACCGCACAGGACCTGTCGATTGGCGCCTATGCCGCCAACGACGTTTTCGCTGCGGGTACGGGCGGTACTGCGGTGCCGTCCACCAAGGGTGACACCTTCTCGATGTCGCTGGACAACACCAGCGGTGCCGACACGATCAAGATCCAGGATGGCGCGACCGCTTGGGCGGCGGGCGACAAGGTCAGCATGGTGATCGGCGGCCAGACGGCATCCTACACCGTGACGACGGCTGACGTGACCTCGGGCAACAACTCGGTCCCGGACCTCGTCGCGATGGGCCTGAAGAACTCGATCGACACGCTTGGCATCGCGGGTTTGACGGTTGACTACGACAGTGCCAATCCGGGTGAACTTTCCTTTACCAACGCGGGTGCAAATGACCTGGCGGTGACGGGTCAGTTCTCGAACGCCGGATCCGGTGGCCTGGGGGCGCTGGCAGCGCTGGACGTTTCGACTCAGGCCAATGCCAAAACGGCCCTGGGCAATATCGAGACCTTGATCACGACGGCCATCAACGCGTCCGCGGCCTTCGGTTCGGTGCAGTCACGCGTCGATACGCAGAAGACCTTCGTGAACAACCTGACCGACTCGATGAAGGCGGGGATCGGTTCGCTGGTTGATGCCAACATGGAAGAGGCCTCGGCCCGTTTGCAGGCCCTGCAAGTGCAGCAGCAGCTGTCCACGCAGGCCCTGTCGATCGCCAACCAGCAGCCGCAGGCTCTGTTGTCCTTGTTCCGGTAATGGCGTGATCCGGGGGGTGAAAGCCCCCCGGCTCTGCCTGCGCAACCCCACGCACATTTCCGGAAGGACATATCTTGACCTCTGTGACCACCAATTCCCGTGCGGCCTATGGCCAGCGCGAGGCCCCCGTCCGCACGGCGCGCGCCAACGAATACGATCTGCTCGCGCGCTGCACGCAGAAGCTTGCGATGGCCTGGACCCGGCGGAAGGAAGACTTCCCCAACCTCGCCACCGCGCTGACCGACAACCTGCAACTCTGGTCCGCCTTGGCCGCTGATGTGGCGGAAAAGGGCAACGGGCTACCGGCGCCGCTGCGCGCCCAGTTGTTCTACCTGTATGAATTCACGGCAGGCCACACCCGCGCCGTGCTGGAAAGCCGCGCCAGTGTCGAAGTGCTGGTCGACATCAACACTGCCGTCATGCGCGGGTTGCGCGGGGACGGGGGCGGGTCATGAGTGGGCTGGTCCTGAAACTGGGGCCTCATGAGAGGGTCCTGATCAACGGTGCTGTGGTCGAAAATGGCGACAAGCGCTCGCGCCTTGCCATCATGACGCCCAACGCCAATATCCTGCGGCTGCGCGATGCGATCCACCCGCAAGAGGCGAATACCCCGGTCAAGCGCGTCTGCTACATCGCGCAGCTTGTCCTGACCGGCGACGCCTCTGCCGACGACACGCGACCGCAACTTCTGCGCGGTATCGAACAGTTGAGCCAGGTTCTGACCGACCATGACAGCCGAACCCAGCTGAACATCGCCACCAAGGCCGTGCTGGAGGATCAGCATTATCAGGCCCTGAAAGCTCTGCGGTCCCTGCTGCCGCGCGAAGAACGGCTGTTCGCCGCGGCGCCCAGATGACCTATGCTCCGGTCCTTCCCTTGTCCGGCTACGCGGGCTGGACCCTGTTGAACCGGACCATGAAGGTGCAGACCGCCGCCTTCAACAAATCCCCCGAAATCCTGCGCGACGAGGACTATTTTCGCGCCAAGATCGGGTCGGTGAAGACGGCGGATCAATTGGTGGGCGACCGAAGGCTTCTGAAAGTCGCTCTGGGTGCGTTCGGGCTGGATTTCGACATCGACAACAAGGCCTTTATCAAGAAGATCCTGAAAGATGGCACGCTATCCTCCACGGCGCTAGCCAACCGGCTGGCGGACAAGCGCTATCAGCAGTTTTCGGCGGCCTTCGGTTTTGATCTTTCGATCCCGGCCACCCAAATCTCGACCTTTGCCAACAAGATCGTGACGGCTTACAAAAGCCGCGAGTTCGAATCTGCGGTCGGCGATCAGGATGCCGATCTGCGTCTGGCCTTGAATGCGCAGCGCGAATTGACCGAGCTTGCCGCGAAGTCGAGCACAGAGACCACCAAGTGGCTGACGATTCTGGGCAACTCTCCCTTGACGACGGTGTTTCAAAAGGCGCTTGGCCTGCCGTCGAGCATCGGGTCGCTGAACCTCGATCAGCAATTGAGTATCTATCAGACCAAGGCCGAGGCCGTTTTCGGCAATGGTGCGATCAGCCAGTTCAAGGACAGCACCAAGGTCGATGCGCTGATCAAGAGGTTTCTGACACGGTCGGAGGCGGATCAGCTGATCGGCCAGACTAGCAGCAGTTCGCTGGCGCTGACCCTTATGCAGCAGACGCGGGCCAGCATGCGGTCACGTTGACCGGCGGCCGAGCGCGGCCCGCAGACGGCGGAAGCTGCCGGGAATGCCATCCTCCGGGGCGTCTTCGCCTAGGAAGCCGTCGAGCGCAGGCCAGACCCGGATGGCATTGTCGATGAGCGGATCCGACCCCTTGGTGTAAAGCCCGGCCTGAATCATCAATTCCGCCCGATCATAGGCACCCAGCAGGCGGCGGGCGAAGCTGATGTCGTCATTCTCTTCGGGCGAGGCGGCCTCCGGCAGGCTGCGGGAGACCGAGCGTAAGAGGTCAATTGCCGGATAGCGCCCCCGCTCGGCAATCTTGCGGTCCATGACGACGTGGCCGTCGAGCACGCCGCGCAAGATATCGGCAATCGTCTCCTCCATATCCGAACCGGCGACCAGAACCGAAAAGATGGCCGTGATGTCGCCCATTCCTTCCGGACCCGGCCCGGCACGTTCTGCCCAGGCCATGATCGCCGGGGCCACAGACGGGGGATAACCGCGCAACGAAGCCTCCTCCCCCCCGGCCAGCGCCACCTCGCGATGCGCTTCGGCAAAGCGCGTCACCGAGTCAGCCAGCAGCAGAACATGCAGACCCTGGTCACGGAAATGTTCAGCCACCGCCATCGCGGCCCAGGCGCAGCGGCGGCGGACGAGGGCGGATTGGTCAGAGGTCGCGGTGACGACGACGGCGCGGTGCATGCCTTCCGGGCCAAGAACACGCTCAATGAACTCCCGCAGCTCGCGCCCACGTTCGCCGATCAGCGCGATGACGACGACATCGGTGGACACCCCATGGGCGAACTTGCCCAAAAGGGTCGATTTTCCGACGCCGGAACCGGCAAACAGGCCGACGCGCTGGCCGCGCACCAGGGGCAGAAGCGTATCGAAGACGGCCACGCTGGTTTGCAGCCTTTCGCCCAGACGGCGGCGGGTAGCCGCAGCAGGGGCCTGCGCCAACAGGGGGCGCACGGTGCGGCCCTTGAAGATCACCTTACCATCCAAAGCGTTGCCGAAGGGATCAATGACCCGGCCAACCCAGCTGTTGTCCGGAGAAATCCCGGACTGCCCGATCAGACGCACCTGCGCCTCCATCTGCAATCCCTCAGCCATCTCGTCGGTCAGGACCGTGATGGCATTGCGGCGCAGCGCCACGACCTCTCCGCCCAGCCGGGCGCCGATCACTACGCGGTCGCCCAGAGCGGCGACATCCTCCAGCCCTTTCACCATGACAGTCCCACGCCCAATCTCTGACACGCGACCCATTCGGACCTTTTGCGTCACCGTCGAGATTTCGGAAAGCAACGCATCAAAAACACCGGCCACGGGATTCTCCCTTTGTTCTGCCCTAACCCTTTCTAAATGATTCGGTCTTAAGCCTTGGTGAAGTAGGTCGAGGGAGAAGCCCGAGATGTTGGAAAGTCTAAGCATCACGCGCATGGCGGAAGCGCTGGCAGATCACGCGGCAACGCGGCTGAATCTGATCGCCCGCAATGTGGCCCAAGCCGACACGCCCGGTTACAAGGCGATGGACTTGCCGGATTTCGCGCAAGTCTATCGGGACTCGGCGGAGGGGGGCATGCGCGCCACAAGGCCGGGTCATTTCACCTCGGCCATGACGGTTTCCACCCCGGTGCCGCAGCCATCCGGGGGCGAGACGTCGCCCGATGGCAATACCGTCTCGGTCGAAAAGGAAATGGTGAAATCGGCAGAGGTCCGGCAGGACCATGACATGGCTTTGGCTGTCTACAGCAGCACGCGCGACATCCTGCGCGCCAGTCTGGGGCGGAAGTAAGCCATGGCAGACCTGATCACATCGCTGTCCTATTCCGCCTCGGGGATGGAGGCGCAGGCCGCGCGGCTGCGCCATGTCTCGGAAAACATCTCAAACGTGGACACGCCCGGGTATCACCGGAAACTGGTGTCGTTTCAGGAAAACATCGACAGCGGCACGGTCGAAGCCGGCCCGGTAAAGCTGGACAAAAGTCCGCTCGACCGGGTCTACGACCCTGGCAATCCGCTCTCCGATGCGAGTGGCCACTATGATGGATCGAACGTCGATCTGGTGGTTGAAGTCGCTGACGCGCGCGAAGCGCAGCGCAGCTATGAGGCGAATCTCAAAATCTTCGATCAGGCGCGGTCCATGACCCAAAGCCTGTTCGACCTGTTGCGAAGGTAATCCAGAATGGACGTCAGAACTTCCTACGCGGCACAAATCTACGAGAAAGCGCGCGCGGCTGCGGCCCCCTCGCCGCAGCCGGGCACTGCTGAAAGCGGGCTTGGGCAATTCGTTCAAAGTTTTGCGGATACGCTTGCAAAAGGTGAGCAAACGGCAAAATCGGCGATGACCGGTGGCGCCGATCCGCATGCTTTGGTCGAGGCCTTGGCCAATTCCCAACTGGCGGTCGAAACGGTCTCGACCGTCCGCGACAAGGTGGTCGAGGCCTATCAGGAAATCCTGAGGATGCCGATATGAACGACACGCTTCTGTTCGACACGCTGCGCGAGGCTTTGTGGATTTCTGTCAAGATTTCCATGCCCTTGCTGACCGTGGGCCTTGTCATCGGTCTTGCGGTCGGGCTGTTTCAGGCCCTGACTTCGGTGCAGGAAAACACCCTGACCTTCGTGCCGAAAGTGGCCGCCATGATGGTGGTCTTCTGGGTCTCGATGAGCTTCATGACCACCACCCTTTTGCAGTTCTTCACCGGCACCATCGTGCCGATGATCGCCGGAGGATAAGCCATGGATGCCTCCGGCTACGTCACCCTGTCGCGGCAAAGCGGCTTGCTCAGCCAGATGGACGCGATTGCCAACAATATCGCAAATGCCTCGACGACGGGTTTCAAGCGCGAGGGAACGCTGTTTTCGGAATATGTCGCCCGCGCCGGCGATGGACCCTCGCTGTCGATCGGCTTTGGCAACACGCGGGTGGTGGACCTGCAACAGGCCGGCATCAGTGCCACCGGTGGCAGTCTCGATTTTGCGATCGAGGGCGAAGGTTTCTTCATGGTGCAGACCCCGCAGGGCAATATGCTGACCCGCGCGGGCAGTTTCATGCCCGGCGCCGATGGCACGCTGCAGACGGCCGACGGGTTTCCCGTGCTGGACGGCTCTGGCACCAGCATCTTCATTCCGCCGGACGCCAAGACCATCGGCGTCGCAGAGGATGGCACGATTTCGGCCGATGGCACGCCCCTGTCCAAGCTTGGGCTTTGGGGGCCGAGCGATCCGCTGACGCTGACCCACCAGCAGGGCACGCTCTTTTCGGCGGCCAGTTATCAGCCTGCAGAGGGTGGCAAAATCATCCAGGGCCATCTGGAGGACAGCAACGTCGATCCGGTGTCTGAGGTGGCCAAGATGATCTCGGTCCAGCGCGCCTATGAACTGGGGCAAAGCTTTCTTGACCGCGAGGATGATCGCGCCCGCACCGTCATCCAGACCCTTGGCCGATAGGAGGATCCAATGAACGCCCTGCAAATCGCCGCCTCGGGGATGAGCGCGCAACAGATGAAGGTCGATGTTGTCTCCAACAACCTCGCCAACATGTCGACGACCGGCTACAACGCCCGCCGTGCTGATTTCGCTGATCTCATGTACCAACAGGTGCAAAAGCCCGGCACGATTTCCTCGGAAAGCGGGACTATGCTGCCGACGGGTGTGCAGCTGGGCATGGGTGTACGTCCCTCTTCGGTGTCAATCATTCTGGAACAGGGCGCCCTCAGTCAGACCGGGGGCGATCTGGATGTGGCGGTGCAGGGGAAGGGTTATCTGGAGGTGACTTTGCCCTCGGGCGGCATCGCCTATACCCGCGACGGGGCGCTGAAGCGGACGGCGGATGGGCTGATCGTCACCGCAGATGGCTATCAGGTCAACCCGGGCATCACGATCCCGTCCGATGCGAAAAGCGTGGCGATCAATCCGAATGGCGAGGTTTACGCCTATTTCGAGGGCAAGTTGAACCCGACCTTGCTGGGGCAGTTCACATTGGCCACCTTCACCAATGAAAAGGGTCTGGAGGCGACCGGCTCCAACCTCTTCCTGGAAAGCCCGGCCTCGGGCCCCGCGATCGAGGGCGCTCCTGGCGCCGACGGCTTGGGCCTGCTGCGGCAGGGATATCTCGAGGAAAGCTCGGTCGACGCGGTGCATGAGATCACCGAACTGATCAAGGCGCAACGCGGCTATGAGTTGAACGCCAAGGTCATCACTGCCGTGGATGAGATGATGTCCACCACCACGCAGGTGAAATGATGCGCGCCGTGGCCCTGATCGCACTGCTGGCCAGCCCAGCCTTGGCTGACAGCATGGTGGCCACGCGCACGATCCGGGCGCAATCCGTCATCGCTCAGGAAGACATCGCGATGGTCGCTGCCGACATTCCTGGCGCCCTTGCAGCACCCGAACAGGCGGTGGGCATGGAGGCGCGGGTGACGCTTTACGCCGGCCGCCCGGTGCATGAGGCCGATGTCGGCGCCCCGGCGCTGGTCAAACGCAACCAGATGGTCTCGCTGATCTTTCAGACGAGTGGTCTGACCATCCATACCGAAGGCCGCGCTTTGGAGCGTGGCGCTTCGGGTGATTTGATCCACGTCATGAATTTGTCCTCGCACCTGACCGTTCAGGGCCTTGTTGCCCCAGATGGCAGCGTCAGCGTGGGCCCAAGAATCAAGGGATAAACGATGCGCAGGCGATTGATCATATGTGTTTTTCTGGCAGGATGCGGAGATCTGAGCCGTGTCGGCCGCGCGCCGGAGTTTTCTCCGCTGGAGAGCAACGCCGAACACAGTGCAATGTATTCCTCTTTGCCCCAGACGGTCGACGACCGTGGCCCCACTGAGCAATCCTCGCTGTGGACATCGCAGCGCAACTCGCTTCTGGGCGATCACCGCGCCAGCAAGCGAGGCGATATCTTGACCGTGACCGTGCAGATCAACGATCAGGCAACGCTGAATGATTCCTCAGGCCGCAGTCGGACGGGCACGGACAAGATGGGCGTGCCGTCCCTGTTTGGCATTCCGCAGCGGCTGGATACGGTCCTGCCGGCGGGTGCGACCTCGGCAAGTCTGGTGTCAACCAACTCCTCTTCGACCTTCGCCGGAACGGGCAATGTGGCGCGCAACGAGAAGGTGACGCTGCGTCTGGCGGCGACAGTGGTTGAGGAATTGCCGAATGGCGTTCTGCGGATCGAGGGGCAGCAGCAGGTGCGGGTCAACAATGAACTGCGCGATCTCTTGGTCAGCGGCTATGTCCGTCCGGATGACATCTCGCGGCAGAACGAGATCACCTATGACAAAATTGCCGATGCCCAGATCTCTTATGGCGGCAAGGGCCTGCTGACCGACGTGCAACAGCCCGCCTATGGTCAGCAGATCGCTGACCAGATCCTGCCGTTCTGATCATCATGATAGGCAAAATCCTTCCAGTTTTGCTTGGGATCATCGGCCTTGTGATCGGTGGATGGGCGGGTTACTTTCTGCGTCCTGCCTCCGATCCTGCTACCCAGACCGAAGCGGCGAAACCGGCCGAGCCGGACCCAGCCCTTGCTCCGGAATATGCCAAGCTTTCCAATCAGTTCATCGTGCCTGTCGTTCAGAGGGGCAAGGTGGCAGCTATGGTCATCATGTCGCTTAGCCTGGAAGTGACGACGGGCAGCACACCGGAGGTCTACAACGTGGAACCCAAGCTGCGCGACAAGTTCCTGCAGGTGATGTTTGATCATGCCAATGCAGGCGGCTTCAGCGGGTCCTACACGGATGGGTCCAATCTGGTTCTGCTGCGCGGCGCCTTGCTGGAGGCCGCCAAGGGCGTGCTTGGGGAAAAGGTAAGCGACGTGCTGATCACCGACATCGTCCGGCAAGACAGCTGAACCGGGCGCTAGCGGTCACGCAGCCTGCCAAGCACTTGATTGCGACCAAAGGCGCGGGCCGCTTCTTGCCGCGCCTCTTCCCATTCCGCTGTTTGCCGGGCCAGAACGGTGTTGATTTCAGACCGCCTCTGGTCGGCCCAAAGCTCATACCGCAACGCAACTTCGGCGGCCGCGACCAAAGCCAGGTTGGCAGCGGCGGAGGGTCTGTTGACCTCTGCCAGACGGTCTAGGCTGTTTTGCCGCGCGCGGGCTGCCGCCTCCAGCGTCAGCAACCGGGTTTCGAGGATAAGACTACTAAGCGCGACCAGTCGTGCCAGCTTTGCCCTGTCGGTCATCGGATCTTTCCTTTTGCCCTTTTGCGCAGCGCTTCGGCGAAGCGGATCGCGGCGGCCACCGATTTGTAATGCTCACGCCGGATCGGGTGACCGACTTCCACCGTGGCATAGATCGCCCGGGCGGTCGGCGGGTCATGGTGGATGGGAACTCCGGCCTCCGAGGCCTTTCCGCGGATGCGGGCGGCGACCTCATCCACCCCCTTGGCGAGGCAGATCGGCGCCGACTTGTCACCCCGGCGCCATTTCAGCGCCACAGCATAGTGCGTCGGGTTGACCACGACCACATCCGCGCGCGCCACGTCCCGCAGCATCTGCGACATGGCAATCTCTCGGCCCTTTTGCCGACGATGACCCTTCATGTGGGGGTCGCCCTCGCTTTCGCGCTGCTCCTCCACCGTTTCCTGACGGGTCATCATGTTGCGTCGGCGGTGCTGCAGCCACTGCCAGCCATAGTCCAGCCCGCCAAAGGCTAGGCTGGCGAGGAAGGCCAGAAACAGGAACTGGACGATGAACTGCATCATCAGCATCCCGGTCTGCCCGGCGGAGAAGCGCGGGCTCATCAACAGCGCATCGGCGTATTGCGGGACCATGCCCAGGACAAGCAGGCAGACCACGATCAGCTTGAGGAAGCTTTTGGCGAACGAAAACAATCCCTCCCGCCCGAATTTCTGCCCGAAGCTGGTCAGCGGAGAGATACGGGACCATTTTGGCACGATCCGCTCTGGTGCGACAATGAACCCCCGCTGGGCGGCAATGGCGAAGACTGCCGCCCCCATCGGGAAAAGCAACAGCGGCAAGAGGGGTGTGGCGAAGCTCGCCAACAGCCCCATCACCGGCGCATGGGCCGCCGCGACCATGCTGCGTGAGAGGCCATCGGATTGTTCGATCAGGCCAATGGCCGTGGACCCAAAGCGATCAAGCGCATAGCGGCCCGAGATCGCGACGGCCAAGGCCGCCCCACCATAGACGGCTGCGGTCGAGAGATCGAGCGACCGGGGCACGTCTCCGCGTTTTCGCGCCTCATCCAGGCGTTTCTGGGACGGCTCGTGTGACTTTTCGGCGTCGCTGTCTTCACCGCTCATGGACCCGTCCCGCTGGGGTTGGCCATGAAAGCGTCAAACCCCTGCATCCAGACGGCCAGCATGGTTGGCACGACCAGCGTCATCAGGACGAGGGCCCCCGCCGTCAGCACTGGGGCACCAACCAGCGAGACCGGCATCTGCGGCATGGCGCGGTTGATGACGCCCAGCGCAAGGTTGTAGATCACTGAAGCGATGACGAAGGGTGCGGCGAGGGAAAAGGCAAGGACTGTCGCCTGAACGACCCGCTCCAGTCCCCAATCAGTCAGATCAGACGCGGCGGGAAAATGGCCCGCCGGCAGAAAATCATAAGAGATGATCAGCAGGCTGGCGGCCTTGACGTGGAGCCCGGCGTGCAAAGCAAGTGCCACGCTGGCCATCGCCAGCAGGTTGCCGATTGCCGGCTGCGGCTCTGGCGTGGCGCCGCCGAACAGTTGCGACAGCGAGGTGGACTGCGCCACGATCGAGCCGGCCATCTGCAGCGCAAGGATGAACAGTCGCATCCCTATTCCCACGACAAGGCCTGCCAGAACCTCCTCCGCCGCTGCGAAGGGCAGCGAGGGCAGGTTCTGCAGGCGCGCGGCCACGGCAGGGGCCACGATAGCGGTGAGCGCCAGCGCCAGAGCCAACCGCACCCTTTGCGGCACCGTCTGATCTGCGAAGGCGGGCATCAGGAAAGCCGCTGCCCCAACCCGCAGGAAGACAAGCGCCGCCACCCAGATCCACGCCTCCGTGATGCCGGCAAGTTCCATCATCTGGGCCAGCAGATCGCTCATACCGGCACCACACCCACCAAGGCCGGCCGCGCCTCCATCCCGATTTCCTCATAAGACAGGACCGGCGCAGTCAACCCCTTGGCGCCCATGACGGTGCGCAGGAACCGCCTTCGCAGGGTCGACGTGACAAGTGCCGGAAAGGTTCCGCTCTCGGCAGCGCGGTTCAAGCGGTCGGCCAAGCCATTGGCAAGGCGGCTGAATTGATCCGGCGGCAAGGCAACATCGCGTTGGCCACGGTCACTTTCGATCTGATGGGCGGCGAAGGTCTTTTCCCATTCAGGCGCCAGCTGGATCAGGGGAATCGTCCCGTCATCACGGCGCAGGTCCGCCACCAGTTGAAAGCCAAGGCGCTGGCGGACGTGTTCACAAATCGCCTCGGGCGTGCCCAGACTGCGCGCCTCGGCAATGGCCTCGAGGATCAAGGGCAGGTTGCGGATCGAAACCCTCTCCTCCAGAAGCAGGCGCAGGACAGTCAGCAGGGTATCCACCGGCACCTTGTCCGGCACGAGTTCATCCAGCAGACGCTTGTTCTGGTCAGATCGCGCCGAGTCCGTGACGCGGGTGAACTCATCCAGCAGGCGACGCAGACCACGCAGCGACAAAAGCCGGGCGAGGTTGCCCTTGATGACCTCCAGCAGATGGGTCGCCAGAACTTCGGGGGCGGAGACGACGGTCAACCCGACCATCACCGCATCCTCTTGCATGTCAGGCCGGATCCAGCGGGCGGGCGCACCATAGACCGGTTCTTTCACGTCGATGCCATCGGGCGCCGAGACGCCTTCACCCAAAAGCACAAGCGCGCGGTCGGGAACCAGCTTGTCGCGCACCTTTTCAACGCCCTGCAGGCGGATGGAATAGGTGCCGGGGTTCAGTGTCGCCTCGTCGGTCAGACGGATTTCCGGCAGGATCAGGCCAAATTGCGTGGCGATATGGTTACGCATGTTGGTAATTCTGGCATCAAGTCCCGTTGCCGGATCGAGAACCATCGCGACAAGATTGGGCGCGAACTCAATATGAATCTCTTCGAAATCAAGGACATCGCCGATGGATTTCTTGACAGGCTCTGCGGCTGACGTATCCGCCGCAGTTGGGGTCATTGTGTTCTGGCGGTGCGCGCGCCAAGCTGCGGCCACGAGCGCCAAGGATCCGACGATGAAAGGAAAGAACGGCATGCCCGGTACCAGCGCGATGAGCGCCATCAGCAGGGCAACCGTCCCCAGCGCGCCCGGATAGCGGCCCAATTGCGCGAAGAACGAGATGTCTGCCGCACCCACCGCCCCGCCGCGCGCCAACAAAAGCGCTGCGCCAACCGAGATGATCACGGCGGGGATCTGGCTGACGAGGCCATCGCCTATCGTCAGAATCGCATAGGTTTCAAAGGCTTTGCCCACGGGCATGCCATGGACGAAGACGCCCATGATCAACCCCATGACGATGTTGAGCGCGGTGATCATCAGCCCGGCCACAGCGTCGCCCTTGACGAACTTGGATGCGCCGTCGAGCGAGCCGAAAAAGTTGGTTTCCGCCAGTTCCCGCTCACGTCTTGCCTTGGCTTCGGTGTGGGTAATGGCGCCAGCCGACATGTCGGCGTCGATCGCGAGCTGTTTGCCAGGCATCCCGTCTAGGGCGAAACGGGCGCCCACTTCGGCCATCCGGCCCGCACCCTTGGTAATGACCACGAAGTTCACGATCAAGAGGACGGCGAAAATCACGATGCCAAGCAACAGGTTGCCACCCATGATGAACTCGGCAAAGCCCTGAATCACGTGGCCGGCGGCAGCTGTTCCCGTATGCCCTTGCCCGATGATCAGCTTGGTCGACGACACGTTCAGCGACAGACGCAGCATAAGCGAGGCCAGAAGGATGGTCGGGAAGGCTGAAAACTCCAGCGGGCGTTCGATGAAGAGGGTTACGGTCAGCATGAGGATGGCCAGCGCGAAAGACAGCGCTAAGCCGATGTCGAGCACCCAGGACGGCACCGGCAGGACCATCATCAGGATGACGCCCATGAGGGCGAGTGCCAGAAGAATCGTTGGGCGGAACAGCGTCGCCGGATCAATCTTGAGGCCAAGCATCAGGAATTGCCCCCAATCAGCGGACCGCGCGCACTGGTCAGCGGCACGACAGAGCCAAAGCCGCCTTGCGCCCCGGCCTGCAGCAGGGGGAAGTTGTTCTCTCGCACTACGGGCTCTTGTCGCGGCAGATCGGTGGCAGCCGGGGTTTCCAGCACGGACTTGACCTGGTTCAGATAGGCCTGTGCCAAGTCCGGCGTGCGCGAGTGATAGGCGGCCACCGCATCCGCCCAGGTGCCGGTTTCCTGATAGAGTGATGCCAGGAAACGGGCGGCATAGTCTGCATTCCTTTCGGGATCAAACATGTCTTCAAAGGTGGTGAAGGCCTGACCGTGGTAATGGATGTTCAGCTGAAAGCAGCCGACGTCGAAGGTGCCTGTTCCATCGGTCAGATGTGCATTGGCTGCGGCAACGGCCTCGGTCTCGGTTTCATAGAAGGTGCCCTTGCCATCGGCATTGATCGTCCAGGGCCAGGGTTTCAAATCCCCATCGGCCTTGCGCCCGCTTTCCACCCGTGAGATCGCCAGAAGGATGTCGATCGGCACTCCGGTAGCCTGAGCGGCATTCGCTGCGGCCCTATCGCAAAGCGAGCCCAGCGCCTCGGCAGATTGCACGGTCGTGACCACGCCCGTGGAGATGGTGGCGATGGTGGCGATGGTGAGGATTATCAATATTCTCAAAGGGATCACCCGTTAGGACCAATTCTTGGCCGCCCGGGGTCAGCCTAATCGGCAAACCTTACCAAGCTATAAGCGAGGCACTATTGTGAAGGCAGAACCGGCGTTTTCACCGAATTCAGCAAAGCAGTGATGGCGTCTCTTGTGGCGGCGCTGTCGGCGACGAGGGTCTTGTTGCGGGCAAGCGGACCCTGAGACGCCGGGTTCGCCGCAGCGGCGTCTGTCGGCGGGTTGGTCACGACCGAGGCCACGGCCTTCCAGGGATCAGGCCCGCCCTGCGCCAACGCTTCCCAGGCCTGCGACCGGCTAAGGGCGGCCCATTGATCCTCGGGCTTGCCCAATTTGGCAAAAACCTCGGCCGCGGCTTGTTCATCGTTCAGATCCTGCAAGGCTCTGGCCTTGACGGCCAGTGCAGCGGGCGAATCGTCTGCGTCCAGTTGGGCCAGGGCGTCCTTGGGATTGCCGCGCGCCAAATCCACCCGCGCGCGGAGCAAAGCCGGGGCACGGTCATCCTGTTCCAGCCATTGCGCGGCCTGATCCGCAAGGCCAAGACCCAGAAACCGGTCTGCAATCAGCGAAGCGACGCCTTTCGCGACCAGCGGAGGTACCTGCCCCTCTCCCAGCGTCGCATGGTCGAGAAGCGCGCTGTCCTGGCCGCCGACGGCCAAAAGGCGCCAAAGGGCCGCTTCTGCATCTGGCACTTCCGTCACATCGGCAAAGGCACGGTCAAAATCGCCTGAGGCGGCGCGCGCCAGAACCAGCGCATGCTGATACTTGGGGGCGTCGGAGCCGCCCTTGCGTTCCCGCAAAAGCTCTTCCAGCGTCTGAACCTGAGCGAATTCAACGGACTGCCCCAGAGTAACCCGCTGCTCAACAAGGGCAACCAAAGCATCGGCCGATGCCGGGCCGGGTGCACTGGCGAGGGGTTCAAGGTGTGATTCCGCTTGCCCTGGCTCGCCTGCCGCGCGCGCCATCGCGGCCTGCATAAGGATGACTTCCGGCCCGGCATCGCCCGGCGCGCGCAGAACCGCATCACGCAACGCGGTTGCCGTCGAGATATCCTCCGCCGCAAGGAAGCGATCCACCAGCCTAGACCCCAAAAGCCGGCGCAAATGCGGAGGCAGCGCAGAAAAGCTGCGCAGGACCGCCGCCTTTCCGAGTTCTTCATTGGGTCGGGCGTCCGGATCGGCCAGAGTGGCCCAAAGCGCCGCAGCGGTGTCACACTCCTCCATCCCTTGAAGGACCGGCGCGAGGTTTGGTTCATCATCCATGATGTGGGCCAAACTCTCCCAGATTTCCTTGTCGTGCAGGCCGTCCGGAAAGGCGCGGATTAGACTTCGTGCCTCGGCTCCGAAGCCGAGAAAAAGCATGAAGCGGACCGCCCTCGTAACGGCATCCGGATCAGGTTTGTCGAACTCTCCGGTCAGGCCCTCGCGTTCCGGCCCGATTTGATCCGCGACCGGACGACCTGATCCCCATGTGGGAATGTCGAGTTGCGCGTCCGTAATGCATTCCTCGCCCTGGGCCGTCAGCGGGGCGCGACCTTCACCCTTTTGCCTTACGACCATCGTCGGCGTCTCACCCATATGGATCCGCACCGAAGGGTCGCCTTCGCTCAGTGGAACCTCGGCCGATTTCTTCGGTTTCGCCATATCGACGATACCCTGCGAGGCGCCACGGCCCATTTCCTCGATCAGAGAAAGGCGCAGCGGTTCCAACCCGGAATCCAAGGGATTAAGGTCGACGGACAAGGGCCCGAAAGTGCCAAGCAAGTTCGGCCAGCGGTCGATCAGATTGCCCTTGACCGTGGTCCAGTCATAAGCAGAAGCGGGCTGCGGCTTTGGTGGTGCCGCCACTGCGACAGGCTGAAGAGCCGCATCCAGCGGTTGCTCAAACGAAGAGCCTTGCGGCGGAGCGCCATCGTGCAGGTCAAGGACGACGATGCCGGGACGGAACTCGAACGGCATGCCATAGCAGGCGCAAGCGATGCCGAAATGCAGATCACCCGTCTTCGGGTCCGCCCACAGCGCAGCGAGCCGGCTTTTTCCAATTAGATCAAAGGCTTTTGTCATATCGTAGTCGGGCCGCTGATCCTGCACCCGCAATGAGTAGCCGTCAATGCCGCGGCCGACCTGCCAATTCACCGGACCGTCGAATTGCACGACCAGACGGGTGAAACCCGGATGCTCTCCAGATGTCACGACCGCAGGCCCCGCGAAGGCCGCGAGCGGGCAGACGGGCAGCACCGTCAGAAGGGCGACCCATGGCTTCATGCAGCGTTTTCCTGTTTCAGACCGCGCAACACCGCTTCGACGTCTGAGAAGCTGGGGCGCACATGATGCGGCGTGTTTTGCCGTCCCACCTCGATGCAGATGTTCGGCGGGTGGCGGTGAAGGTTGGCAATCAACACCTCCCGGATCAGTTGGTGGAAATAGTTGTCCTCATCCACCACAGCCTTGATGCGCGAGGACATTGGACCGATGAAGCCGTAAGCCAGAAATACGCCCATGAATGTCCCGACCAGCGCGCCGCCGATCATGCCGCCCAAAATCTCGGGCGGCTGGTCGATCGAGCCCATGGTCTTGATCACGCCCAGAACGGCGGCGACGATGCCAATGGCGGGCATGGCGTCAGCCATGCTTTGCCAGGCGTGGCTGCCGTGCAGCGCGTGGTGATGCGCCTCCTCCATCCGCTTGTCGAGCACCTCTTCGACTTGATGCGGGTCGTCGTAGTTCATTGAGGCGGCGCGCAGGGTGTCGCAGATCAGTTCAACAACGTCATGGTCATGCTGGATCCTGGGAAACCGCCCGAAGATCGATGATCCTTCCGGGTTTTCCACATGTTCTTCCAGCGCCACTGGATTGGAGCGGGCAATCCGGACCAATTCGAACAAAAGCGCCAGCAGATCGCGGTAGTCGGCTGCCTTCCACTTTGACCCTTTGAAGACCTTGCCGAGGTCCTTGATGGCCTGCTTGACCGTGGCTAGGTCGTTGCCCAAGAGAAAGGCGCCAATGGCCGCCCCGCCGATCACGATCATTTCGTGCGGCAAGGCTTCAAGGATGATTTCCATCTTGCCGCCGGCGAAGACATAACCGCCGAAAACCATGACGAAGATCATTATGATGCCGACTATAGCAAGCATGATCCGCCTCTTTCTTTTGCCTTTGGCATGATTGCCACGCCCGCGTTAAGAAACCCTGACACTAGTTCTTGGGCGCCGTGGCGTTGCGGCCGGCCAGAAGGACCGAGATTTCGTAAGCCTTGTCCGGTTTCATGCCGGTCATCACGGCGGCGGCCGAGGCCGGCTGCATGCGCCCCAGAAAGCCCGCTGCAAACTCCGGTGCCATGGTCTGGAACAGGGCTGCGGCATCGGCGGGCTTCATCGCCTCATAAACGGCCGTCAGCTGGGTCAGGTCCTTCTCCGAGGCACCGTCGGCAATGGCCAGAGTTTTCTTCAATTCATCTTCCGCCGCCTGCAGTTCGCCCATCCGCCTCGTGATCGCCTGATCGGCAAGGTTCAAGGCAGCCATCCGCTCAGCCATGGCGGCTTCCTGCGCCTTCACTTGCGCCTCACGCCCGGCAAGAGCGGCGGCGAGGGCGGCTGGCGGCATCGGGCAGTCCAGTGGGGCCGCCGCGGTTTCCAGAGGTGAATTGGCCAGTGCCACGCCGATGCCCGACCCCAATCGCAACGCCCCTGCCGAGGTGAGGATCAGCGACAGGACCACCAGCACACTGCGCCCGGATTGTCGTTTGCGCGCGGTCATTCTGCAGCCTCCAGATCAGAACGGCCGGGCCGCCGGCGGATGAACCGCAGTTTGCGATCAGCCTCCTCCTGCGCCTCGGCCTGGACAGGGGCCACGTTTCCGCCCGGCTCGGGCAGATCATGCATCGACGCCAGCAAAAGCTCGATCCGGGCGGCCACTGCTTCGGCGCGCGCGGTCAGGCCTTCCAGGCTGGAGGCCGAACCGGTTGCGGCTGCGCGGGCCTTGTCCAAGGCCTTGGTCATGTCATCGACCTGCACCGACAGAACCGCGATTGCCCCACCCATGCCGGTTTCCAGGGTGGTGAATTTCTTCAGCCGCGCGCCAAGGACGTAGCAATAGATCGCAGCACCAAAGGCGCCGGCGGCAAGAAGAATATCCGAAATCATGTTCATTGTGCGGCCTCACTCAAGTACGAATTCTGTGACAAGAAGGTCGCGCACGCAGCCCTCGCCCGTGACGATCTGGACGCGGCGCAGCATCTGCGAGCGCAGGCGCACCAACGCATCGGGATCTTCCAATTCCGACACCTCCAACGCGCGCAGGTAGCCGTTCAACACGTCCAGAATGCGCGGAACCAGTGTCGTGACCTCTTCAGCCCTCTCCTTGTTGACCTCCAGCTGCGCGGTGAAGCGCAGATGGTGATTGTCGTCGGCCTTGCCCAGCGAAATCGTCACAGGCTCGATCGGGACAAAGGCAATCTCTGGCGCATCCTTCTTCTCTCCTTCGGCCGATTTGACCCCGGACGTGGGGGCCAGAATCAGGCCGGAATAGACGGCATAGAAGCCACCCCCGCCCAAAGCGAGGAACAGGACCAACCCAATAATCAGGGGCAGTTTCGACTTCTTTTTGGGAGCCGCATCCTGCGGCGCTTCGGCTTCGGCCAAAGGGACCTCCATCCTCACTGTGAGAACGAAGATAGACCGTTCCTCCTAACCGATTGTTAAGACCGGCACTTCAAAGTGGTGCGAGGGGCAGAAGCCCTGAACGGAGAAGACTTTGCAGAATCTGCTTTCGCTATGGACCAATCTCAGCAACCCGCGTCGGGCCATCGTTCTTGGTGCGACCGTCGCCATGTTTCTGGCCATCCTCAGCCTTGCGCGGATGGCGGGGCAGTCCGATTTGGCACTGCTTTATTCCGGACTCGACAGCGCTTCTGCAGGGGCGGTCGTTACGGCGCTGGATGCGCAGGCCGTCAAGTACGAGATTCGCGGCGATGCGATCTATGTGGACCAGACCAAACGCGACAGTCTGCGGATGACCCTTGCCGGGCAGGGGCTGCCGGCAACGGGGGGCACGGGCTACGAACTGCTTGATTCCCTGTCAGGATTCGGCACGACCTCGCAGATGTTCGATGCGGCCTACTGGCGGGCGAAAGAGGGCGAACTGGCGCGCACTGTGCTGGCTTTGCCAGAGGTCAAGGCAGCACGGGTGCATATCGCTCAGGCTCCGACTCAGCTGTTTCAGGACAAGAACAAGCCAACGGCAAGCGTGACGGTCACCACGCGGTCAGGCACGCTGTCGGCCGAACAGGCCAATGCGATCCGGCATCTGGTGGCGGGGGCGGTTTCGGGGATGCAACCGGATGACGTGGCGGTGATCGACTCGGTCGCCGGGTTGATTCCCTCTGAGACGGACGTGTCCGCGCCGAATACCGCAGGCGATGCAAAGGCGGCTGAGATAAAGCAGAACGTCGAGCGCCTGCTGGCGGCACGTGTCGGCCCCGGCAAGGCGGTGGTCGAGGTGAATGTCGATGTCGTCACCGACCGGGAAGAGGTCAATCAGCGCACGCTGGACCCACAGGGAAAAGTGGCGATTTCGACGGAAACTCAAGATAAAAGTGGCACATCAAGCGGGGCGGACAGCAATGTGACGGTCGCCTCCAACCTGCCGACAGTGGCCGCTGCGCCGGGCGGGACAAACCAGAGCCAGAATTCCGACAAATCCGAACGGGTGAACTATGAGGTATCCGAGACCAACCGGCAGGTCATCAAGGTGCCCGGTGCTGTGGCGAAACTGTCGGTGGCGGTTCTGGTCGATCAGGAAAAGCTGACAGCGGCCGACGGCACGGTGACGTTCCAGCCACGCTCGGATGCCGAACTGGCGACGCTGAAAGAGCTTGTCTCCTCTGCTGTCGGGCTCGACACGACGCGGGGCGATGTGCTGACGCTGAAATCGCTGCCGTTTGATCAGCAGGCGGTGGGAGGCACGCTGGTGGAATCCAGTTTCCTATCGACGTTTGGCCCCTTGAACCTGATGTCGATGATCCAGCTTGGGGTTCTCGCGTTGGTGGCGCTGATCCTCGGGTTGTTCGTGATCCGCCCGATCCTGACCTCTTCGGCGCGGAGTGTTGGGCAACTTGAGGCTCCCATGATGCCATTGGCCCTGCCGAGTGGAATGGCCACCCCGGCCCCGGTCGCGCTGGATGGCGAAATCGATGACGGTGGCATCATGTTCCCGCAGGTCGCCGACTTCTCTGAACAAGAGGCCGCCATGACTGGCGTAGAGACCGACCCCGTCGCGCGCCTACGCCGCCTGATCGAGGAACGTCAGGCCGAGTCCATCGAAATTCTGCGCGCCTGGATGGAACATGACGAGGAGCCGGTCTGATGGTCCTGAAGCTTGAAGTCTTTGATACCGAACAAAAACCGAAGAAGACCCATACCGTCGTTCTGGACCGCGTGGCGCTGGAAGACGAAAAGCTCGCCTCCTACGAGACGGGCTACAAGGCCGGCTGGGATGATGCCAGCGCCGCCATGACCGAGGATCAGACAAGGATCCGGGCAGAGCTGGCGCGCAATCTGCAGACCCTCAGCTTCACCTATCATGAGGCGCGCAACCATGTACTGAAAGCAGTGGAACCATTGCTGCTGCAGATCGTCGGCCAGCTTCTGCCCGAGATTGCGCGTGAAACTCTGGCACCCTTTGTGCTGGAAACCCTGATGCCGCTGGCCGAGGGGCTGGGCGACGCGCCCGTGACTCTGGTGATAAACCCAGTCGCCCGTGCGGGGGTTGAGGCCTTGCTGGAACAGGCCACCGGCCTGCCCCTGACCATCGAGGAAGAGCCGACGTTGGGGGAAGGCCAAGTCTACATTCGCCTTGGGACGGTAGAAACCCAGGTGGACCTCGACAAGGCCACTGCTGAAATTGCCTCTGCCGTGCGCGGCTTCTTCGACCTTCCCGGAAAGGACAGACCAAATGGATGATCCCGCCGATACGAACCCCTTCGCGCAGGTCCCGATCGAGGTGACGATCTCGGTCGGCAAGGCGCGGCCCATGGTGAAGGACCTGCTGCGCCTCAGCCGCGACGCCATTCTGCCGCTGGACCGAAGGGTCGATGACCCGGTGGAGCTTTACGTCGGTGACCGGCTGATCGCGCGCGGCGAATTGCAGGAACTGGAGGGCGAGCAGGCCGGGCAACTTGCCGTGCGGCTGACCGAAGTGGCCAATCTGCGGGGTGGGCTGTGAGGCGCATCGGACTTTTGGCGCTGGCTCTGATCCTCGCGACCGGCCCGGCGCTGGCGCAATCTGTCTCGCTGGATTTCGGCAACAACGGCTCCTTGGCTACCAGATCAGTCGAGATCATCGCGCTGGTCACCTTGCTGAGCCTTGTGCCGGGACTGGCCGTCATGGTGACATGTTTTCCCTTCATCGTCACAGTTCTGTCGATTCTGCGGCAGGCCTTGGGACTGCAGCAATCGCCGCCCAACATGGTCATCGTCAGCCTCGCCCTGTTCCTGACCTGGTTCGTCATGGACCCGGTCCTGACCGAGGCCTGGAAAAAGGGGGTAGAACCCCTGACCTCCGGCCAGATCGAGGTGCAAGAGGCGATCCCGCTGATCGCTGCCCCGTTCCGAGGGTTCATGGCCAACCGCACGAACCCGGACACGTTCGCCGCACTGGAGGCGCTTCGCCCCGGGGAGACCGCCAAACTGGCTGATGCACCGTTTTCGCTTCTGGTGCCGTCCTTCATGCTGTCAGAAATTTCGCGGGCGTTTCAGATCGGCTTTCTGATCTATCTGCCCTTCCTGATCATCGATCTTGTGACGGCGGCGATCCTGATGTCGATGGGGATGATGATGGTGCCACCGGCCGTGGTATCCTTGCCGTTCAAGCTGGCCTTCTTCGTGGTGGCCAATGGCTGGACCCTTGTCTCCAGCGCCTTGGTGCGAAGTTATGGCGGCGGCTGATCCTCCGGGCTGGTGGAACCCGAAGGCCCCGCCCGCAAGCGGGGCCTTATGCTTTGGTCAGTTCACCAGAAACTCCGCGTGCAGCGCCCCGGCTGCATTGATGCTTTTCAGGATGTCGATCATGTCATGGGGTGCCACACCCAAGGCGTTCAGCCCAGCTACAACCTCAGAGAGGCTGGCACCGCCCTGAACCTCGGCCAATCCAGTACCCGGCGCATTCTGGATCTGGGCGTTTGTGCGGGGCACAGAGATGGTCTCGCCCTGCGCAAAGGGGTTGGGCTGCACCACCTGCGGCATCTCATCAACCCGCAAAGTCAGATTGCCCTGCGCGATGGCGACATGGCTGATGCGGACGTCGTCATCCATCACGATCGTGCCACTGCGCTGGTCGACGACAACGCGAGCGCGCGCCTCGGGCTCCACCGTCAGGTTCTCAAGCTTGGCGATGACGCGGGCCGGGCTGTTCATTTGGGTCGCGTCGATGTTCAGCGATACGGTGCCGGAGTCCTGCATCAGCGCCACATTGCTGCCAAAGGCCGTGTTGATGACGGCCTCAATCTTGGCGGCGGTGGTGAAATCCGGCGCCCGCAGCGCCAACCGCACCGAATGCATCTGGCTGAAATCGAACTGCACCTCACGCTCGACATGCGCGCCCGAGGGGATGGTGCCCGAGGTCGGCACGCCTTGCGTCACCTTGGAGGCCTGACCCTCGGCCGAAACGCCGCCGGCAATGATGGTGCCCTGCGCCACCGCGTAGATCTGGCCATCCGCCCCGTTCAAGGGCGTCATCACCAAAGTACCGCCGAGCAGGCTCTTGGCATCGCCGATGGCCGAGACCGTCACATCAATCCGTCCGCCCGCCCGAGAAAAGGGCGGCAGCGAGGCAGTCACGAAGACGGCCGCCACGTTCTTGGGTTGAAACTGCTCTCCGGTGACGTTGACGCCAAGTCGCTCCAACAGGTTGGACATGATCTCCTCGGTGAAGGGCGAATTGCGCAGACCGTCTCCGGTGCCATTCAGGCCGACCACAAGGCCATAGCCGACAAGATCGTTGCCGCGCACGCCGTCGAACTCCACCAAGTCCTTGATGCGGATGGCTTGCGCCGCAGCAGGGCTGGACAAAAGTGCCGCCAGTGAGACGCAGAGGGCGCGAAGTATCACAGGAAATCCACCAGGCTGAGGCGCGAGGCGCGCGCAGTGAGGGCATAAAGCGTCTGCAACTGGCCTTGGGTTTCCTGATACTTGGCCGCCGTCTCATAGGGATCAACCGACAGCAGGTTCAGTCGCGCGGTCTGCAGCACGTCCTTTTCGGCATCGTTGCGGGTGGCAGTGTTCTCGACGGTAGCCTCGGTGGTGCCGAGACGGGCGCCGAGCTGGACGATGATGCTTTGCGAACCGGCGAGGCTTTCGCCGGCGCGCTTGGCCAGATCGGCGCGTGCCGTATCGTTGCCAGCCAGCGCACCCCGCCCCAGAAGCGCGCCAAGGGCCAGGCCTTTCAGGGTCTGGATGATTGCCGGATCCTTGGCCGTGACATCAATCTGCGCAGTCTGATCGGGGCCCACGGGCACCGGTTCAAGGATGTCGCCACCCTGATAGACGGTGGCAGCATAACCGGCCGGATCGTCAAACCAGGTGTTGACCGTCGCCTCCACATCGGCGGAAGAAATCGCGCCCGCGTTGGAAATGGCGGTTTCAAGGGCGGTCATCATCGTTTCGGCGCTGGCCACGGTGACCGCGTCGGTGCTTTGACCGGCAAAGAGCGAACGTTCGCCGAACCTAGTGTTCAGCGCCGCCATCACGGTGTCCAAGCGATGCACCGCCGCGTTGCCCAACGCATTGATCTGCAACGTTGATGCCCCCGAGGCCCCGGCCAGCATGGCCGAGCTGAGGGCGCTCGATTGATCGTTGATTGTGCCCAGTACGGTCTGCATCACGCTGGCGATAACCTGTGTTTCGGACGTGACGGTGTGATAAGCTTCCAGTTGTGTCAGGCTGGTTTCGATCCCCGCGATGGGCACGTAGTTGCCGCGCAGCCTTTCGGTCTGGTCGGTCACGAGACCTGTCGTAGCCTCGGTCGAGAGCTTTTGCATGGCGGTCTTCAGGTTCACGCCCTGACGGCTGAGAAGCAGGGACTTGGCCATATCGCCAACGGTCATGCTGGGCATTTTACATATCCATCAGGGTTTTGATCATGTCATCCACAGTTTTGATGACCTTGGCATTGGCGGCATAGTTCTGCTCGATCTGCAGCAGGTCCTGCATTTCCTGGTCAGTATCGACGCCGCCCTGCGCCTCCATCGAGGTGAAGGTGTCCAGGCGGGCGGCGGCATAGGTGGCCTCGCCCTCCGCGGCCAGTTTGTTGGACGCGGCGGCGGAGAGAAGATCGCTGGCCAAGGCCGAAAAGCTGCGCGCGCCTGCCATGAAGCCGCCCGACGCGGGAGAATGCTCGGAGGTCAGCGCCGCTCGCAGGTCGGTCAGCAGGGCGGAGTTGCCGACGGTGCCCGGCACGGCGGCCCCCAGACCGTCACGGATTTTCCACAACGCGCCGCCCCTGGCCGGGTCAGCCGCAAGGTTGACGGTCAACCTTTGGGCCAGACCCACCTCGTTCAACGGATCGAACGCGGCACCAGTGTCGGTAAAGAGGCCCGGATCCCCGGAGGCGCGGGTGGTGTCGAGCCCGCTGTCCTGAAACCGCTCGACCAGATCGCGCGCCACGGCGTCGATCTGCGACTGCGCGGTGACGGCCAGATCATCGCGCACCGCGAAGTTGCCGGCGAGGGAGCCACCGAGAATGACTGAAGAATCACCCGAGGTCGGCGTGGCCTTGCCATTCAGCGTCAGCCCGGACAGACCGCCCGACTGCAGCGTCATCGGCGGAGAAATCGCCGAGGTCCGGGTAAAGCCGAAAACCGAGGGGATGCCGTCCAGCAGCACGCCCCCGGTGGTCGTGTAAAGCGAGACTGTGCCGTCGCTTTGCGGCACTTCCCGCAACGGGACGATCTTGGCGATCTGGTCGATCACCTGTTGGCGCTGGTCCTGCAAGGCCGCCGTGTCCTGCCCGATGCCAGAACCCTTGCGGATCTGAACGTTAAGTTTGGTGGCCCGTTCCAGCCCGGTATTCAGCTGCTGGACCTGTGCGGCAATTTCGGTATCCGCGGCGGTACGCGCGGCCTGAATGTCCTTGCCGATGGCGACGATGCTGCGCGCAATGCCCTTGGCGGCATTCAGGACCGAATTCAGCCGAGGCTCTGACTCGGGGTGGGAGATCGCCTCGGCCAAGGCCGAGTCGAGGGCGGCGACGCGGCCGTTCACCGAATAGGCCTGATCCGGTGTACCCATTTGCGTCTCGATCCTTTGGTAGAATGCGGACTTTGCATCCGCCTCCCCTTGAGTCGATTGTGCAAGCCGGCGGTCGCTGATCAGGGCCGGATTGGCCGTCCGGTCGACGCCAACGATTGCAACACCTTGCCCGCTGGTGCCAACGTTGCGCGCGGTCACTTGCAACTGGCGACGCCCGAAGCCGGGCGTCGTCGCATTCGCGATGTTGGAAGACACCAGCTCTGCCCGCTTTGACGCGGCGGTCAGGCCCGAAAGGGCGCTGGCAAGGGTGCTGCCGATGGTCACTTAACGCTCCTATCGCTTGAGGTTGGCGGTTTCTTGCAGCATTTCGTCCACCGTCTGGATCACTTTGACGTTCGACGAATAGGCACGCTGCGTGGTGATAAGGTTGGTCAGTTCAGAGGTGACATCCGTGGTGGATTGTTCCTGGCTGTAGCCGACCATCTTGCCGGTCGGGCCATCGCCCGAGTCCCACAGGTAGAAGGGCCCCGATTCTGCGGAAAGCTGATAGGTCTGGTCGCTGTGCGACGCGAGGCCGTTCGGGTTGGGCACGTCCACCACCGGAATCTGGTAGATGACCTTGGAAAAGCCCTGATCATAATTGGCGTGCAGATAGCCGTTGTCGTCAATCTCAACACCCACCAGACGCGCGACCGGCGTACCGTTGGTCGCCTTGCCGATCGGCGCAAAGCTTTCGGACAGTTGGGTCATGCCCCCCGTGACGCCGATCGCGCCGATGTCCAGATCCACATTCCCGCCGCCAACGGCCAGCGGAATGACCCCGGTGCCGGCGTCATAGTCCGCCCCGGTGACCGTGGTGACCGAAGCGAGGGTGCCGCCGGCGCTTTGGCTGCTGTCGAAGGTGATGTTGTATTCGGCGATCACAGCGTCGTCCGATGCGGAATCCGCGATCGTCATGTTCCAGGTGTTTGACGCACCGGTTGCAGGAACGGAAGGCGTGAAGACGTAGTGCAGCGTCTCTTGCGTGCCGAGGTTGCCCGTGTATTGCACCGACATTTCATAGGTCAGACCACTGGCTCCGGCCTGTGTCGCGGTGGCGGGGAGGTTGGCGCCTAGCGACATCTTGGTGGTCGGGTTGGAGACATACTGGTTCTGGTCCAGCTTGACCGGCGTCATCGCCTTCATCGTGTCACGCGGGAAGTTGGCGAGCGTGCCATCGGGATTTGCCGGCCAGCCCATCAGAACCTGACCGGTCGGCGTGCGCAGAATGCCATCGGCGTCCGCCTTGAACGAACCGGTCGTGGTCAGGGAAATCGGCAGGTCACCCACGCCGCGATTGACGGCATCAATCGTGGTCACTGCCATGAAGCCGCGCCCGTCAATGGCGAGGTCGGTCGGGTTGGAGGTGCCGATCAGCGGCCCATGTTCGTCGATCAGACGAAAGCTGGTCGACCGGACTCCACCGGCCGAATAGGCCGTGCTGAGGTCACCATGCACGACGACCGAATAGAACTCGGACGTTGCGCGCTTGTAGCCAAAGGTAGAGGAGTTCGCGATGTTGTCTGAGATGGTTGCCAGACGGTTGGCATTCGCGTTCAACCCTGCCACCCCCGCGTTCAGCGAAGAGGAAATCGTCATCGATAGCGCCTTTCTGCAGCTCGACCTTACGAAGGCCAAGCTGACCGCTTCGACTTAACATTCACCTAACAGGTAAAATCTGACCGGCTTACCGATTCTTCCGCAGAAGAATCACCTCAATGCGGTTGTTGCGAGGGGCGGTGGGGTCTGCCGTCACGGGCTTGCGGTCGGCGTGACCGCTGATCCGCGCGATCCTTTCCGTCGGCATTCCAGCGTTTTCAAGGAGTTGCCGGACCACCTGCGCCCGAGACGACGACAAATCCCACGAGGGATTCTTGACCATCATCACCGGATAGGAACGGACATAGCCGTCGACGGCGACGGCATTCTGGGTTTGTCCTAAAACATCCGACAAAAGAGCCGCAATTGCTTTCAAACTTTCGCTTGGTGCGGCGCTGTCATCGCCGAACAGCGGACTGCCCTCCACGTCGAAAATCTCGATCACCAGACCTTCGTCGGTGACTTTGGTGACGACATGGCTGAGAAGACTCTCCATCGTCTGACTTTCGCCGCCCTTGCCTTCCAGCTGGCTTTGCAAGCGCTTGAGCGTGTCATCCTGTGCTGCCTTGTCCTGCCCTGCGGCATTGCCGCCGACTCCGCCGGACTTCTGCTCGTCCCCGGGCGTAGCCGCAGATTGCCCGGTGCCATTCTTTGCCATGGTTTTATCGCTGAAGATCGACTCGCCGCCAAAGGCGCCGTCGCCACCGCCCGAGACGCGGTTGATCGGAATCGTCGGATTGAAGTAATCCGCGATGCCCTTGCGTTGCTTTTCCGTCGTCGCACCCAAAAGCCACATCAGCATGAAGAAGGCCATCATGGCCGTCACGAAGTCCGCATAGGCAACCTTCCACGCCCCACCGTGGTGACCGCCGCCGCTTATGACCTTCTTACGCTTGATGATGACTGGCGCGGCATTTGATTGCCCTGCCATTCCCACACCCATAGTCTCACCCAAGACCGACCTTAGCGGATCTGCGTGAATCCGGGCTTAACCCTCGGCATTTTATAGGTTTTCGCTCAGCCCAAGACCAGATCGGCCCGGACCGTCATCCCGATCATCGCATAATCGGCCACAAACTGCTTGGCCGCCGTGCGGGTCAGACCGCTTTCAAGGCGAAAACCGCGGCGGGAAGCCACAGCCTCGTTCATCTCGGCAACGCTGCAACCCCTTGTGGCAAGAAAATCCGCAAGCTCTTGAATCGAAATGCGGCCAGATGCCGTGAGCGTCAGGTGATAGCGCTGGAACGCCTGATTGACGCCGATCAGTCCGGCGTTCGGGAAGCGGGCAAGGAGGCATTTCAACATGTGGCGATCAAGGCTCACGGCAATCTGCGGGCAGTGATCCTTGGCCGAGCAAGCCATAACCGACAGATGCCGCAGAATTTGCGCCATATCCGTCCCAAGCCCGGTGGAGGGGGCAAAAACGTCATAGATGGCACTGCTTTGCGCGCTCAAGGTCGCGCTGACCCCGCGCAGGACACGCAGCGCGGCAAGGTAATCATCCGCCTTGGCACGCGGCAGGCCGTCGATTTCGAAACCGGCCGGGCCGCGGAAATCCTCGAGCGCGACATTGCCGGTCCAACCCAGACGCGCAAGCGTCGACCGCACCAAATGGATCGCATCCGCATGCTTCAGCCGGATCGACAGATCAAACAGCGCAACGGCAGGTTCCACGTTCTTCGGCAACAGCGCGACCTGCAAGCCCAGAGCCGTCAGCACCGGAACGGCCGCCGCCGCCGAAGCGCGAGGCATCTCGGCAGAAATCACGCCAAAGCCGTGGTTCAGCAAAGCATCGGCTTCAGCGGGCTTCATGCCGAAGTGCCGCGCCAGATTGGGATGCGTCCCCGAGGAGATCAGAGCGACTTGCACGGTCTCTTCAGCCAATTGCGATGCGATCATTCTTCCCTCCCGTGGTTGCCTTAGCTGTACCGCAGTTCTCGTCACCATTGCGTGACGACTGCGTTAACGAAGCGTCAATTCGTGAACGGCGGATGGGGGGAAACCGCGCAGTGCTGAGAAAATGCAAAGATTTTCGGCACTTGAACAACTCTAGATTGCGACGATCAACCGCAGTGCATCGTAGATTGCAGCGTGGATATTGCGCGCCTCCACAGCGTCACCAATGCGGAACAGCTGAAACCCGGCCGGGCCACCGCCAAGCGTCTGCGGCTGGGTGGCGATGAAGGCGTCGTAATCCACCGCACCAAGGTTGACCGAATGCGGCTTGAGCGCGAAGTACAACTCGTCCAGCGGCGCGGTGCCGTGATTGACAACGACCTGATCAAAGTGCCGCGTGATGCCAAGCTTGCTGTAGTCGCTGTCGATGGTTGCCTTGATCCGGTTGCCATCCTTTTCAACCGAGGTGAGACGATAGGTCACCGTAAAGGTCACCGCCTTGTCCTGAATGGCGCGCATGTAGGGCACAAGGTTCATCGCCATGACATCCGGCGCAAAGGTGCGGTCTGGCGTCATGACCTCCACCGTCGAACCCGCCTCGGCCAGCAGTTGCGCTGCCTGCAACGCGGTATGGTCGCCCGCGTCGTCATACAGCAGCACGTTCTGCCCCGGTTTCACATCACCGGACAGGATATCCCATGCAGAAACCGTCAACTCATTGCCACCGGACAGGATATCCTTCTGCGCCATCCCCCCTGTTGCAACAATGACCACATCGGGATTGAGCGGGGTGATGTCCGCCGCCTCAGCCCAGGTGTTGAAGCGGAACTCCACCCCCAAAGCCGCGCATTGCGCCATGCGCCAGTCGATGATGCCGATCATCTCGGCCCGGCGCTTGGTCTGGGCCAGCAGGCGCACCTGCCCACCGGCTTCGGCGGCGGCTTCAAACACGGTGACCTTGTGGCCGCGCTCTGCCGCCACGCGGGCCGCCTCCAGGCCGGCAGGACCAGCCCCCACGACAACAATCTGCCGCTTAGTGGCGGCGGGTTTGATGGTGTGGGGCATGGTTTCCTCACGCCCCGTCGCCGGGTTGTGGATGCAAAGTGCCATGCCGCCCTGATAGATCCGGTCCAGGCAATAAGTCGCCCCAACACAGGGGCGAATGTCATGCTCGCGCCCCTCGATGATCTTTTGCACGATATGCGGATCAGCCATATGGGCGCGGGTCATGCCCACCATATCCAACTGCCCCGTGGCAATCGCGTGCCGCGCCGTTGCGACATCCGGGATGCGCGCGGCGTGGAAGGTGGGCATCCCCACCTCGGCCTTCATGCGACCTGCGAAATCCAGATGCGGGGCGGATTTCATGCCATGGATCGGGATCACATCCGTCATCGCGGCATCGGTATGGATGCGGCCCTTGATGATGTTCAGAAAATCAACCAGTCCCGAATCGCGGAACATCTTGCCAATGGCCACACCATCATCGGCGCTGATCCCGCCCGCCTCAGCCTCATCCGCTGTGTAGCGCATGCCCAGCAGGAACTTCTCGCCCACCCGTTTGCGCACCGCGGCCAGAACCTCCATCGCAAAGCGCGCGCGGTTTTCCAGAGTGCCGCCATAGGGTGCTTCCAGCTGGTTGGTGAAGGGCGACATGAACTGGTCGAGCAGGTGCCCGTAACATTCAAACTCCACCCCATCGAGGCCCGCATCCTTCATCCGCTCCGCCGCGTCGGCGAAGTCGGCGATGACGCGTTCGATGTCCCAATCTTCAATCACCTTCGGAAATGCGCGGTGGCTGGGTTCACGGCCCGGCCCCGCCGCCAGCACCGGCAGCCAATCACCCTTGTCCCAGCGTGTCCGCCGCCCCAAGTGCGTCAACTGGATCATCACCGCCGCCCCCGCTTCGTGGCAGTCGTCTGCGATCCGGCGCATCCACGGCACGACCTCGTCCTTGTAGGCCAGCACGTTGTTGAACACGGGCGGGCTGTCCTTCGACACCGCTGCCGAGCCTGCCGTCATCACCATGGCCACGCCCGCCTTGGCCCGCTCCAGATGATAAAGCCGGTAACGGTCCTTGGGCATCCCATCCTCGGGATAGGCCGGTTCGTGACTGGTCGTCATGATCCGGTTGCGCAGGGTCAGGTGTTTCAGGGCATAGGGCTGCAGCAGGGGATCGTTCGACATCATGGCCTCCGGTTTGGGCCAAGCCTAATGCCTGCCATACAAAAGAAACGCCGGTTTGCGACCTTGGGCCTAGGTCAGGCGCGACAAAAGCGCAATCAGGGCTACCTGTTCCGCAGCGTCCAGCGGCGCCAGAGTGTCAGCGGTCACCTGCAGCGCCTGACCGACGCTCTGCGCATAAAGCGTCTGCCCGGTCGTCGTCAGGCTGACCGTCAGTCGGCGGCGGTCGTCAGGATCATCGGACGTTTCAACCAGCCCATCGCGGGCCAACCGATCCACGACCCCCTTGATCGTCGCCGCATCCATCGAGGTCGCACGTCCCAAGGTGTTCTGACTTTGCGGCCCCAATTCCATCAGCTTGGCCAAGGCGGCAAACTGCGTCGTCGTCAGATCCGGGATCGCCGCGCTGAAAATCGACAAATGCCGCTGAGTCGCCCGACGCAGAAGATAGCCGACCTGGTGGTCAAGGGTGTATTCGGGTGTGTTCGATTTCATTGCGTTTGGATACCGAAGCCCAAGCATCCGCGCAAGGAAGTTGACAGAGACTCGGCCGCGGTCGCAAACTGCTTGTGTGCAAACAAATGGAACAGGAATGCCGTCATACGCCCGCCCCTCTGACCTGACCGAAGTGCTTGGCATGACCGCTCAGGGCTACCGTGTGCTTGCCGGGGGGACCGACATTTACCCCGGGGCGGGGTGGGGGCTTGCGGGCGATGTGGTTGATGTCACCGCCGTGCCCGCCCTGCATGGGATCAGCATGGGTCCCGGCCTTCGAATCGGCGCTTGCGTGACATGGTCCCAGATCGCCGAGGCGCAGTTGCCGCCCGCCCTGCATGCCCTGCAACAGGCCGCCTTGCAGATCGGCGGGCGTCAGGTGCAGAACGTCGGCACCATCGGCGGCAACATCTGCAACGCCTCGCCGGCGGCAGATGGCATCCCGCCGCTTCTGGCGCTTTCGGCAGAGGTTGAGATTGCCGGTCCGGGCGGCACGCGCAGGATGCCGCTGGAGCATTGCGTGACAGGCCCGCGCAAGGTGGCGCTGGCATCGGAAGAGATTTTGCTGGCCATCCATATTCCCGAGACAGCCTTGCAGGGCCGTTCGGCCTTCCTCAAACTGGGGGCCAGAAGCCATCTGGTGATTTCGATTGCGATGGCCGCCCTGCGCCTTGTCATCAAGCATGGCAGGATCACCGAAGCCAGCGCTTCAATCGGAGCTTGTGGGCCTACCGCCTGCCGCCTGCCTGCCTTTGAACAGGTGCTGATCGGCCAAAGCCTTGATGCCATCGACATGCACGCGCCCCTGATCCACGCGGCCCTCCTGCCAATCGACGACATCCGCGCCACGGCGGTCTACCGCGCCGAGGCGGCTGTTACCCTGCTCCGCCGGCTGGTGGCCGAGGTGGGACAATGATCCGTTTTGCATTGAACGGCGCGCCGGTCGCGCTGGATGTGCCACCGACCCTGCGCGTGACCGAGGCGCTGCGCGAGCATCTGGGTCTGAAGGGCACCAAGGTCGGCTGCGATGCCGGCGACTGTGGTGCTTGTACCGTGCTGATCGACGGTCGCGCCGTCTGCGCCTGCCTGATGCCTTCGGCGCGGCTCGAGGGCACAAAGATCGAAACCATAGAGGCGCAGACCCCGCTTTTGAACCGCTTGCGCGCCAGTTTCCTGCGCCATGCTGCGGCGCAATGCGGCATCTGCACGCCCGGCATGCTGATGGCGGCCTGTGACCTGCTGACTCACACGCCACATCCCACAGCCGAAGCTGTCGAGAATGCCTTGGGCGGCGTCCTTTGCCGTTGCACGGGCTATCGCAAGATCATCGCAGCGGTCGTGGAAGCCAACTCCACCCTTTCAGAGACTGTTTCTGGCGACAAGGTTGGCGATCGTCTGCCGCGTGTCGACGGCGCCGCCAAGGTGGCCGGAGACAGTTTCGGCGCTGACGTCGTCCCCTCGGGTGCGCTGACGGTCAAGGCTGTCCGCTCCCCTCATCCCCATGCGGCTTTCGCTTTCGGCGACCTGCAAGCCTTTGCCAAGCGGCCCGCCGTCGCAGGCGTCTTCACCGCCGCCGACATCCCCGGCCGCAATGCCTTTGGCGTGATCCCGGCCTTTGCCGACCAGCCCGCCATCGCCGCCTCCCCCGCCCGGTTCCGGGGGGAATGCGTCGCCGTGGTGGCGTTTGAACCTGGAACAGAGCCTGATCTGACTGACTTCCCGATCATATGGACCGCGCTGCCCGCCCTGCTTTCGCCCCAAGGGGCCGAGGCAGAGGATGCGATCCTCCTTCACCCCGATCGCCCGGACAATCGCCTGACCCAAGGCCGCGTCGTCAAAGGGGATGCCGCACAGGCGCTCGCCCAGTCCGCCCACATCGCGACGGGCAGCATCACCACAACCCATGTCGAACACGCCTATATCGAACCAGAAGCCGGCGCCGCCTGGATGGACGCGGGCACGCTTGTGATCCGCGCCTGCACCCAAGCCCCGGTGATGGACCGCGACGATACGGCCGCCGTCCTTGGTCTGCATCCAACCCGAGTTCGCATCATCCCCTCCTCAGTCGGCGGCGGCTTTGGCTCCAAGCTGGACGTCAGCTTGCAACCGCTGATCGGCCTTGTAACCCTTCTGACCGGCCGTCCCAGCCGCATGACCTACAGCCGCGCCGAAAGCATGGCCTCCACCACGAAGCGCCACCCGGCCGAGATCACCGGCCGGATTGGATGCGACGCCAAAGGCCGCATCACCGGCGTGGAGTTCGAGGGCCGCTTCGACACCGGCGCCTATGCCTCATGGGGGCCGACCGTGGCAAACCGGGTGCCTGTCCATGCCTCGGGTCCCTATCGTACACCCCATATCACGGCCAAGGCCCGGGCCGTACACACCCACGGCCCCGTCTCCGGCGCCTTCCGCGGCTTCGGCGTGCCGCAGGCGGCGGTTTGGCAAGAATCCCTATTTGACGATCTTGCCGTACAACTACAAATGGACCGGCTTGAATTCCGCCTGTTGAATGCCCTCCGCGACGGCGATCATTCTGCCACTGGCCAAGTCATGCAAGCGACCGGTATCGCCCCTTGCCTAGAAGCCCTGCGCGCGCATTGGCAGCGCGCCCTGATCGAGGCCGAAAGTACCCCTTTCCGCGGCGTTGGTGTCGCATCCTGTTGGTATGGCTGCGGCAATACGGCCCTGCCGAACCCCTCCACGATCCGCATCGGCCTGACCCCAACCGGAGAATTCGTCCTTCACCAGGGTGCCACCGACATCGGTCAAGGCTCCAACACCGTCATCTCGCAAATTGTGGCCGAGACGCTTGGGATCCCCGTCCATGAGGTGCGCCTGATCGGCCCTGACACCGGACTGACACCGGATGCCGGTAAAACCTCGGCCAGCCGTCAGACCTATGTCACGGGCCGCGCCGCGAAGGCCGCCGCCGAGGCGATGCGCGCCGCCCTGCACCGTCTGGGCAATCAACCGCTTGCCGCTTTGCCGGTCAACGAGACGGGCTATGCGATCATGGTCGAGGAGACCTACGATCCCCCGACCAAACCGCTCGACGCCGATGGTCAGGGCAGCCCCTATGCCGTCTATGGCTATGGCGCACAAATGGTGGAGCTTTCCGTGGACCCCGACCTTGGCACGGTGAAGTTGCACAAGATCACCGCCGCGCATGACCTTGGTCGCGCCATCAACCCCCTGCTGGCCGAGGGCCAGATCGAAGGTGGCATCGCCCAAGGCATCGGCATGGCGCTGATGGAGGAGTACATCACAGGCCGTACCGATAACCTGCACGACTACCTGATCCCGACCTTCGGCGACGTGCCCCCGGTAGAAAGCCTGCTGATCGAGGTGCCAGACCCTGAAGGTCCCTACGGTGCCAAAGGTCTGGGCGAGCATGTCCTGATCCCCACCGCGCCCGCGATCCTGAACGCAATCCGCCACGCCACCGGCGCCCGGATCACCCGCCTGCCCGCCCTGCCCCATCGCATTCTCGCCGCGATGAAGGAGGCCGCTCGTGTCTGAGAAAATCCGCTGCGATGCCTGCCCCGTCATGTGCTACATCGCGCCCGGCCAGACCGGCGCCTGCGACCGCTATGCCAATGCCGATGGCCGGATCGTGCGGACCGACCCGGTCGTCATGCTGACTCACGCGCTGCAATCCGGCAGCCGCATCGTCCCCTTCGCCAATCCTGGCTGGCCCGAAGCCGCCAAGTCAGAGCCTGTTCCTGCTGATATCTTCGTCACCGGCATCGGTTCGGGCACCACTTACCCGGATTACAAACCCGCCCCCTTCATCGTCTCCTCCAAGGTTGAAGGCGCCGATATGGTTACCGTTGTGACCGAGGCGATCTTCTCCTACTGCGGGGTCAAGGTGAAGATCGACACGGACCGTCACCTTGGCCCAGAGGGCGGCAAGGTGCGCCAGAATGGGGAAGTGATCGGCCATGTCACGACTGCGGAATATGGCAGCCAGATGCTGTCACTCGGTGGTGTCCATCACCTGACCGGCGGATCGAAGGCCGAGGGGCGCGAGACCTGTGCCGCCATGCTGGCGCTGTGCAATGCGCAAGCGGTGGACCTGACCATCGACAACGGCGCAAGCGTCACTGTACAGGCCGGAATGCCGCCCATTGTCGACGGCACGCCCGAATACCGGATGCGGGTCGGCTGCGGGTCCGCCACCATCGGCATGTTCGCGGCCCAATGGCAGGGTCTGGTTGATGAGGTTGTCGTGGTAGATGACCACATCACAGGCGTCGTCTCGGAACATCAAGCGGGCAAGGTGCTTGACTGGCCCGCGTCCGGCATCCGCATCAAGGGCTACCGCTCCACCCCCGGCCGCTATTTCCGCGTCTCGGACCCAGGCCTTGGCTGGGGCGGGACCAAACTGACCGACCCGCTGGAAATCCTTGGCCCCTGGCGTCCGGAAAAGGGCGCGCGCCCCGGCATGTCGCTTCTGATGGTCTCCACCACGGGTGAGGATTATGCATATTATCTGCTGGATCAGGCTCTGATCCCGCAAAAACAGCCTTTCCCCGAGGCCTTGCAGCCGACCGTCTCCCTGATTGCCGAGAACTGCGAGCCTGCGCTTTGCACTGTCCTCTTCATCGGCGGCGCCGGGGGTTCCTTGCGCGCTGGCGTGACAAAGAACCCCGTTCGGCTAACGCGGTCGATCCAAGAGGGCACCACCCGCCTGACGCTAGGCGGGGCGCAGTGCTATGTCTGGCCGGGTGGCGGGATCACCTTCATGGTTGATGTCCTTGATCTGCCAAAGGGTGCTTTCGGCTCGGTCCCCACGCCGGCCTTGGTGGCCCCGCTGGAATTCACCCTGCCGGTTGCCGATTACCTTGCGATGGGCGGGCATATGGATCAGGTCGTCACCGTTGATCAGGCTCTGGCCTTGGGCGGTGAGTATCCGACCAGTGCTCTCCTCCGCCCTTGGCCAGAAGGCGGCACGCGATGAGCCTGCAAGCCACACAGATGCCCGATGGCCGTCTGCATCTGCACCACGGCCCGATCGACCTGATCTGCGAGGCCTGGGGCACCCCCTCCGCGAAAGTGGAGGCCTACCGCAACGCGACCCTGCGCTTCGATGGCCTGCTGGAGGAACTGGTGGCCGAGTTACCGGCTCTGCGCAGCCCAAATGCGTCACTGAACGGCCCAATCGCTCGGAAAATGGCAGCCGCCGTTGCTCCCTTTCGCCCCGCTTTCATCACCCCGATGGCCGCCGTCGCAGGTGCCGTGGCCGAGACCGTTCTGGCCGCAATGACCCAAGCCCCTTTGCAGCGCGCCTACGTCAATAACGGAGGTGACATCGCGTTGCACCTCGCTCCGGGTCAAAGCCTGACCGCCGCCATAGCTGGTACACCGACCCGCATCATGATCTCACATGCAGACCCAATCCGCGGCATCGCCACATCGGGCTGGCGCGGGCGCAGCTTTTCGATGGGTATAGCGGATTGCGTCACTGTTCTTGCGAAAACCGCGCCGATGGCCGATGCCGCCGCCACCATGATTGCCAACGAAGTCACCCTGCCCGACCATCCCGCCATCCAACGTGCCCCGGCCAGCAGCCTGCAATGCGATACCGACCTCGGCCCGCGTCTGGTCACCACCCATGTCGGCCCGTTGACCGATGCCGATAGCCTGCGCGCCCTGTCCAACGGCCAAGCCTTTGCCGAAACCTGCTTGCAACGTGACCTGATCCTCGGTGCCGCCTTCTGTCTCAATTCCCACATGCGCACCACCGGTGCCGCGATTCTGGAGCGCCTCGATGCCTGATTTCCCCCTCCGCCGCTTGACCCTGCAGATCGAGGAGATCTTTCACGAGGGCGGTCCCGCTTCCCCCCCTCGTCTGCGCGGCGCGATCCTTGCCGTGGTCAAGAACCCCTTTTCCGCCATGTTTGAGCCTGATTTGCAGCCCGCGATGGAGGATCTGAAACCCCTCGGCCTGATGATGACCGATCGCCTGATTGCCGCCTTGAACGGTCGGGACGGCATCGACGGCTACGGCAAGGGCGCCATGGTCGGCGCCTCGGGCGAGGCTGAACACGGCTCACTTTGGCACGCCCCTGGCGGCTACGCGATGCGCGCCCGGCTTGGCGAAAGCCGCGCCATCGTGCCTTCGGCCATGAAGGTCGCACCCATGGGCGGCAGCCTTGACGTGCCCCTGGCCCATATCAACGCGGCTTACGTCCGCAGCCATTTCGACGCCATCACCGTCACCGTCCCCGACGCCCCCCGCGCCGATGAGATCGTCTTTGTTCTGGCCATGTCGAAAGGCGCGCGCATCCACTCCCGCATGGGCGGGCTAGAGGTCTGGCAGGTGAAGGGCGAGGACGGGCTGCGCTGATGTCGCTGATCGCGGGCGTTGATGTGGGCGGCACCTTCACCGATCTGGTGATCCTCGATCCGGCAACCGGTGGCCTCAAGATGGCCAAGGTGCCCACCACACTGCCCAATCAGGCCGGCGGCGTGTTGGCCGCCTTTGCGGCCGCCGAGGTCAACCTCGCCGACATCGCCCTGATCGTTCACGGCACGACAACCACGACCAACGCCGTGCTGGAGCGCAATCTGTGCAAGACCGGCCTGATCACCACCCAAGGCTTCCGCGACGTGCTGGAACTTGGCCGCCGTACAAGGCCGCAAGCCTATGGCATGAAGGGCCAGTTCCGCCCTGTTATCCCCCGCGACCTGCGCCTTGAAGTGCCAGAGCGGATGGATGCTTTGGGCAATATAGTGACACATCTGGACGAGCCTGCCCTAACCCAAGCAGTAAGCCAACTGCGCGACCAAGGCTGCGAAAGCCTCGTCATCCACTTCCTGCACGCCTATGCCAACCCTTCCCACGAACTCCGCGCCGAAGAGATTGCCCGACAGCTTTGGCCGAATGACCACATCACCCTCGGTCACGCCCTTCTGTCCGAAAGCCGCGAGTTTGAACGGGGCGTGACTGCCGCCGTCAACGCCGCCGTGCAACCCCTTTTGCAACGCTACATCAGTCGTCTGGCGCACGACCTGCGCGATCAGGGCTATCCGGGCAGCCTTCTGGTCATGAACGGCAATGGCGGCATGGTTTCCGCCGAAAAGGTCGCGCGCGAGGCGGTCAAGACCGTGATGTCCGGCCCCGCTTCTGGTGTGATGGCGGCCTTGGCCACGGGGCGGCGGGCTGGGATGCCCAACCTCTTGACCTATGACATGGGCGGCACGTCCACCGATGTGGCGATGATCCGCGAGGGCAGGGCCCCGGTGTCAAACGAGATCGAGGTGGAACATGCCATGCCCATCCACGTGCCGATGGTCGATGTGCGAACAGTTGGCGCGGGCGGCGGCTCCATCGCGCGGATCGACGCCGGAGGCATGTTGCGGGTTGGCCCGGAAAGTGCGGGCTCCTATCCCGGGCCTGTCTGCTATGGCCGTGGTGGCACGTTAGTGACGATTTCCGACGCCAACCTGATCCTTGGCCGGTTGCCCGCTGCCCGCTTTGGTGTGACGGCAGAGGCGGCGCGGCAGGCCATGCAAGACCAGATCGCAATGCCCCTTGGCCTTTCCATCGAACAGGCCGCCGAGGCCGTGATCCGCATTGCCAATACCCATATGGCCGGGGCGATCCGCATGGTTTCATTGTCCTTGGGTGCCGACCCCCGTGACTTCGCCCTGTTCGCCTTCGGCGGCGCCGGCCCCTTGCATGCGGTGGCGCTGGCGCAGGAGCTCGCCGTCCCCCGCGTTCTGGTGCCCGCCCGTCCCGGCCTGACCAACGCCCTGGGCTGCGTCGTGGCTGACCTGCGGCACGACTTCGTGCGCACACTCAACCAGCCGCTTGATCTCGCGGACATTGCCCGGGTCCATTCCATGCTCTCCGCCCAAGAGGCTGAGGGCCGCGCCATGATCGCCGCCGAACAGGTTCAGGTCGCATCGATTGAGGCCGAATACACCGCCGACATGCAGTTCATCGGCCAGACCCACGTGCTGCGCATCCGCCTCCCCAATACATCGCCTTCGCGAGAGGACCTGCAAACCCTGTTCGAAGCCGCCTATTTCGCCCGCTTCCGCGTTGACCTGCCCTCAATCCGCGCCAACCTGGTGAATCTCTGCGTCTCGGTCATCGGTCGCAGGCCGGAACCTGACCTCGGCCAACTCATCCCGATTTCCGGCAGATCAGAGACGCTTTTGCCCCGCGAAACCCGTCCAGTCTGGTTCAACGGCTGGGTGCAAACGCCCGTCTACTGGCGCGATCATATGCCGCTGTCCGCCACCCTCTCAGGCCCGGCGATCATCGAGCAGATGGATACCACGGTCCTCATCGACCCCGGCTGCCATGCCTCCACCGACCACGACGGAAATCTGATCATCGAGGTGCCCCATGCCAACACCTAAAATCGACCCCGTCACCTTGGCCGTCATCCAAGCCAGCCTGCAACAGATCTGCGACGAGATGGATCTGACCTTCTCCCGCGCCGCCTTCTCTCCGGTGATTGCCGAGGCGAACGACCGCTCTGACGGAATCTACGCCGCCGAGGATGGCGCGCTGATTGCCCAAGGTGCGCAGGGCCTGCCGGTCTTCGTCGGCGTCATGCAGTTTTCCACCCAATCCCTCATCGCCCGCATCGCCGCTGGCATCACCGCCGCGCCCGAGCCCGGCGACATCTACATCGTCAACGACCCCTACCTCGGCGGCACCCACCTGATGGATGTGCGCTTCGTCCTGCCCTATTTCCGCAACAACAGGCTCGCTTTCTGGCTGTCCAACACCGGCCACTGGCCCGACACGGGCGGCGCGGTGCCCGGCGGTTTCTCCGCCTCCGCCATCAGCGCGGAACAAGAGGGCCTGCGCCTTCCTCCCGTCAAACTTTTCAAACGCGGCGAGATGGACCGGGAGATCTGGGACATAATCCGCAGTAATATCCGCGTGTCAGATCAGCGCATCGGCGACGTGAAGGCGCAGGCCTCGGCCCTTCTGGTCGGGGCCGAGCGTCTGACGATGCTGTTGGACCGCTATTCGGATGCCACCGTCGCGCAAGCCATCGCCGAAATCCGAAAGCGCGCCAGCCAACAGATGTGCAAGCTGATAACCCTCATCCCCGAAGGCCGCCACGTCTCCCGCGCATTCATCGACAGTGACGGCGTCGTCAACGAACCCCTCACCATCGCCCTTTCGGTCGAGCGCAAGGGCGACAGGTTGCATTTCGACTTTGCCGGGTCCTCGCCCCCCTGCATGGGCCCAATGAATTCCGTCCGCGCGACTACCCTCTCGTCAGTCTACCTCGCCATCCGGCACATCTTCCCCGAAGTCCCCCTTTCTGCGGGCGCCTTCGAGCCGCTTATCGTCGAAAACATCGCCGGAACCTTCCTGGACGCCGCCTATCCGCGCCCTGTGTCCGGCTGCGCCGCCGAGGTCAGCCAGCGCATCGCCGAGGCCGTTTTCGCCGCGTTGGTGACTGCTTTGCCCGACCGCGTCACCGCCTCCCCCGCAGGAACCAGCGGCAACTTCGGGCTGGGCGGGCATGATCCGCTCAAGGGCCGCGACTACGTGATGTACCAGATTTCTGGCGGCGGGTATGGCGGCAATGCCGATCATGACGGGCTGTCGAACGGCTGCTCCACCATCGGCATCTCGAAAGCCCCTCCAGTGGAAATTATGGAGCAGAACTTTCCCGTCCTCTACCACCGCTACGCCTTGCATGAGGGCTCGGGCGGTGCGGGCCAGCATCGCGGCGGCTTCGGGCTGGACTACGAAATCGAACTGCTGCGCGGCAACGCCCGGGCCAGTTTCGTGATGGATCACGGTCGCACCGGGCCGCAGGGTGCCTTGGGCGGGCAGGATGGAGCGGTCAACCGGGTTGAAGTGACGCGCAAGGGCGTGACCTCGGTCCCCGAGCATCTTTCCAAAGCGCAAGACATCGCTCTTACCCCCGGCGACCGCGTGCGCGTCCGCACCCCCGGCGGCGGCGGCTATGGCCCACCCGATCAGCGCGACAAGGCGCTGATCGAGGAAGACCTGCGCCTGGGCCGCTATTCCGCTGAAGCCTCAAACCGCCTGTTCAGAGCCTGATTCAAGCACCTTTGTGCCGCTGCCACCCGATCCGGTCAAACAAGGGCCCATAGGCCTGAGCCAAAGACCGCAGCGCCGGCCCGTCCACCCGGTCTGTCCGGTCCCAGGCCTTGTTGGCCAGCCCGAGGATGCGCGGCGCCAGCATAGGCTCCATCTCCATGTCATGCGTGGTGAATTCGCTCCAGAAGCAGCCCTCAACACCCAGCACCTTGTCGGCAATATCCTCGGCGCCCGTGGGTACCGGCTTCCAGTTCACCACATCTTCCAGCGCCACATAGGCGGCCCATGCGGCACCCCAGTCTTCGGGGTCGGACGTGTGCGCCATGTCGAAGTAGATGTTCTGCGCCGGACACATCACCACTTGATGCCCGGCCCGGGCGGCGGCAATCCCCGGCCCCTGACCCGTCCAGGAGAACAGCAGACAATCGTGACCAATCCCGCCATTCGCACCCTTCGCGGCCTCCTCCCAAGCCGCCGTCCTGATGCCGTGCGACTGCAGGAAACCGGCCAGTTTGGACATCGCCCAACCCTGCACGTCGTCACGATCCTTCAGCCCAAGATCAGCCTTCAACTTGGTGATGGCGGGTGAGCCGTCCCATGCCCCGTGCGGCAGTTCATCACAGCCCAGATGCAGGATGCCGATCGGGAACATCCCTGCCACTTCCAACGCCAAAGGCTCCACCAGGTTCCATGTTTCCTGCATCGCCGGGTTCAGCGTGTTTTCAAGGAAACCGTGCACAGACATCTCGGCCCCATTGTCGCCCCGGTCTCGCATCCCGGGATGCGAAGCGTTCAGGGCGTGGGAATGGGCGGGGACTTCGATTTCCGGCAACACCTCGATGTGCAGCGCCTTGGCATGCGCCAGCACCCGCGCCACATCCTTCTTGGAATAGCTGCCGCCCGCGCGAATACCACCGCCCCAGACGCCGGGGATCAACTGGCCCTCACCCCGGAACTCGGTCTTCCGCCAAATCTCCGGCGCGCAATCGACCTGCAGCCGGAAGCTTTCATCGTCCGAGAAGTGCCAGTGGAACCGGTTCAGCTTGAAGAACGCCATCAGGTCCAGAAGCTTCAGGATCGACGCCACCTCGAAGAAATGCCGCGAGCAGTCCAGATGCTGGCCCCGCCATGCAAAGCGCGGTCCATCCTCGATGCGCCCCAAGGGCAGCGCCCCGCTATAGGTTTCTCGCAAGGACAACAGGGTGATTGCGGCACCAAACAGGCTGGACACGCTCCCGGCGCGGATGGAAACGCCGTCGGGGGCAATCTCCAGCACATGATCCTCGCCAAGACTTTCGTCGCGCTGGATCGTCACCGGCACGCCATCCTCGGCCATAAGCGGAGCCAGGCCGCGCCGCCGCGCCAAGGCATCAACCGAAGCGAACTGCGGGTCAGCGCAAGCAAATGCCGTCGCCCGCAGCGTGCCACCCGAAGGAAGCCATTTCGTCGGCTGCGGCACCAGCTTCAGCCCGGCAAATTCCGGCGCCATGTGGGGCGGTTCGGTGTCATACCTCACCCCCAACTCGGTCGCGGGCAGCGGCAAGGGCCCGTAGATCGTGCGCAGATACGGACCCAGCGGCAGCCAGGCCCGGTTTCTCGGCGAAAATCCTTTGCCATCATGCATCAGCACCACCCGATGTGGCAGGCCCGGTACCAAATCCGGCAACGCCACCTCGGAATACCCGGCCACCTGCCGCACCAGCGTGCCACCTGACACGACCCGTGCCGGGGTCATGATCGAACAACAGAAGACCGCCCCCTTCAGCGCCGTATCAGAGACGATATCGCAGTGAATTTCCGTGCCCACAATCCGGGCGTCAAAGCCAAGTTCCATGCTGCTCCTAACGCGATTCCGCGATGAAATCGTAAATGTCGGAGCGGTAGAGGCCCCGGGTGAACTCGATCGGGCGGCCAGAGGCCAGGTAGCCGGTCCGGTCGATCCGCAACACGGCAGCCCCCGGGGAAAGGTTCAGCAAATGCGCCTCTGATTCCTCAAGGTTCACCGCCGTCACCCGCTGCACCGCCCGGACCGGCGCGCAACCCAGATCACGCAGCACGGAATACAGCGAGGTTTCCACCAGAAACGGGTCCGGCAGGATGTCTTCCGGCAGCGAGGACCATTCCAGCGCCATCGCCTGCCCATCCGCGCTCCGCAGCCGTTCGATCCGGGCCACCCTTTGCCCTGACAACAGGCCCAAGGCCATCTGCTCCTCGGGTCGCGGCGGATACAGCCCGCGTTGCAGCACTTGGGACGAGGAGGTTTTCCCCCGCTGGCTCATGTGTTCGGTAAACGAAATCAGGTTGGACAGAGACTGTTCCAGCCGTTGCGGCACCGGCAGCACGAAGGTGCCCGCGCCGCGCCGCTGTTCCAGCACGCCTTCTTCGACCAGTTGCGCCACCGCCTTGCGCACCGTCACCCGGCTGACATCGGCCATCTCGGCAAGATCCCGTTCCGGCGGCAGCTGCGCCTCGGCCTCCAGCGCGCCAGAGCGGATCAGGGCGGCGATGTGCCGGTACAACTGCGCATAGCGCGGTCCCTTGTCGGACCGGTACCAGCTTTGGGGCGCGAAGAGGTCCTGAACAGGGGTCATCATGGCACTGCGATTGGTATTACATTTCTGCGGTCAAACCAGACCACTCGGATCATTTGGCGCTCGATTCGGGCAAAAAACAAGCCGAAAATCAGGCGGAGGCAGAAATTTCACCTAATTGGTATTATATAGGTAGCAAAACGTTTCAGCTTTGGTAACATTCCCTCAACAAGAGATTCGGCGCCACGGCACCGAACGGAAACGGGGAAACGGATGACCGAGACTTCGCTGCCAGCAAAAGCACGCCGCCGAGGCCTGTCAGAGGCGTGGTTTGCTTGGGCCCTCATCTTCCCCGCCGTCGCCTTCATCGGTGTCATCGTCGCCTGGCCCCTGTTGGAGACGATCCGCCTGTCTTTCACCAATGCCGACATGAACAGCGAAAGCTGGGTCGGGCTGTCAAATTACCAAAAGCTGCTGGGCAGCACGAAGTTTTTCACGATCATCGGGCTGACCTTCTACTGGATGGTCCTCTCCGTCTCGCTGAAACTGATCGTCGGCCTGATCGGCGCCACGCTGCTCAGCGCCGCCGTTCCCGGCCGCGCCCTGTTCCGCATGCTGATCATGCCGCCGTGGGTCATCCCGATCGCCATCGGCTGCATCGGCTGGTTGTGGGTCTATAATGGCCAATTCGGCATCGTCTCAGGCATGGCGCAGCGGTTCGGGCTGCTGAGCGGACCCTTCGAATTCCTCGCCTACAAGAACTCCGCCTTCTACTCCTGCATCATCACCGATGTCTGGGTCGGCACGCCGATGGTCTCGCTGTTCTTCCTTGCTGCCATGCAGGGCGTGTCCCGAGACCTCTATGAGGCAGCCTGGGTTGATGGCGCAGGCCGCTGGTACCGCTTCCGCCGCATCACCATTCCGCAGATCATGCCGGTGATCGTCTCCATGGCGCTCTTGTCCGCGATCTGGACCTTCAACTCCTTCGACATCATCTGGATCCTGACCCAAGGCGGCCCGCGCGGCGGCACCACCACGATGATCATCGACACCTACAAGACCGCCATCGGCAACTTCAAGTTCGGCGAGGGGTCCGCCCGCGCGGTGGCCATCGTGATCCTTTTGGGCCTGTTCTCGCTGCTCTACCTCACGCTTCTGAACCGCGTGAACAAATTCTACGGGGTGAAGTGATGCTTATGGACCGCTACAACATCTGGCAGAAGATCGGCATCTACGCCGCCATTCTGGTGTTCCTGACCTTCATCCTTCTGCCATTCGTCGAGATGTTCCGCACCAGTCTCTCGCCGATGAGCCACCTGTTCCACTCGCCTTATGAATTCTGGACGACTGAATTCTCATTCCAGGCCTACCATGACATGTGGATCAAGGTGCCGCTGCTGGGCCGCTACATCCTGAACTCGATCTATGTCGCCACGATGGTCACCGTCCTGACGATGATCTTCGTGATCCCCGCCGCCTATGCCTATGCCCGCCTCGAATTTCCCTTCAAATCCATCTCGCTGGGGGCCTTCCTTGCCGTCAACATGTTCACCGGCGCGGTCCTGCTGATCCCGCTCTACCGCGTCATGCAGACCCTGAGCCTGCTGAACACTTACTGGTCGATGATCATCCCCGGTGTCGCCTTCCTGATCCCGACCGGAATCTGGCTGCTGCGCGGCTATCTGGAAAAGATCCCGCGCGAACTGGAGGAAGCTGCCTTCGTCGACGGCGCCTCCCGCATCTACACACTGCGCCGCGTTGTGCTGCCACTGGCCGTGCCGGGCCTGATCGTCGTCGGCGTCTCGGTCTTCATCGGCGCCTATGCCCAGCAATACCTTTTCGCCATCACCTTCAATCAGGTGCGCGAATACCAGCCCCTCGCCGCCGGGCTGTTCGAGTTCATCGGCTACCAGTCGGTGGAATGGAACCAGATGATGGCCGCCGCCCTGACCGGCATCCTGCCCGTCATCATCGTCTTCCTGTTCCTGCAGAAATACCTCGTCGCCGGTCTGACCGCCGGCGCGGTGAAAGAGTGACCAACACCAAAGCCTACCAACAAAGGGAGTTAAAAATGAAATACACCAAGACTCTGCTGCTCGTCGCGGCCCTGATGGGCGGCACGGCGGCCCATGCGACGGACCTGTCCGTGATCCTCTGCGGCGATCCGCGCCCGGCTGACAAGGTCGTGACCGACAAGTTCCAGGCTGACAATCCCGACATCAAGGTCAATGTCGAGCAGGTTCCGTGGGGCACCTGCCAGGACAAGGCGATGACCCTTGCCGCTGCTGGGAACCCGGTCGGTCTGGCCTACATCGGCTCGCGCACGCTCTTGAAGCTGTCCAAGGAAGACCTGATCGTTCCGGCGGAAATCGCGCCTGACATGGTCGACAAGTACCAGCCCGGCGTGTTGAAGACCGTCTCCTCGGGCGGCAAGTACTGGGGCTATCCCCATGCTTTCTCGACCAAGGCGCTCTACATCAACTGCGACCTCGTTGTGAAAGCCGGTCTGGAATGCAAAGCGCCCGAAACCTGGGCTGACATGATCGCCATGGCCAAGGCGATCAAGGAAAAAGACAATGTCGCGGGCATCGGCATCGCCGGCAAAGACTTCGACAACACGATGCACATGTTCCTCGACTTCCTCTACTCCAACGGCGGCGCCGTGCTGAACTCTGACACCGGCGAGGCCCTGCTGGACAGCCCGCAGACCCGCGAAACCCTGCAAATGTACAAGGACATCCTGCCCTACGCCGAAGAAGGCCCGACCGCCTGGGAACGTGACCAGATGAAGGACCTGTTCAACGACCAGAAGCTGGGCATGTATGTCTCGGGTCCGTGGGCCCGTGGCCAGTCCAAGGATGCCGTGAAGAACATGCTTGTCGTGCCGGTGCCGCATGGCCCGTCGGGCAAGTCGGGCACGATCCTGATCACCGACTCGATCGCCGTCTTCAAGCAGAAGGACCCGGCTGTCCAAGCCGCCGCCCAGAAGCTGGCAGCGGCCATGACCTCGGGCGACGCGCAGTACGACCTCGACCAGTCCTGGGGCCTGACGCCGATCTTCCAATACGAAAAGCTGGGCGTGGCGAAGCCGTTCTACATGGATGATCCCTTCTGGAAGATCTTCGTTGACGGCATCTCGACCGGCGGCCCCGAGCCGATGGTCACCGACTTCAAATCGCTGCAAGGCGTGTTCACCACCATGATCCAAGGCGTGATGCTGGGCGAGGGCGGGTCGGTTGACGATCTGGTCAAGCAAGCTGGCGTCGATCTGGCTGACGTGAAGTAACTCCTACAGCGGGCGACCCCTCGGGTCGCCCGCCCCTTCCCCAAGCCCGAGGACCCCATGGCCACGCTGAACCTGCAAAACATCACCAAGTCCTTCGGCGCCTCTCAAGTCCTGAAGGGCATCGACCTTGCCATCAAGGACAAGGAATTCGTCGTCTTCGTCGGCCCCTCCGGCTGCGGCAAATCCACCCTGCTGCGCATCGTCGCCGGGCTGGAAGAGGCCACCTCCGGTGCCATCGTCATCGAAGGCACTGACGTATCCGCGCTTGCGCCGGTCGACCGTGGCATCTCGATGGTCTTCCAATCCTACGCGCTTTACCCGCACCTCACCGTCTTTGAGAACATCGCCTTCCCCCTTCGCGTGCAGAAACTGCCCGAAACCGAGGTGAAATCCAAAGTCGCCAAAGCCGCCGAGATCCTGCAACTGACCGAGAAGCTGCAACTGAAACCCGGCCAACTCTCCGGCGGCCAGCGCCAGCGCGTGGCCATCGGCCGCTCCATCGTGCGCAACCCCAAGATCTTCCTGTTCGACGAGCCGCTCTCCAACCTCGACGCCGCTCTTCGCGGTGACATGCGGGTCGAACTCAGCCAACTCCATCGTGACCTCGCGGCCACCATGATCTACGTCACGCATGATCAAGTGGAAGCCATGACCATGGCCCACCGCATCGTCGTGCTGAACGCCGGCAAGGTCGAACAATTCGGCACTCCGATGGAACTGTACCATCACCCCGCCACCCGCTTTGTCGCCACCTTCATCGGCCAGCCCAACATGAACCTCGTCCCCGCCAAGGTGCTGGGCTACGACACCCGTGGCCTCGCTGTCGAACTCGACGGTGGCGCGCAACTGACGCTTCCTGTCGATGGAGCCGCCGCCAAGAAGGGCGACCGTATCGAGGTTGGCATGCGCCCCGAAAACATCCACCTTGGCCAAGGCCTGTCGATGAAAGTCCGCGTTCTGGAACGCCTGGGCGGCACGTCCATCACCTACGGCCACATGGACAACGGCCAACGCTTCTGCGCTGCCCTGCCGGGTGATGCTGATGTGGCAGAAGGCCAAACCGTCGACCTCTCGATCAACCCCGCCGATTGTCATGTCTTTGACGCATCGGGAGCCGTATTGCGTCGGCTGATGGCCCCCGCCCTCGCCGCCTGAAGGAGACTATAATGCGCGTTGTCACAGCAGGCATCGGCCTCAGGGCCGGTCACGTCCTGTCCACCCTGAAAGCCGAGATGCCCGAGGTCGAGTTCGTCGGCTTCTACGACCCCCAGCCGACCTATCTGGAGATGATCGGCACCGATGTGCCGCGTTATCCCTCCGTCGAGGCGATGCTGTCGGATGCCAAACCCGACCTCTTCTGCGTGTTCTCCCCCAACCTTTTCCACCTTGAACACATCCGACTTGGCCTTGAAGCCGGCGTCCAGATGTTCACCGAAAAGCCCGTCGTCGTCTCCATCGACGAAACCCTCGAACTCGCCCGCCTTCTCTCGATCCACGGCGGTGCCAACCGCGCCATGATCGGCCTCGTCCTGCGCTATTCGCAGCACATGGTGGACCTGCGCGCCTCGCTCGCCGAGGGGCAGCTCGGCCGCATCGTATCCCTTGAAGCCAACGAGCATATCGCCCCCTACCACGGCGCTTTCTTCATGCGCGACTGGCGGCGGAAGGTTCACTATTCCGGCGGATTCCTGTTGGAAAAGTGCTGCCACGACCTCGACATCTACAACATGGTCACCGCCTCTCGCCCCGCCAAAGTGGCCTCCTTCGGCGGACGCAAAAGCTTCCTCCCCGAAAACGCCCCGTCCAACAATGCCGAGGCCGAGATCTTCCACGTCAAGAAATCCGTCTGGGAGTCCGTCGAAGACCCCTTCCACTCCGACGGCGACATCATCGACTTCCAGACCTCGATCCTGCAATACGAAACCGGCGCAAGCCTCGCCTTCCACACCAACCTCAATGTCCCGGACGAACATCGCCGCTTCTGCATCATGGGCACCCATGGCATGGCCGAGGGCGATTTCGTCCGCGGCTTCCTGAAAGTCACCGCCCGCGATGGCCGCCGCCTTGTGGACAACGACTACACCCAAGGCCCTGCCGTCAAAGGCGCCCATTACGGTGCGGACACCCTGATGTGCCGCGACATCACCAAATTCCTGCGCGGCGAGGCCGCAGGCCTGCCCGTCTCCGTCCTCGATGCCATGGAAGCTGGCATCGCAGCCCTCGGCCTCGACCAAGCCCGCGAATCCGGCACGGTCGTGGACCTCTCCGCCATCTGGGCCAAACTCGACAGCTACGGCCTGCGCAAATGACAACCCCCGGCGCCCATATGCAATCCGAACTGGCGGAGGCCCCAGCGGTCTTCGCGGGCACGATTCGCACCGCCGTCACCCCGTTCAACGCTGCCCACCTCGCCGAACTGCGCCCCACCGCGATCTACACCATTGCCAGAGGCTCCTCCGACGCCGCCGCCAACATTCTGTCTTACGAGTTCATGCGCGAAACCGGCCTCCCCATGACCTCCCTCCCCCCCTCGATCTTCTCCGTGGGCCGCGGCGTATCCCTCGACGGGGCTTTAGCCCTTGTCGTCTCCCAATCCGGCGCCTCCAATGACCTCGTCCTCTCCGCCCAAGGCGCGCGGACCAAAGGGGCCACCGTCATAGGCCTGATCAACGCGCCCAACTCCCCAGTCTCCGAACACGCCCACCTGATCCTGCCCATCGGCGCCGGTCCTGAACTCGCCGTCCCGGCCACAAAGTCCGTCATAGGCTCCATCGCAGCCGGAATGGCCCTGCTCTCCCACCTTGCCCCGACCTATGCCCCACAGGCCGAGGCCTCCGCCAAAGCCTTTGACGCTCCCCTCGCGCCCGTCCCGCAAACCAAAGCCCTCCTCTCCGCCCTCCTCCGCGCGAACCACGTCTATGTCATCGGCCGCGACACCGGCTACGGCGCCGCCCAGGAACTCGCCCTCAAACTCAAGGAAACCTGCGCCATCCATGCCGAGGCCTACTCGTCCAGCGAAGTCCTGCACGGCCCCCTGCAACTGGCCACCAACCCGCTTCTGATCCTGATCCTCGACACCGAACAACCCGACGTCCAAGCCTCCCTCGACACTGCCGAGGCCCGCTTCAAAGCCGCCGGTGGCACCACCTACCGCCTCCGCCCCTCCGACATTGGCGCGCAAAACCTGACCCCAGCCGCAGCCGCCGCCATGCTCCTCTGCCTGACCTACCCCCTCGTCCTCGCCACCGCCCTCGCTTTGGGTCACGACCCTGATCGCCCAGAGACCCTCTCCAAAGTGACCCAGACGATATGACCGAAGCGACCCTCATCGCAGCAGGCATCGACCTCGGCGGCACCAAGATCGAGGCGCAGCTGTTCGATTCTGGCTGGAACAGGCTCACATCCCACCGCACCGTCACCCCCAAGACCTATCCCGATCTCGTCGCCGCCATGGCCGACCAGATCGCCTGGGTCGAAGCCCAAGCGCCCAACCTTCCCATCGGCATCGCCGCCGCAGGTCTGATCAACCCCACAACCGGCCTTGCCCTCACCGCCAACCTCCCCGCCACCGGCAAACCCTTTCCCGCTGACATCGAATCCGCAGCCAACCGCAAGATCACCTACGTCAACGATTGCCGCGCCCAAACCCTCTCGGAAGCCCAGTTCGGCGCCGCCAAAGGCTATCGCTCCGCCCTGTCCCTGAACCTCGGCACCGGCCTCGCGGGCGGCATCGTCATAGACGGACGCCTCCTGCAGGGCCCCTCCGGCCTTGGCGGCGAGTTCGGCCACTTCGCCCTGCCCGCCCCCACGGTGATCGCCCACGACCTGCCCATAATCCGCTGCGGCTGCGGCCGCTTGGGCTGCACCGAAACGCTCATCGCGGGCCCCGGCCTCGCCCGCATCGTCGCCCATGTCGCCAAACGCACCCTCTCTCCCGAAGACATCGTGGGTTTGCGCCAAACAGACCCTGACATTGCCAAATGCTGGGCGATCTGGTGCGAACTGACCGCCGAGCTGATCCACACCCTGACCCTGACCGTGGACCCCGCCTGCATCGTCCTCGCGGGTGGCCTCTCTCGTGCCCCCAACCTCATCACAGACCTGACCGCGGCCTTGACGCACACCGCCCTGCCCGGATTCCCCTACCCGCCGCTCCTCCTCGCCCAAGGTGGGGACACCACCGGCGCGCGCGGCGCCGCCTATGCCGCCTATCTCTACCGGGCTGAAACATGACGCCCCTTCCCTTCCCCCCCGCTGTCCCCGATAGAGCCGCCACGCTGCACCGCAGCGGAAGCGAGGCGCCATGACCGCAACAACCTACCTGCACCCTGACCGGATCTTCGACGGCCAAGCCTTGCGCGCAGGCTATGTTGCCGTGCAGAACGGCACCGTCAGCGCCCTTCTCGACACGCTCCCCACCGGAACCGAGCCGCAAACCCTGCGCGGTACCCTGACCCCCGGCTACCTTGACCTGCAGGTCAACGGCGGGGCTGATGCCCTTGTGAACACCAGCCCCACCGCCGCCGCCATGCAGACCATCGCCGCCGCCCACCGCCGGTTCGGCACAGTCGCGGTGCTGCCCACCGTCATAACCGATGCACCCGAGGTGCTTGACGCCGCTGCCGAGGCCGCGTTGCAGGCCCACGGCCTCCCCGGCATCCTCGGCCTGCATATCGAGGGCCCGCACCTCTCCGTCGCCCGCCGCGGCACCCACGCCGCCCGCTTCATCCGCCCCTTCGACCAGCGCACGCTGGCCATCGTCCAACGCCTGCGCGCCGCCCAAGTCCCCGTCATGATCACCGTCGCCCCCGAAGGCGTCTCACCCGGTGACATCGCGTCCTTGGTCAAGACCGGCGCCGTCGTCTCCCTCGGCCATTCTGACACCACGGCCGAGCATGTCCGCGCCTGCCTGACCGAGGGTGCCACCTGCTTCACCCACCTTTACAACGCGATGTCGCCGATGCTGAACCGCACCCCGGGCGTCACCGGAGCCTGCATCAACTCCACCGCCTACACCGGCATCATCTGTGACGGCATCCATGTGGCGGACGAGATGGTGGCACTGGCCCTGCGCGCGCGGCCCCTGCCCGACACCACTTTCCTCGTCTCGGATTCGATGTCCACGGTCGGCGGTTCCGATCACTTCACGCTTTACGGCAACGAAATCCGTCTCGTGAATGGCCGCCTTGTCAACGCCGAAGGGTCGCTTGCCGGTGCCCATATCACCATGGCCGAAAGCGTCACGCGCCTGATCAACGTCCTGCACATCGACCCCGCCACCACCCTGCGCATGGCCTCCACAATCCCGGCGCGGGTCATCGGCCGCAACCCCGGCCTGATCGGCCAAAGCCTGAACGACCTTCTGCTGCTCAACCCCGATTGGACCGTCGCCAAAACCGGGCTGGCCTGAATGCTACCCCCCGGCCTGCACGGCTTTGACAGCCTGACCATCGGCGACCAACTCCAGACCGACTGGGCCGAGATCACACCACAAGCCATCGACACATTCGCCGCCCTCACAAACGACCGCTTCGAAATCCACCTGTCAGACGAGGGCGCGCAAGCCCACGGCTTCCCCCGCCGTGTCGCGCATGGCCTGTTGATCCTGTCGGTGATCGAGGGCCTGAAATCCAACGCACCCGCCCAACTGAACACGTTCGCCAGCCTTGGCTACAACTGGACCTTCCGCGCCCCGGTCTTCGCAAACGACCGCATCCGCGCCTGCATCACCGTCAAAGCCAAACGAAACGCGGCGGACAAGGGCCTGTTGACGCTGGCCATCGAGGTGGAAAACCACCATGGGCAAATTGTCCAGCGCGGAGAAACCCGCCTGATGGCCTATCGCCAGTCGCCATACCCAAAGGCGACGTAGTCTTTGCCATAGGCATCCCGCGCGGCAGTCTCCAGTTCGGGGCCGTAAATCTCGGCCAGAGGGAAGTCCTCCTTCGCATCCGCCTTGGTAATGGCCTTCATCACCACCCCCACTTCGGCGCACAGAAACGCCAGCCCCTCCGCCAACCGCTCCTCGCGCAGCAGATGGTCGGGCGCCTGCAACTGCGCAAACCCCGTCACCGTCGCCAGTTGCGTGGCCAGATGCGGCGGCGTGCGCAGTTCCGTCCTTCCGGCATGCAGATGCTTGGTCATCTCCAGCCATTTCAGGAACCCCGCCCGATGCGAGGCCGCATCGCCATAGCCCTGCCCCTTGGCCGGCAAGTCCACCTTGTGCACCCGCTTCAGATGGCCGCGCAGTTCCGGCATCCATTCCTTGTCGAGGTATTCGCAGAATGCCGCATGAGCCCGCACCAAGGGATGGCGCAGCACCGTAAAGCTGCGATGGCCCGGCCTGTCCTGCCGCCAGCCTTTCAGGCTTTGCCGGTCAAAGGCACTCACCACCTCGCCATAGCTCTGCAACCAGGTGCGAACCTGTACCTCGACCGAGCCCTTCACCGGCTGGAACAGCAAGGGCACATCCACCCCCGCCACATAGTCCTTGATCGCCGCCTGCCTGCGCGGTTCAAAGCTGGGCGTCTGGTCGATGTTGAAGAAATCCATCCGCCCCAGACCCGCAGCCATTTCGGCGGGGTTAGAGACCTTTTCGCGCAACGGTTCCGGGTTCTGCTTCTTGAAGGACAGGTCCAGCTTTTCCAGCCGCCCCTCCACCTCCAGAAACGCTGCCAGACCGTTGATCACGTCCAGATCCAGCACATCATCATAGTCGATGTAAAATGCCGTCTGCCCCGAGACCTGAAGCCGGTTCAGCAACCGAACCTGAAAGTCCTGCAATTCATCGACCCGGCTCCGGAACTCTTCCAGCTTGAACTCCGGCCTTGCGGTCTTGATGTTGGCGGCAGAGGTCGTGCGCCACTGGTTGCTTTCCTTGGCAATCTTCCACGAGATGTAGCTTTCCAATGGGTTGCGCGTCAGCACCACTTTCGCCACGGTCGGATCATCGACAATCAGTTCGAAGACACGCGGGTCATGGTCGTGGAAATAGCGAAAGCCTGACAGGCCTTCCGTCTGCTTCCGCATCGCCTTCAGCAAGGCTTCCGGGTTCTGGTTGCGCTGATGGATCAAAACCCCCAACAACTCCTGCTTCTTCTCATTGCCGATGAAGGCGGGGTTGAACGCCTCACCATGGCAGGTCACCCCCGGAATGGCATTCAGATTGGCCTCAAGGAAATTCGACCCCGTCCTCATTTCCGCAAAGACGACAAAGGATTGAAAACGCGATTTGGCCAAAAGATAAGTCCTTTACTTCACCAGATAGGGCCTGCCCCGGCGCAAGGCGGTGGGCACCGTCTCTCCGGCCGGGAAATCGCCCATCAGAACGGGCTGCATGCCCTGATTGCGCAGGTTCTGCAGGAATTGGCCGAAGCCTTTGAGGTCGGTCAGCGTCGGAGCCTCGGTCAAGCGGCGCAGGCTGCGCGGGCTGATCTCATCCACGATGCTTTGCAACGGCTCCATCGGGTTTTCCACAAACTCGGCCAGCGTCCAGATCCGGATGCGCGCCTTGGCGTTGTGTGACCGCAAGATGGCCAGATGATCCGATTCGATCTTCTGCAACCGCGCCGCCTCCCGCCGGATATCCCCGAAATTCTGGTTGGAATGGAACAGCGGGATCGACCACGCGCCCGAAATCACCGAGATCTGCGCATTCGGATCGCCCGCCAACATCTCGCTGCAGTCCTGCACGTCATTCGGGCCGAACTGAAAGCACTGCCGCTCGCCCCGCGTGTTCCAGATCAGGTTGGACAGGAAGTTCTTCGGCGCATAGTCGCGCAGCGCCGCACTGTCGGACAAAGCGCCGCTGAACACCGTCTCGCCGCCCGCAAACTCCACCCGATCCGGCGCGAACAGATGGCCATGCGCCCGCGTGCCCGCCACCTTTCCAAGCCAAGCTTCGAAATTCTCGAACACTTCCGAGAAGCCTTCGAACACCGAATAGGGTGCCGCCGTCCGCCCATGGCCCCATTGCTTGTTCGGAAACCGGCTTTGCATGTAAAGCCCCGTCCGCCCCTTGGTCCGTCGCTCCACGGCCTTGGAGAACAGCCGGTCAATCTTGCCCGGGTTCGGTTCGGCTGCCACCTGTCCAGCCCCCTTGCCAAGCAGGAACGTGTCATAAAGCTTATCCGCCTGCGGCCACATCTTGCGCGCCACAAAGCAATCTGACCGGCGCAGAAGCTGCAGGTGGTCATCATAGAAGATATGTGGCTTGCCCTGATAATCGAACTTCGACAGCGTCAGCGACCGGCTTTCCACGCTTGTGGAAAACTTCCGCACCATCGTCTGGAAATAGCTTTCATCCGGAATCCAGACCTTGCGGAAATAGCGGTCAATCTCGCCCCGTTCCGGATTGTCCAGAATAGCCGACAAGGTGCGCCGCGTCAGGCACCACCACTGGCTGCCCAAGTGCGGCACCAGACCCGAAGGCACGCGCCGCCGGAACCCCACCCGCCGCTGCAACCGCACATAGCCGTCAAACAGCGCGCGATGCTTCCTCCAGCTGAACGGGAACCGCAGGGTAAACCGTTCGACATTCAGCCCACCGACCGTCCAGCCCACATCCTGCGTCGTCACACTCTCGATGAAATCCACCCGAGGGCGGCTGTCGAGATAGGCCACCAACTCCTCCACTGGTCGCAACGGCAGGCAGGACCCAGACGCCAGGTAAACATGCCGCACCTCGGGAAACGCTTTCAGCATCACCGAGGAGGCTTCCTGCGTCGCCGCCACGATCCCCCAGGTCCCCCATTCACAGGCATACCGCCCCGAGAACCGCACATTGCCCAGATCGCCCAGCGCCCGCACCAGCCCGTCATAGGCCGGGGCCTTCACCCGCGCATCGACGTGGATGACCACCGGGCAATCCCGCTCGGCCCAATGGCGCGCCACTTCGGCGGCACGGTCCAAAGCCGTATGGCACAGCATGACAAAGCCGACGCTCACCCCTGAACCCTCATGCCCAATTGCCCTTCGACATCAGCCCCAGAATCTCAAGCTGCCGCCAGTTGATGTATTTTTCCGAGAACTTGCACCACATGTCGGGATGTTTCGCCAGACTTTCCTGATAGGCCCTATACTCCGTACTCGCGCCATAATGCTGGCCCCGCGCCATTTCCTCGGCGGCCTTGTCGGCAAAGGTATCCAGAAACTTCGCGTGCAACAGACAGCCCGAGGCCTTTTCGCCGCCCGCCTCGTCGTAGACCAAGTTCAACCCCCGAGGCAGCAGCATATGGGTCGAGCTGACATAGGCATAAGACCGATGCCACTTGACCAAAGGCACCTTGTTCAGCGCCGGAGCCATCTCTGGATTGTCCCCGAAGAACACCCGCGCCCTTGGCCCGCCCTGAATCCACAGGTTGCCATAGCCGCCGTTGCGGTGAATCGTGTAGTTGCCGCTGTCGAACCACTGGGCAATCTCGAACGGGTTCTGGCCTTCCTGATAGGGATGCGCGTGGATTGACCCCTTGGGATACATGTCCAACATCATCGCCGCAAAAGACCGCACTTCGGACGCATCCAGCCAATCCGTCAAAGCCCGCAAGGGCCGCGTCTCGCAGAACGGATAGACGAAAAACTCATCGACATCGACCGTCAGGCACCAATGTCCGTGGCAATAGCGCCGTTGCAGCCAAGTCAGCCAATCCACCCCGAAGCGCGACCCCTTGTAGCTGGCCTTGGCCGACCACAGCGAGACATCGGGCTGTGCTGCCAGATATTCCCGGCTGCCATCGTCGCTGTCATTGTCGACCAGAAGGAAATGCTCAACCCCAAGGTCACGGTAATAGCGCAGGAAGAACGGCAGGCGGATCTTTTCATTGCGCAGGGTGCTCAGCAGGATCACCGCATCCCCGGCCATCTTCCGGGTACGGTCCTGCACAACCGCAAGCTCGCGACGCTTGCGGAACGCGCGCCAATGCGCCCGCCTCCGCCGCGCTCTCAGCTTGATGGCCCCCAGAATGCTCACCCTTGCCTCCGCTGGTCTGCGCTGCGGCAGACCCTTCTTCTTTACCGCCGAAAGCTTGAAGAAGCCTTGCGACGCACGCTTTCCTGACCTTCAGCAGAACCCTACTCTAAGAACTATTTGGGGCCTAAAAAGGGCAGACCCCGGCAAATTGTTCTGAAAAACGCAACAGTCACACCCATCCGCCCCGAGACATCAATCCCAGCGCTTCCAACTGGCGCCAGCCGTCGTAACGGCAAGAGGCCGGGCTCCATAAATCCGGGCTGGTGATCAGGTTGGCATAGTAGGCGTCGTACAGGGCAGAGTTGGCGAAATGCTCGCGCCTTTGGCGTTCCTCGGCGGATTTCTCGACCACTTCGGGCAGGAACTTGGTGTGCAGCAGGATGCCGGACAGCACCTCGCCCCCCATCTCGTCAAAGACCGCGTTCAGACGCGCCGGCAGGATCGCGTGGGTGGAGTTCACGTAAGCATAACCCTTGCGCCAGTGCACCAAGGGCACCTTGTTCAGGGTCGGCGCCCGGCGCGGCTCGACGCCAAAGAACACCCGCGCCCTGACACCGCCCTGTATCCACAGGTTGCGCATCTTGGGCTGCACCTGCACCACATGATTGCCGCTGTCGAACCACGGCAGCACCTCCAGCGGGTCCTGCCCTGCCGCATAGCGCTGCGCCGCCAGCGGCCCCTTGGGATACATATCCAGCATCATCGCCCCGAAGGAGTCCCGGCCCTGATCCTCCAGATGCTCGGTCAGGGCGCGCAGGGGGCGGGTTTCCCAATGCGGATAGACCAGCAGTTCATCGGCATCCAGCGTCAGGCACCAATGCCCCGCCCCATGCCGCCGCATCAGCCCCGTCAGCCAATCCAACCCGAACCGCGATGCCTTGTACCCCCCGGACGTCTGCCACACCGAGACATCCGCCTGCCCCTGCAACAGCACCAGAGTGCCGTCCGTGCTGGCATTGTCGACGATCAGAAAGTGATTGACCCCCAGCTTGCGATAGTGCTGCAGGAAATACGGCAGCCGCACCGCCTCGTTCCGCACCGTCACGAAGGCGAGGATTGCATTCGAACCAATCTCCCCGGTCCGGTCCGTCACCGCCCGCACTTCACCCCGCTTGCGCCAGGCCCGCAGCAAAAAGGCGCGCCGTCGCAGCCGAAGCCGGTAAGCGCGCCACACTGCCATGACCGAAAGTTCAACAGGCGCCAGATCGCCCGGCTCTACCGCATGGGGCAGTTGCCCCGGCCCCCAGATCCGCCGCGCACGTCGACGCAACCGATCCCAGACAGCCAAAGCTTACTGCGCCGCCTTCTGCATGGCGACCATATCATTGATATAGGCCGAGAATTCATCCCGAAGATCCGCACGAGACAGCCCGAACGCCACCGTCGCCTGCAAGAAGCCCGCCTTACTGCCGCAGTCATAACGCTGACCCCGGAAGCGGAAGCCGAACACCTGCCCGGGGGTCGAGGCCTCTTCGGCAATCGCATCGGTCAACTGAATCTCGCCACCTGCGCCGGCCTTCATCTTGTTCAGGTTCGCCATGATCTGGGGCGTCAGGATATAGCGCCCGATCACGGCCAAGTTCGACGGCGGATCGGACTTCGGCTTCTCCACCATGCCCTTGACCTGCACGATCGAACCCATGTCATCGGCCACATCCAGCACACCATAGGACGAGGTCTTGTCCAACGGCACTTCCATCGCCGCAACCATGTTGCCGCCAGTCTGTTCGTAGGCTTCCATCATCTGCTGCAGGCAGGGCTTTTCGGCAGCGATCACGTCATCGGGCAGCAGCACGGCAAACGGCTCGTTCCCGATCAGACGGCGGGCGCACCAGACCGCATGGCCCAGACCCAAGGCCCGGTTCTGCCGCAGATAGGCGATGGCCCCCGAATCCATGTTGGTCTCGCGCAAGATCTGCAGCAGGTCTTCCTTGTTGCCACGCCGCAGGCTGGCTTCCAGCTCCGGCGAGTGGTCGAAGTAGTCTTCCAGCGCCGACTTGCCGCGCGCCGTGACAAAGATGAATTCCTTGATGCCGGCAGCCCGCGCCTCGTCAATCGCGTATTGGATCAGCGGGCGGTCGACCAGCGTCAGCATCTCTTTCGGGACTGACTTGGTGGCAGGAAGGAACCGCGTCCCCATCCCGGCGACCGGGAACACCGCCTTGGTCACCTTCTTGATCTTGCGTTTCGCGATCTCTGCCATTTCATTCACCCGCATTCATTCTGACAAACAGCTTTCAGCTAACCCGATCTTCCTATGGCACACGTTAACACACGTTTGTGTCATAGGATCCTGAACGGGCCGGTACCGCTTCGCGCATTTGCACAATTTACTATGCTTTCGCATAGTCAAAGTACGCATTGAAGGCGGAAATCCGCCCAAATTACGGCGAGAGATCAATCAAATGCCATTGATTTCATCATCGCTTCGATGACCTGCACATCAGATGGGTTGTTCAACTCCCAGAACTGCCGCCCCCGCGCCTGAACCTCGACGCACAGCACCGGGCGGCCCTGTTCCAGAAAGCGCAGTTGCTCCAGCCCCTCCAGCTTTTCCAGCGGGCCCACCGGCCACAAGGGATAGGCGGCCAATGCAGAAGGACGATAGGCATAGACGCCCACATGGTGAAACACCGGCGTCGGTTCGTCATCGGCATAGGTCTTGCCAGTGTAGGGAATCACCTCTTTCGAGAAGTACAGCCCACGCCCCCCCGCCCCAAACACCGCCGTCGTCCCACCGACGCGCCCCGCCCGCCGGTCCGCCAGAAACCCCGCCACCGCCCGCCCATCGCAGGGCAGCACCGGCGTCGCGATATCGGCCTCCGGGTCGGCCAGCAGCCCGGCCACAAGATCCTCGACAAACCACGCAGGCGTCAGCGGCGCATCCCCCTGCAGGTTCACCACCACGTCATAGCCCGGCAGCTTCTGCACCACCTCGGCACAGCGCTCGGTCCCGTTCTGCGCGTCAGACGAGGTCATCACAACCTCGGCCCCGAAGCTTTCCGCATGGTCACGGATGCGGTCGTCATCGGTGGCCACGACCACCCGGTCGACACCCTTGACCGTCATCGCCGCCTCCCAGCTGCGGCGGATCAGGGTCTTTTCGCCATCAGGCCCACGCAATACAACCAAAGGCTTGCCCGGATACCGGGTAGAGGCATAGCGGGCGGGGATTGCGATCAGAACGCTCATTTCTTCAGGTCCACTCCCGGCGCATAGGCGATGAAGAACGGATTGTCCCATCCCGCCTTGCCATAGGCCAGAACCGAATGGTCATCGAACCGCACCACATGCCCGCCTGCGCCGCGCAAGACCGCATCGCCGGCCGCCGTATCCCATTCCATCGTGCGGCCCAGACGCGGATACAGATCGGCCTCACCGGTCGCCACCAGACAGAACTTCAGGCTCGACCCGGCCGATTTCATGTCCTTGACTGAATACTTGGAAATATAATCATCCGTGGCCTGATCCCGGTGGCTTTTCGAAGCCACCACCATCAGCGCCGCGTTGTCAGGGGCCGAAACGCCGACGCGCTTCAGCGTCCCCACCACATCCTTGTCAAACGCGCCGATCTCTTCCACCGCCGTCCCATCCGGCAGCGTATAGAACAGCCGGTCCTGCGCCGGGGCATAGACGACCCCCCGCAGCGGCACGCCATCTTCCACATAGGCGATGTTCACCGTGAAATCGCCGCGCCGCTGAACGAACTCCTTGGTGCCATCCAAAGGGTCCACAATCAGGAAGGTCGACGCCGTCAGCGCATGGCTCGCCGCCTGTTCTTCCGTGATCAGCACCACATCCGGGAATGCCGCCCGCAGGCCTGCCGAGATCAGCGCATCGGCCGCTTCATCCGCTTCGGTCACCGGGCTGGAATCGCTTTTCGACTTCACCTCGAAATCCGGGCCATTGTAGACCTGCATGATAAGGTCCCCGGCCTGCAGGGCAAGGCGGCGGATGACGGGAACAAGACGGTCGAAATCCATGCAATCTCCTGTGAGGACCAAGGAATTTCCGTGGCCTTCGATTGAACAACCATGTTTCTGCCCTTATCCTCAAAGATAAAGGGAACAGCAAGGTTTCCCGGCGTAGAAGGGATGACCCCGAAAGACCACCTGAGTGCGAGAGTATTCTGTCCATGTTCCAACCCGCCGTCCCGAAATCGCATGTCGCCAGCCTGTTTGCCACGGCAGAGTTGATCTTCCACGTCGCCGTCCGGGATATCCGCAAATCCCACGGCAACGCGATTCTGGGGCTGATGATGTCGCTGGTGCAGTCGGTGGTCATGGTCTTGTTCTTCTGGTTCATGATGACCTACCTCGGCTTTCGCGGCGGTGCGATCCGGGGCGATTTCATGCTGTATTCGATGTCGGGCATCTTCATGTTCATGACCCACATCAAGACCATTGGCGCCGTGTCCAAGGCCGATGGCCCGACCTCGTCGATGATGAAACACGCGCCGATGAACACCATCGTGTCGATCGCCGGGCAGGCGCTGGCGACGCTGTACCAGCAGATCCTGTCCAGCATGGTGATCCTGTTCTTCTACTCGACGGTATTCCACCGCATCACCATCAACGAGCCGATCATGACCCTCTGCATGCTTCTGCTCGCCTGGGCGTCCGGCATCGGCATCGGCATGGTGTTCAAGGCGGCCAACCCCTGGGCACCCAATTTCTTCACCATCCTGAACACGGTCTACAGCCGGGCCAACATGATCGCTTCCGGCAAGATGTTCGTGGCCAACGCCATGCCCACGACGAAGCTGGCGTGGTTCTGGTGGAACCCCCTGTTCCATGTCATCGACCAAGGCCGCGGCTTCATCTTCCTGAACTATCACCCGCATTACAGCTCGATCCTTTACCCGGTCATCGTCACCGGGGCGCTGATCGTGCTGGGCCTGATGGGCGACACCTTCACCAACAAATATGCCTCCATCAGCTGGAGCGCGCGCGGCTGATCCGGGGCTGACGGTCCGGACTTCGCAGCACGTACCGAAATCTGCAGCTTTCATCACAATCCTTGATCTTTCCCCCCGCACCGCCGCTTGCAG